>CAZGZO010000151.1:0-6791 GCA_964529695.1 uncultured Lentimicrobiaceae bacterium
CCCAGTAGATGAAAAAATCGTTTTTGGTTTGATTTTGAAGAATCCGGAATTTTGAGTCCACGTATTTCTGAAAATCGTAGTCGTATCTATCCAGATGATCTGGGGTAATATTCAGTAATACAGCCACTTCCGCTTTAAATTGAAACATACCATCCAGTTGAAAACTGCTTATCTCAAGCACGTAATAATCAAAATCGTGCAGTGCCACCTGCATGGCAAAACTCTGGCCAACGTTTCCAGCCAGGCCTACGTTCAATCCTGCGTTTTTCATGATGTGATAGGTCAGCAGCGTTGTAGTTGTTTTCCCGTTGCTTCCGGTGATGCAAATTTTCTTAGCATCTGTAAACCGGGAGGCAAATTCAATTTCGGAAATGACTGAAGTTCCTTGCTCTTTCAGCATCCTGATTAAAGGAATGCTGTCGGGAATTCCGGGGCTTTTCACCACTTCACCAGCCGACAGAATTGCTTCCATTGTATGGCCGTTTTCTTCAAACTCAATCTCAAAATGTGTAAGAACGCTTTGATACTTTGTATCTATCTTTCCATTATCTGAAACAAAAACACTCAGGTTCCTGGTTTTGGCCAAAACAGCAGCGCCAACGCCGCTTTCGCCCGCCCCGAGAACTACTATATTGTATTTTTGGCTCATTCTTTTTCATATTATTTACCTGACTTTCAACGTAATGATCGTCATAACCGCCAACGCAATGCCCACAATTAAAAACCTCACAACAATCTTTGGTTCTGAATATCCCTTCTTTTGAAAGTGATGGTGGAGGGGTGCCATCATAAAAATGCGGCGTCCAACTCCGTATTTCTTCTTGGAATATTTGAAATATCCAACCTGCAACATGACCGAAATGCTTTCAGCCAGAAAGATTCCGCAAAGCAGCGGGATCAGTAATTCTTTTCTTATGATGATTGCAAACACGGCGATGATTGCCCCGATTGATAAGCTTCCCGTGTCACCCATGAAAATCTGTGCGGGATAAGTGTTGAACCACATGAAACCAACCGTAGATCCAACAAAAGCACTGACGTATACAGCAAGTTCACCCACATTGGGCAAATACATAATATTCAGGTAATCAGCGAAAATGATGTTACCGGATATCCAGGCCAGGACTCCCAGCGTGGCCCCGATAATTGCGGACGTTCCTGCCGCAAGCCCATCCATCCCATCCGTTAGATTTGCACCGTTCGAAACACCCGTAATAATTAAGATGACGATTGGAATGAAAACCAGCCATGCCCATTTTTTATAATCCGGGCCAATCCATTTCAACAATGCAGCATAATTAAACTCGTTGTTTTTCAGGAATGGGATGGTTGTTTTTACAGCGTGTTTGTCCTGAATAGAAAACCTTTCAGAAGGGCTCGGCTGTTGATTTGTTGCATAAACAATATCGGTTGATGGGCGAATTTTCTCGCGAATCACCACATTCTTATTGAAATACATCACCAGTCCAACTATCAGGCCCAGGACTACCTGACCGATAATTTTATATTTTCCACGGAGACCTTGTTTGTCCTTTTTAAATACTTTGATATAGTCGTCAATGAATCCGATAATACCCATCCAGACTGTTGTGAACAGCATCAGGATTATGTAAATGTTGTCCAGTTTAGCGAACAATAAAGCCGGGATGAGGATAGAAGACAAGATGATCAAACCTCCCATGGTTGGAGTTCCCTGCTTCTCTAGTTGGCCTTCCAGTCCCAGGTCGCGGACGGTTTCACCAACCTGTTTCCTTTTCAGAAAACGAATCCAGCGGCCACCGAACACCATCCCGATTAAAAGAGATGTTATCAAAGCCAGGGCAGCTCTGAAAGACAGGTATTGAAACACCCCTGCTCCCGGAAATGAGTAGCTATCATGAAGCCATTTAAATAAATAGTATAACATATCTCTTAAGCTTGTTCAAACAATTCTTTCAAAATTTCTTTATCATCGAAGTGATGTTTCACTCCTTTTATCTCCTGATATTTTTCGTGCCCCTTTCCTGCAACTAAAATGATATCGCCCCTTTCCGCCAGATTGAATGCTGTCTTAATGGCTTCCCGCCGATCGCTGATTACCATGGTATATCGTTTCTGAACCACATCAATTCCGGTCATCATATCTTCAAGAATGGCATTCGGATCTTCCGTACGTGGATTATCCGAAGTAAGAATCACTCTTTCACTATATTGTGCTGCTATAGAAGCCATTACGGGTCTTTTGGTTTTATCACGATCACCACCTGTTCCCACTACGGTAATCACCCTGGCATCGCCGGCTTGAACCGATCTAATGGTTTCCAAAACATTTTTCAATGCATCCGGTGTATGGGCATAATCGACAATAGCGATAACACCTTCCGGCGAACGAAGTACCTCAAAACGTCCTTCAGCACCATGCAGGGTACTCATAGCAGCCAGGACTTCTTCCTTTTTCTGATTTAACAACAGAGCAATGCTGTAGATAGCCAGCAAGTTGGATGCATTAAATTCACCGACAAGAAGTGAAAAGAATTCCTCATCATCGATTCGCATTTTTAGACCTTCAACTTCGTCTTCCAGCAGCCGTCCTTTGAAATCAGCCATGGTTTTCAACCCGAAGTTGTATTTCGATGCTTTTGTATTTTGCAACATCACACCCGAATTCTTGTCATCAGCATTCACGACTGCAAAAGCTTCCGCTGGTAGGTCATCAAAAAATTTCTTTTTGGCCCGGATGTACTCTTTGAAGGTTTTGTGGTAATCCAGATGGTCGTGAGTGATATTGGTGAAGGCAGCTCCGGTAAATTTCAACCCAGCAATTCTTTCCTGAACAACGGCATGTGAACTAACTTCCATAAAAGCAAATTCACATCCTTCATCTGCCATTTCCCTCAACACTTTATTAATAGTGATTGGATCCGGTGTAGTACGTTCCGTTTTAATTTCTCGGTTTTGTACCTTAATTACAATAGTGGAGATCAAACCGGCCTTGTATCCAAGCTGCATAAACAGACGCTGTAGAAGCGTGACGATGGTAGTTTTACCGTTAGTTCCCGTTACACCAACCAGTTTCAGCTGATGCGAGGGATTTCCATAAAAATTAGCGGCCATCTTGCCGAGTGCCAGTGATGAATCTTTGACCCGGATATAAGTAACATCATCTTTAATTTGTTCCGGCATCACTTCGCAGACTACTGCTACAGTGCCTTTTTCGACAGCCATACCAATAAATTTATGCCCGTCGGTTTGAGAACCTGAAATAGCGACAAACAGAGAACCTTTTTGAACTTTTCTGGAATCAAGTGCCATGGATTCAATGCCAATATTATCAACACCTTGAATCCGCAGAATTTCAACACCCTTCAATATTTCAGTTAACTCTATCATACCTGTTTGTCAAAATGTGGTTAGAAAAATGTTTATAGTTTGTCCTTTCTGAAATCGTGTTCCCGGGCGCAGCGATTGAGAAATAACCGCTCCCCTGCCTTTCACATTGACTCTAAAGCCCATATTTTCCAAGAGATAAACAGCATCCCGGGCTTTCATTCCCCGTAAATTGGGGACCAGACCCTTTGAAAAGTCGTATGCCTGAAAAACTGCTGTGTCGTTTACATCACGGGTTTCGGCCCATTTTTCTTCACTGAGATAATCTTTATGATTAACACCCAGAGATTTATAAATTGTCTTCAAATTCGGATACCAACTGGGACGCCAAGCCTCCGGAATAGAAGCAATTGAATCCGGAATACCGGAACCCATATTCATGGCTAATGAAGTAGCATAAACTTCATCAGCAATTTCTTTGAAAACCGGTGCTGCTGCAGCAGCACCGTAATATCCATGTATTGGTTTGTGAATCACTACAATACAAGAATATTGCGGATCGCTGGCGGGGAAATATCCCACGAAAGTGGCATTATAAGCATGAATGTATCTACCGTTCTGTGCAATCTTGGCTGTTCCGGTTTTCCCGGCAATTTGAAAATGCTTGTTTTTCAGACTTTGCCCCGTACCACGTTGAACGACTCCAACCAACAGCGACTGCACTTTCTTGATAACCCTCATAGGTGCTATCATAGAATCCCTGATTACTACAGGAAATTTTTTTATCACGGTTCCGCCGTTGGTAATTTCTGTTACAAAACGCGGTTTCACTTCTACCCCTTCATTGGCAACGGCATTGTACAAAGTCAATATTTGCAAAGGCGTCAATTCCAAACCATAACCAATTGACATCCAAGGCAAAGAAGTCGCATACCAGTTTTTATCAGAAGGATTTTTGATATACGGCCAGGCTTCTCCATGAATTCGGAGCCCCAGACGCTTATTCAGTTTCATCGCATAGAGATGATTGGTATAGCGGGAAGGATCATTCTTGTAACTTCTGAAGATGATTTTTGAAATCCCAACATTAGAAGATCTTTCGAAAGCTTCTCTTACGGTAAGAATTCCATGCCCAACATCATGAACATCCCTGAGGGTTCTGCCAAAATATGTTACGTATCCTTTTCCCACAGAAACAGTATCAGTAAGTTTTACCTTATGGTCATCCAATGCTGCAATCATGGAAGCCAGCTTAAAAGTGGAGCCAGGTTCTATCTTCTCTCCAATGGCCATATTATAGGTCTCTTCGTAGGCGTTGTCGGTTGAATCGTATTTCAGGTTGGCAATAGCTTTGATATCTCCTGTCTTCACAGACATCAGTACAGCACATCCCATTTTGGCATCGTGCTTTATCATCTGTTTCCTCAATGCTTCCTCAGCAACATCCTGTAAATCAACATTTATAGTTGTAACAATATCATCACCATTTCGTGGTTCCACCTCCTGATCATTATGAACAGGAAGCCAGGCTCCGTGATTGATTCTCCTCCGGATTTGCTTACCATTTTTACCCTTTAAAGCTTTTGCGTATGCTCCTTCCAATCCAACATGGATGTGTTCTACCGGATTACTGTAACCAATAGTTCGGGCTGCAAGCATGCCATACGGAAGCTCGCGTGTAGTTTTGTGAAAGGTAATGAGGCCGCCATAAGCTTTTCTCCGTAAAATGGGAAACCCTTCAATTTTCTTCAACTGCTGGTAATTGACATGTCGGTGAATCAACAAATAGCGGTTCCCTTTTTTCCTGGCAGCCACAAGCATGCGTCTGTAAAAATCGGCAGACCGGTCATGAAACAAGCCTGCCAGATCTTGTGCCAGAGAATCCACTTTTGTATTAAAAAGATAATCAGGGATATATTCGCTGGCTGCGTCCATACGCACCTCAAACACAGGAACTGATGTAGCCAACAAATCCCCTTCATCGGAGAGAATATTACCTCGGGCTGCCTTCAAATCAAAGACCCTTATTTCTTGTTTTTTAGCTGCTTTTGCCAGTTTTTTGCCATCCTTCACCTGGATATAAACAATCTTTCCCACCACAGCTGCGCCAAACAAAAGCATCAAGCCATAAACAAGATACACCCGCCATAATATGTCATTTCTATTCTCTGCCACGTTACTTGTTATCTTTTATTCTGATTACCTTGAGTGGTTCTTTATTTTCTTTGATTCCCAGTTTTTTAAGGCGTTTAGCCAACTGAGATTGCTTACTGATGGTGATAAGGTTGGATTTCACAGAAATGTATTCATACCGTAACTCGCGAACCTCCTTTTGCAGATGGCTGACTTCACGAACCTTGCTTTCAAGTGTAAAATCATTGGTGATGTAGATAAAAGCCAGAAAGGCCAGAAAAAGCAAAAAGGGGAACATGCGAAAAGCCCGTTCTTTTTCCAGAACACCACCTCCAAGAACTTCCTGTGTGGCTTTGCTAATGCGCTTTCCATTCACAGGAGCTTTCAGGCTCTTTTCCTTTTTGTTTTTTTTGGGTTTTAGGCTATTTGTTTTCATCACACATCCAGTTTTTCAGCGATTCTCAGTTTGGCTGAACGCGCACGGCTGTTCTGCCTTATTTCTTCTTCATCAGGAACAATTGCTTTGCTGAACACAGGTTTCAGGTTTACCAGCTTATTTCCGTAAAAATCTTTTTTGAGTTCTCCCTCAAAATTTCCGGTCTTCATAAAATTCTTCACCAACCTGTCTTCCAGCGAGTGGTAAGAAATCACTACCAGTCTTCCCCCGGGTTTTAATACCTCTGAACTCTGTTCCAAAAATGTTTTCAGAACCTCCAGTTCCTCATTGACTTCAATACGGATGGCCTGGAATAGCATGGCCAACAGTTTATTTTTATGTTTCTCCGGAACGCATTTATCCACAGCCTGTATAAGTTCCTGTGTTGTTTCAATCGGCTTCACATTTCGCTTCTCAACAATCAACTTTGCCATGCACTGGCTGTTTTTGATTTCGCCGTACTGACGAAAAATCCGGTACAAATCATCTTCGGAATAAGTGTTCACCACATCAGACGCACTTTTTCCCTGATTTTTCATCATCCGCATATCCAGCGGTCCATCAAAACGAGTAGAAAACCCGCGTTCCGGTTCATCAAACTGATAAGAACTCACCCCCAGATCGGCTAAAATCCCATCGACTTCAGGCTTTCCGTAAAGCGTCAGGAAATTCTTCAGGTATTTGAAATTCTGATTAACAAACTGTATCCGATCGTCATCCGGCAGATTAGAAATTGCATCCGGATCCTGATCAAAGGCAACCAGACTACCGTTTTCACCAAGATGTTTCAAAATGAGTCGGGAATGTCCACCGCCGCCGAAAGTAACATCGACGTAAACGCCGTCAGGAGAGATGTTGAGCCCCTCCACACTTTGATGAAGCAATACCGGATTGTGATACATTTTTATCATTCAGT
>CAZGZO010000152.1:0-6748 GCA_964529695.1 uncultured Lentimicrobiaceae bacterium
ATCAGCATGAAAAGTTATTGTAACCGAATCATTGGCGGTAGGGAAGGCCGGATCACATGTCACTACCTGGGCTTTTAAGGTTAATCCTGCCAATCCCAATAAAATTAAAAAAGTAAATTTTTTTATCATCCTCAGTAATTTTTTTTCAAAATATAGTTTTCAATGCAATTAATAACGCATTAGCAATCAAACAAATAAACTCACACCCAAATCCTTACACTAACCCCCATTAATATATAGTACCTAAGCAAAG
Organism: uncultured Lentimicrobiaceae bacterium; assembly: GCA_964529695.1. Classification (GTDB taxonomy): domain Bacteria; phylum Bacteroidota; class Bacteroidia; order Bacteroidales; family F082; genus Sulfidibacterium. Next base: position 254 of record CAZGZO010000152.1, read on the forward strand.
TTACTTATATAAACAGGCCGTTTTAGACTATGGTCAAATAAATGCCTTATAAATAGCTGTTTTGAATTATGTGGATCAAAATTTGCCTAACGCAATCGTTTGAAGGAATACACTAAGGTCTAATAATTTTTGCTTTTAAAGAGGAACTTCTTTCTGCTAATTAGTTAAATAGGATAATTGTTAACGATTCATAAGATAAGATTTCAAATCATCAACATCATTGCTTATTTCAATGGATAGTTTTTCTTTTTCGAGACTGGTTTTTAAACGATTAGGAATATCCAGCTTTAATGGTAAAGCATCCTCAACCGTTTCTTTGAACTTGGCCGGATGCGCCGTTTCAAGGAAGATTCCGGAAGCCTCATGATTTTTTAAATAGGCTAAAAGTCCAAGATGTGCTACGGCGCCATGAGGATCTAAGACATAACCGTATCTTCTGTGAATGAACTTCATTTCAAGGATGGTTTCCTGATCAGAAAAACTGTAAGCCGAGATGTCCTCTTTCATGTTTGCCAGCGTACTGCCATACATTTCGAGCATTCTGGAGAAATTGCTCGGATCTCCGACATCCATGGCGTTAGAAATGGTAGGGAGCGACGGCCGTGGGTTGAAAATTCCTGTGGAGAAATATTCCGGTACCACATCATTACGATTGGCAGACGCAATGAAACGACTTACCGGAAGGCCTGATTTTTTAGCAATAAGCCCTGCTGTCAAATTCCCATAATTTCCACTGGGAACGGAAATTACCAGTGGTTTGGAAAGATTTCTTAACTGGCCATAAGCATAAAAATAATATACCGCTTGTGGCAAAAGCCGTGCAATATTGATAGAATTGGCTGAAGATAAGTTTAGTTTTTGTTTTAACTCTGAATCGACAAAAGCGGCTTTCACCATGCGCTGGCAGTCGTCAAAAGTTCCGTTCACTTCCAGTGCTGTAATGTTCCCACCCAGCGTGGTAAATTGTTTTTCCTGAATATTACTCACCTGATTTTTAGGGTATAACACCACAACATCAACACCTTCCACATTATAAAAACCTTGGGCCACAGCACTTCCGGTATCTCCTGAAGTAGCTACCAGAACAGTAACTTTTGCATGATTTGTAAATTTCGACAAAAACCTCGCCATGGTCCTTGCCCCCACATCTTTAAACGCCATAGTCGGGCCATGAAAAAGTTCCAAAGCATAAATGTTTCTTGTGATTTCTACCAGTGGGATGTCAAAATTCAATGCTTCTTCCAACAACAACTTTAAGTCTGTATCCTGAAGTTCATCCCCCACGTAAGGTATTAAAAACTCAAATGCAATTTCAGGTAGCGACAATTTCGGGAGCCTTTCAAAAAAGGAAGCTGGAAGTTCCGGAATACTTTCCGGATAAAAAAGCCCTTTATCATCAGCCAAGCCTTGAATAACCGCTTCTCTAAAAGAAACGGGCTTTGTTTTGTGATTGGTACTATAAAATTTCATGAATGATGCAAGTTTTCTTTGTTCGTATAATCTAAATCACCTTTGCGCCTTGAGCATTAATTCCCGACACATAAATCTCATAATCAATACCACTGTCAGCATAAACCTGTTTCATGGCTTCGGCTACCTTTTCTGCTGTTTCCCTGCCTTCAGACAAAGCAAACATAGATGGCCCTGAACCTGAAATACCACTTCCGAGAGCACCGGCATTCATAGCGGCTTTCTTTACTTCAGGAAACAACGGAATCAGAATAGAACGAATGGGTTCCACGATAATATCCTCAAGTGAACGCCCGATAAGCGCATAATCTTCCATAAACAGACCACTGACTAGGCCGGCGATATTGCCCCACTGTGTTACCGCATCTTTCAGTAAAACAGACCGTTTTAATATTTTCCGGGCATAGATTGTTTTCACTTCAATCTGGGGGTGCAGAATACTGACAAAAAGATTTTTTGGGGCAGGAATTGCGACTACATCCAGCGGATTCAAGCTTCTCACCAAAGTAAAACCACCGTAAAGTACCGGAGCCGTATTATCAGCGTGCTTCTCTCCCGAAGCCAAAGCCTCTCCCAGTAAAGAAAATTCAACCAACTCCGGCTTTGTGAAAACATCTCCCAAAAGCTTATTCAACCCAAAAGCCGCTCCGGACGCACTTGCGGCACTCGAACCAATTCCACTCCCAGGTTTTATCCCTTTTTTAATAGTCATTCTGACTCCAAAAGCTGGCTGAACTTTTTTCAACATAGCAAGCGCAACCACGCCAGCAACATTTTTTTCCGGTTCTGTTGGTAAATTGCTGTCTCCAGCCATTTCTATGACGAGTCCCATTTGGGAAGTTTTTTCAAAAATCATTTCATCCCCAACCTCTTCTAATGCAAAGCCCAGGATATCAAAGGCACAGGAAACATTAGCAACTGAGGCCGGGGAAAAAATCTTTACTTCATCCATGATTTTTATTTTAATGATGAAAATTACATTTTTATTGGTTAACTATTGAGATAATATCTGCAAAAACTCCTGAAGCAGTCACAGATGCTCCGGCACCTGCTCCTTTGACCACCAGCGGCTGCTCATTGTATCTATTTGAAAAAATAAGAACAATATTGTCTTTACCATCCAGTTGATAATAGGGTTGGGAAGCGTCGGCATTTTTCAGACCAACACGTGCTTTTCCATTGTCCAATTCCGCAACATATCGAAGCTTTTTTTGCTGATAATCAGCATTTTTCCTGATTTCTTCAAAATAATCATCATAATCAGGTAAAGCTTCCAGAAATTCACGAACCGTTTCCATTTTCATGAGTGGTTCCGGCATGAAAGATTCATTTTCCACCGATTCAAATTCAAGTGGAATGCCACATTCACGACCCAGAATCAGAATTTTCCGCATCACATCCTGGCCACTCAAATCAATTCGTGGGTCCGGTTCTGTATATCCCTCTTTGATGGCTTGTTTTACAACCTCTGAAAAGGCAGAACCTTCGACGAAATTGTTGAATATAAAGTTCAGGCTTCCCGACAAAACCGCCTGGATACGAAAAATTCTATCCCCGCTTTTTTTCATTCCCTGGATGGTTTTCAATACCGGCAAACCGGCTCCAACATTGGTTTCATAAAGATATTTCACATTCCTGGCTTTCGCCAAATTGTTCAGTTGCCTGTAATTTTCATAGGGTGATGAGGCAGCAATTTTATTGGAAGCCACTACGGAAATGCTTTGCTGTAAAACATTTTCGTAAAGTTCTGCGATTGACGCACTGGCAGTATTATCCACAAAAACTGAATTCCGAAGATTCATCTCATTCATTTTCAAAAGGAAAGCCTGTTTTGACATCACTTCGCCTTTCTGCTGTAAATCGCTTTTCCAGTGATTCAAATCGATGGATTTCTCAGCTAAAATCATTTTGCGGCTATTAGCTAATCCTACCACCTTGATTTCCAAGGCATATTCATTTCTCAGATATTCATACTGGTTCCTAATCTGCTCTAGCAATGCACTTCCCACATTTCCAACACCCACCATGAAAAGGTGCACTTGTTTGTATTTAGAAAGGAAAAATGCTTCGTGTAAAACATTCAATGCTTTAGTAACATCCTGATCAGAAACCACAAGAGAAATATTTCTTTCTGTTGAGCCCTGAGCGATGGCACGGATATTAATGCCATTTTTCCCCAATGCGTTGAAAGCTCTTCCGCTTAATCCTACCGAGGATTTCATTTTGTCACCTACGAGCGCAATTACTGAAAGATTTTCCTCAACCAACAAAGGATCTATTTTAGACAGTGCCATTTCATTATCAAACTCCTTATTCACGACTTGCTGTGCCTTCTTTAAATCCTGTTTATTGATAGCTATGCTGATGGAATGTTCAGAAGACGCCTGCGTGATGAAAATAACATTGACTTTTTCTTTCGACAGAGTAGAGAAAAAACGAGCGGCGATTCCGGTTACGCCAACCATTCCAGCTCCGGTAAGCGTTAACAAAACCACTTTATCCACATGCGATAATCCTTTGATTGCATGCCCGTTCTGTTTTCCATTTTTACAAACAAGTGTTCCTGAATTTTCAGGGCGAAAAGTATTTTTTATCCATAAGGGGATATTTTTACGCATCACCGGCTGTAAAGTCGGAGGAAAAACAACACGCGCTCCAAAATGTGAAAGTTCCATAATCTCTTCATAGGACATCTTTTCAAGCGGCATAGCTGTTTCCACCAAGTTGGGATCGGCAGTCATCACACCATCAACATCTGTCCATATTTCAAGCTCTGAGGCATTTACTGCAGAAGCGAGAATAGCGGCCGTATAATCAGAACCACCACGCCCTAAAGTGGTATCATTCCCTTCCGTTGATCTGGCGATAAAACCAGGTACAAAAATATGGTTGCTAATATCATTTACCGTTTGGGAGATTTGCTTTTCGGTCCGTTCAAAAAGAACCTGGGCCTGTCCGTACGATTCATCTGTGATTATTAAATCCCTGGCATCCAAAAGCGTAGTATGCACATTATTATAGTTAAGTGCTTCTGAAATAATTACCGAAGACAGCCTTTCTCCAAACCCCAAAAGATAATCGCGTGTTTTTGGAAAAACTTCGTGGAGCAGGAAAATTCCACCACACAAATCGTCGAGCTCATTCAACAATATTTTTATTTCACCGATAATAGAACTTTGTGCTTTCAGTGGAAATATTTCACTGACAGCACGTAGATGCTTCTCTCCAATTTCGTTCAGTGTGGTCTGATAATTTTGCTCCCCTTTTTTTGACTGTTCCCCACATTTTTCCAACAGATTTGTAATTCCTCCCATGGCAGAAGTCACCACAATCAGCTGTTCTTTCTGGCTCTGCCTTTTTACTATTTCTATTACTTTTAAGATGTTTTCTGCGCTGGCTACAGAACTTCCTCCGAATTTTAAAACTTTCATGTTTTGAGTTTTGATTACAAGAAAAACCAAGCTTGGGAGTGGTTCTCCTTTTAATTTTTTTAATAAATGCCGTGGAATTTTGTATCCCGTTTCATCGGGACTTAAATAATCTATACCCCCAAGGGGGTTGATGTAAAGGAGGTAAAACGGCACATAGTGGTTGTCCCCTGCCTAAGCCCTCGCCCGGCAGTAGTAAAATGGGTCCCTATAAATAAACCGTTTTTCAAATCTCTGATTATTTCTAAAAACTTTTCCAAAGTTCGAAACTTTGGAAAAGTTCGGACTCTGGTTATTTGTTGGGGTAAAAGTAGAAAAATTCTTTTCACTCCTACAAAAAGAAAGTTTTAAGTTTTCATTAAGCAGCATTAAGTGCTTTCTTTTCGCACCTTCCAGTACAATTCAAACCATTGCGAAGGGTTTTAAATTCAACAATCAACACGCTTCGCATAAAGGGATTGGCCTATTTACGGCAATTTTTCCTTTATAATTTTTGTCTCTTTGCTTTTCAAAGTAAAATGAATGGGGTTTTTTGTTAAACATTGGAAATGTTCCTGGTAAATTCCACCCTTGCTATAAACGAGGACGAGAGGTGGGTACTTATTTTCTATAAAGCCGGCTCACAGTTAAACGGTGGGAGAGAAAAATGCAGGCCAATTCTAAAGTACGTTTTCTCCCACCCAACACCCACTCAACTCCGACCTACCTCCGACACTTGTCCGACTGTTGTCGGAGGTATGTCGGAGGTGTGTCGGACCTATGTCGGACCCTTGTCGGAGGAGGGTAGCTTAAAGTATTGTTTTTTAGCTTTATAATCGATTTTAAATGATTATAATACTGATTTTCAATGATTAAATTCCACTGATGATCGAATGGTTCATGTATCAGCATTAACAATTTATTGGGTCACACGTTTTGAAAATGCGCGTCAGCATAACCTCAATGATGGAATGGATAAAAGCGCAGCCTTTGGTTTTGAGCACCCCTGCCCTATAAATGACCCGGGTTAATAAACCGGATAGTGTTTACCCTCATCATTGTTATTAAAGAAAGTTTTAACGAGGATTTTCAGTCTTTTAATTGTCCTGAATCACTTTCGTTTTTCCGCTTTTCAAAGTAAAATGAACGGGCTTTTTCTGTCCCACAAGGATAAAAGTGACTTTCCTTTTTGCAGGCATGCCTTCATAACCTTTCCCTGAAACAGAAAAGGTGAATTTATTATTATCCCCAGCGTGGAATTTTAAGAGCTGATAGTTACCATCTTTAAAGGCGCCGAAAGTCTTACCGTCATCTTCATACATCATACTTTCCGAACTTTTTCCCGGTAAAGGAAAATACAAAACAGTTAAGTTTTTTGAGGAATAATAATCGGTGGAGCTCACGGCTTTTACCATAGGAATAAAAGCACCGGCCTTTACAAAAATCGGGATGGTTTCCATATTTACCGGAACCGTAATCCATTGGCCACCTTCAAACTTTTTATGACTCCACCAACTATACCACAACCCTTTAGGTAAATAAACTTTCAGGCTTTTAACACCGGGATGCAGAACAGGGGCTACCAGAAAATCAGGTCCCCAGAAATATTCGTCCAACA
>CAZGZO010000153.1:0-6717 GCA_964529695.1 uncultured Lentimicrobiaceae bacterium
CGGAAAATGGATTGATCAGGAGGCTTAATTTTATGTTTTGTAGATAATTATAAGTGCCTCCTGAAAATAATCCAATTGTTCTTATCAATTTGAAGTATGCGATAGCCTCTTATTTTCTCCCTGAATCTTTCCCAAATAAGTTTTGATATCATTTTGAAGACTTGCTCCAATCCGGTCCTTTGACAATATTTCCAGCATTTCTGTAGGTAATAGCCATTCATCGTGAAAGTTATTTTGTATCTCCTCCCAGATGGATGAGAAATCAGAAACTCTGAGTTCTTGTTTACTCATTTCATGAACCTTTGCATAAAGATCAAAGAGCCTTTTTTCCTTCGGAGTATATTGAAATCTATGCGTTTTTTCTGCCGGAGGTTCAAATTCCAGATCAAACCCGTTTGGATCAGCCGACCCGAAAAAAGCGGAAACGACTTTCTCTCCGATGGCCATGTCATAACTACCCCAATCAGGTTCGAATAAAACTTCATCCTTGAATCTTACAGTACAATCTAAAAAAGTCATCAGAATAATCCTCCCTTCTTTTCGCAAGAGCGATTGTAACTTGCCTTCCACAATAACTTCCGATTCAAGTTCCAATCTGCTTGGTTTCCCTTTTTCGATTCCTGCACGGACCAGATCCTTATCCGAGAAATACCTCAGAGGTTTCATAGACCCCTTAAGTTTACCCACAGGCGTACCATAGCCATGGTTATGAGTTTTTTCATCATGCCCCTTCAAAAGCTTGTTTTTATAACATAAAATCGTTGAACAGGTAGTTTTTATATAGGCAACCTGGCCCTTGTGGACTTTTACGTCCGTAACAAGTCCTGAAACCTGGATGCCTGAACTGAATTCCAGTGTACTGATACCTTCAGAATGAATGGCTTTTATCACCCCTTCCAAACCGCCGGTTTTTACTGCCATTTTCGATGCAAATTCATCCAGGACATAGGAAAGAAACTCGAAATCAGGACTTACAAATAATTGCTCCTGTGGCTTGGTAATATCAAAACTGTAATCCATGGCATCAATGGAATAAGGAATCTTTGGAGTTCCTTCTTCCAGCGCACTTTTACTTTCTTTGATGGAAGAAAGCAGTCCGGCACCATAAATCTTTGGATTGTTAATTTCACCCACCAGCCCATATTCCACGGTCCACCAGTGCAAATTTCTGATGAGTGCCATTTCCGATGGCATGCCCATATGTGTGTTCAAATACTCCAGTTCCTGTTCAGCCTTTTTAATTTCTTTTTCAGGAGTGGTAGGATCAGCTTTCAAAATGGATAAATGCCGTATGGCTTCATACAACTGATTGTCTTTTTGAGAGGGGAAAGCTTTGGATCCTAATTCTCCAAAATAAATCAGGTAATCGGAATAATCACGGTCCGCGATGATTGGTGCATGACCCGCTGCTTCATGAAGAATATCCGGCGCCGGGGTGTATCCGATCTGGTCAATAGGTCGGATATCTGCCGCGATTACAAGAACATGAAACCGCTGAAAAGCCATGAACATGGAAGGCGGAATAAAACCGTCTACACAAACTGCTGCCCAGCCGATTTTGGACAAGATTTCGTTCATATCATCAATCGAAGGAATTTTATCAATTGAGATTCCTGTTTGCTTCAGCCCGTTAAGGTAAGCGGGGTGCGCCGTCTTTTTTAAATAACTAATATTTCGTCGCATCACGTATCGCCAAATGGCGTGATCGCGCGCTGTATACCGATCATAATCCTGATCCACGATAAATCGCTTCAGGTACTTCGGCATCTGTTCAATAATTGGATTTAGCTGCATTGTCTATTTAGAATGAATATGAATAATTTCAAAATTAATTATAATTTTAGTACGTTGTACTGAAATTCCCGGATTAAGGGTTAGCTTTGGTGTTAAATATCATTAAGCGCATGGTTTACATTGCATTACCAGTATTGAATGAATCAAAAGAACTTCCTGAACTGCTGAAAGTAATTAAAAATCAGGATGAAAAGGAGTTTTTTCTGGTGGTGTGTGTGAACCAGTACGAGCATTGGTGGGAAGACGAGAAACAGCGTGCCTGGTGTGAAGATAACCAAAAAAGCCTGGAGATTCTGAATGCTGAAAAGGATATCCCTTTAAAGATAATCGACAAGAGTTCCAAGGGAAAAGGATGGTTGCGAAAAAAGGGTGGCGTAGGCCATGCTCGTAAAGTTATCATGGATTGGATTAGCGACCATGCCATGGAAAAAGATATAATTGTTAGTTTAGATGCAGATACTTTTTATCCTGTTGGCTATTTGAGTAAAATGCGCCAATTCTTTGAACAGAACCAGGGAAGCTGGGGGGTAGCTGTGCCTTATTATCATAAGCTTACCGGAGACGAAACACAGGATAAGTTAATACTCAGGTATGAAATTTATATGCGTTGTTTCTTGTTAAACATGTTACGCATTAAAAGCCCCTATGCCTATACCGCAATGGGTTCAGCTATGTCGTTTCCTGTTTGGGCTTACCGCAAAGCAGGAGGCCTCACACCTGTTTTAAGTGGTGAGGATTTTTATTTTTTACAGAAACTTGCCAAATATGGCAATATTGATCTGTACATTCCTACTACAGCATTTCCCTCATCCCGGTTTTCCGAGCGGGTGATTTTCGGAACCGGCCCTGCATTAATTCGAGGTAATAGTGGTGATTGGAGTGCTTATCCCGTTTATGCTCCACGCTTCTTTGATGAGGTAGGAAAAACATTTGATTTATTTCCGGAATTGTTTCTCACAAATATTTCAACCCCCATGGATGAATTCCTGAAAAAGCAATTCCGGTCTTCCAACATCTGGAATTCATTACGTAAAAATTATAAAGACCAAAGAAATTTTGTGAAGGCTTGTCAAAGCAAAGTGGATGGTCTTAGAATTCTCCAATATCTGCGTCTTAGACAATCACAAGAGAATGTGAGCGATGAAACAGCTTTAAAAGAATGCCTCGAACGGGGAAATTTATTCAACGAGAATAAAAAATGTATATTGGAAATTCTGGCAAATGGCTTGGAACATACTTCACTGGAATGTTTTCATACAATTCGTAACAGCTTGTTTAGAAAGGAGATGGTTGAACGAATACAATCGAGCCATTAATTTACCGGAAGCGTGTTAATTATGAGAGCAGGCACTTTTTTCCCAGCTCAGACACCTTCCTTTTTCCAGATTGATTTTAAAATCAAAATAGGCATCTAATCCATCTAATTTGCCAAATCCAAGCAAAGTGCCTAGTTTCTCTGTCCCAATTGTTACAGAATAAATGCGCAAGGCAAGGCCTAGTCTTAGTTGTTGATAGTTGAACCAGGAAACGGGCATGCTTACTCCCAACCATCGGGTATCATAACGTGGAATTACAGCCAGTTCGGCAGGACGTCTTAATGATTTCTTATTGAAACGGAGCGGTTGAATCCAAAAACCACTGATATAAATATTTTTTCTCAGTCGATAATCCATCTGTAAACTTAAAGCCGTTGGCAAGCTCATTTTTATGGTGGAATCTACCAATGCTTTAGTGGAATCAACCTGAATTTGAGTCATGAAAGAATTTATGGTAGCATCAATATTGTTGTAAACATTAAACTGATTAGTGTCCATAGTTACATTATGGGTTTGAATCTGATATAGCCGCGTGTTGTTATTAAAACGGATGCTACCTATATCCAGCACTGACAATCCAATCCGGTATTTGTACTTTTGGTATGGATTGGCACAAAAGGAATTTTTCTCTTTTGGTTCTGCATTATTTAATTCTTTCGTATAAGTAAAACCAATGCTAAAACCCACACCATTTCCCTTATGCCAGGGATTTAAATCAGCTCTATCGTGATAATAATCTACGGGCAGTGCCATCCCAAGGGTAGCGCTTAATGTGTCTATTTTTACCCCACTTTCAGAAACCAAATGGTATTTAAGTGTATGGAGTTCACTATATACTCCTTCAACTCCATATAAAACTTTGAATTCAATACCACCGGTAAGTTTGGTCCCATACCGTTCGTAAAAATCATAAGCATAATTAAAAGACAATTCGCCCCAGCTTAAAGATGTAAATCCAAAATTCTTCATACTATATTCTTTACCAATTACATCACTATTATTCCCCTTATTGTACAAATTCTGAAGAATATTTCCGGGAAAACGGTAAACCGATCCATAATTTCGTGCTGAAACACTGATACCAAAGGCTTGTTTCCCATATTGAAGCATAACCCCCGGCCCCATAACAGTGGCCATTTCTGAGATATTATAATAAGGCCTGCCCCGGTGGTAATTGAAATATCCATTATATCCATATGATCCATAAATCTCGGGCAATGTATCGCCATGAAGTATTGTCCAGATATTCCCATTTTGGTTGGGCAGATATGCAAAATTGTTCTCAACTGATAATCCGGCCCCCACCACGTTGATGTCCAGATAAACTTTAGAGCCAGTTAAAAATGCCGGATTAATGTTTTTTCCTGAGATTCCGCTGTAATTGCTGAATCCCAGCCCCAACATTTCCTGCCCATTCACATGTATATTCAGTAAAATCAACACGATAATAATCGTGGATTTCGGCTTTAAAGTCATAAAATATCAATAATTCAAACGAATTTTACCTACACCTAACTATTGTATACAAACAGATAAATCCGAGAATTATTGTCTTCACAGATGACTTGTTCATGTTAAGCTCTTATTATATTTGCCAAATCAATGAATAATCTTGATCTTATAACCATACTTGGTCCCACGGCAACAGGGAAAACGCATTTGGCTGTTTTGCTGGCACAACAGCTTGATGGAGAAATCATAAGTGCAGACTCCCGGCAGGTTTACAAGGGAATGGACATCGGAACCGGAAAAGATCTATCGGAGTATTTTATAAACGGACAAAAAATTCCATATCATCTGGTGGATATTGTGGAACCGGGATCCGAATATAATGTTTACGCATTTCAGAAAGATTTTCTTGAAGCTTATCGCGGAATTATATCCGGAGAGAAAATGCCAATACTTTGCGGAGGAACCGGATTGTATCTGGAATCTGTTTTGCTAGGTTATTATATGAAAAAAGTTCCTGGAAATCAGGAGCTGCGTGCATCTTTGTCCGGAAAATCGCTGGATGAATTAGCGGAGCTTTTACGAGCCTACGGCCCTTTGCATAATACCACAGATACAACTGATATCGCACGCTGCATACGCGCCATTGAAATCAGACAGTTTGAAAATGATCATCCCGATGAGCCCAAGTTCCCAAAGCTTAATTCCCTGAATATCGGTATTAAACTGGAACGTCAGGAAGTGCGCGATCGTGTTACCCGTCGATTGAAACAGCGTCTTGAAACAGGAATGATTGAAGAAGTCCAGGGGCTTATGAATTCCGGCTTAAAATCGGATCAGCTTCGTTTTTACGGACTGGAATATCGTTTTGTAACAGACTATATCACAGGAAAGATTTCTTATCAGCAACTTTTTCTTCAACTAAATACAGCCATCCATCAATTCTCCAAACGCCAGATGACCTGGTTCCGCCGGATGGAAAAGAGAGGTGTTGAAATCCATTGGCTGGATGGGTTGTTGTCTGATGAAGAAAAGGTAAAGGGATGTCTGAAGTGTTTGGATAATCATTAGCAGCTTAATAATCTGGAAGAAACACTGGCGCGCCAGCACCTAAAACCCATAAGACAAAACCAAAATTAGTCACTAATACACTAAATTTCAATAATATACAAAAGTACATGAATGAATTCTGGTTCATCATTATTGGTGAATCAGAATTCATGTCAGTTTAATATCGGTAGTTTCAAAACAAGCCTGCGAAAACTACGTGAAAACGCTAGCTTTTGCACTGGAACTGAGTAGCCCGGGGTTTAAACCCCGGGCTACTGATACCAACCTTTTCTCATTTGCAACCGGATTTTGGGTTGTAGCGCGTGCCTTCATTACCTTTAATTGCTTATAAATAATCCTTGTAAGTACCGATAAATTCTACAACTAAATTTATAGTTATAGAATAATTTTCCTATATTTACACCATACAACAATTAATGATGACTGATTTACCTTCCATATTAGAATTTTATCCCTTCAATAATTTCAAATTTTATATCAAGATTTTCAATTTCATCACTATATCATAAATAAAAATTTTAGCATTAAAAACCATAAAGAAATGAAAATCAAAATTCTAGTTATTAGTATTTTATCTATTGCAGCTTTTGCTGGTTGCAATAATGCTCCAGTTAAAACAGGTGAAAAATCCAGCGATATTGTACTTATTTTCAAACATGTACCTGCTTATAAAATGTTTACTTTTCCTTCCGGGATAAGTTCAGGGAAGGTCCCACCGGGTCTGATATTATATATTAACAATAACGGGTTACTGTCGGGATATAATCCCCCCAAAAAAGTGGATACGTTTAAAATTAAAAATATCCAAACAGATTACCTGGAAGTTATGTATCAATTTCAGGGGCTTGAAGATATTTATTATTTGTTCAGGAATGGGGATACCATAGAATTTACATGTGATAAGAATTTGTACCCTCATGTCAAAAGCTATAACTCTGAAAAGTTGACAGAAGAATATAATTTTCAATCGAATATTAAAGACAGACAGTCCAAATTTGGATTTGAAAGTTTTACTTTACTTACATTTGGACCTAATCGGAAACTGAATAAAGCAAAAGTTGAGCGCCCCGATTTTTATAATACAACA
>CAZGZO010000154.1:0-6702 GCA_964529695.1 uncultured Lentimicrobiaceae bacterium
TCAACTTCTTAGCCAAAGTCTTATAATAATCAGCCTTTTTCTTATCGCTTAAACGTCCGTAAATATCACTCAGGAAAACGGCATTTTTAGAAGTATGCTCCAAGGGAAACAAAACTTTGAAATAACGTAAGGACCTTTTGAAATTGATGGTAATAACTTTGTAAGCCTTTAGCAAATGCGCGTATTGCTGACGGGTTTGATTCTCTTTATAAGCTTTATTTTCGGCACGATATGACTTTTCAGCCATCCAAAAATATTTTCTCGCCAACCAGTCCAGTGCAGTCACATTCTTAGGTTCTGCTTTTACTATTTCCTCAGCCAGCTTATCTGCATCTTTCTTTTGATCCAATCCCACATAAGCCTTGAGCAATCCGGTTTTATATTCCATTTTCTTATGAACAGAATCAGGAAGTTTGGGCCACATATCTACAACATCCTGCCAGTTTGTAGCTTGCACATTATCCATAAACAAGCTGTTCCGGTAAGCCACTATATTTTTACCGTTCGGATATTTCTTGACATAAGCTTCCAGCGCATCCATTTCCTTTGAAAGATTATCGATTCGCTTATAAATCAATACCAGATCATCATAAGTAGTAGCATTTTCCGAAACTGAATAACGGGCAGCTTCCAGGTATTTTGTTGCCTGCTTGTAATTTCCCAGTTTCAATGCGGCAACTCCGGCCTCGGTATAATAAGGGCATTTCTGCGTCTTGCCATGTTTTTCATAATTCTGAATCCGTTTCGACCACCATTCCAGCGCCTCCTTATAATGTCCCTGCTTAAAAGCGATTTGTCCTTTATCCTTTCTGGATCTTGCAAAAGCAGTTTGAGTAGAAAAAGTAAGGGTCAATAATAGCCCCAGTGTTAATTTCAATAATTTCATACAATAATCCGGTCTAAAAAGCGACAAAAGTAGAATTTTTTTGCTTCGACACTTCGGCACGAATTCCGTGAAAAGATTATTTTTGCACAAAAATTTAGAACATGGATTTAAGTAAGATATTGTCAATCTCAGGGAAACCGGGACTCTATAAGTTAATAGGAGAAGCTAAAAGTAACCTGATTGTAGAATCGTTAACAGATGGGAAAAGAACGCCGGCCTTTCCCCATGAGCGCATCAGCTCGCTCAAAGAGATTAGCATTTATACCAGTGATGAAGATGTTCCTTTGAATGAGGTTTTCAAGAAACTGCATGAAGTTCAGGAAGGGAAACCGGTAGATAATCCAAAAGGCATGGACTCCAATGCGCTGAAAGCACTTTTCGAAAAAGTTCTTCCGGATTATGATAAGGAAGCCGTTTATACTTCGGACATGAAAAAAGTATTTACCTGGTACAATACATTATTAAACAACGACTTACTGGATTTTTCAGAAGAAGAAGAAACAGAAGAATCTAAAGAAAAAAGCACCGATTCCGACAAACCGGCTGCTGAATAACACCTTATGGTTTACAAATCGGTCATACGCCCCTTGTTGTTCCGGCTACAGCCTGAGCAGGTACATCATTTTGTTGCCTCGCTGCTGAAAACGGGGTTTGCAATTCCGGGCGTAGCGCCGCTTGTAAAATCATTTACTACCGTAAAACATCCTGCGTTAGAAAGAAATATCCTGGGACTGAATTTCAAAAATCCTGTGGGCGTGGCAGCCGGTTTCGATAAAGAAGCACGGCTTTACCGCGAACTGGGAATTTTGGGATTCGGGTTTGTTGAAGTTGGAACCATCACACCAAAAGGCCAGCCGGGAAATCCCCAACCACGACTGTTCCGCCTTCCGGCAGATAAAGGGCTTATTAACCGGATGGGCTTTAACAATCAAGGTGTTGAAGCAGCCATCGAAAGATTAAAAAATCGCAAACCGGGAGTGATTGTGGGAGGCAACCTGGGCAAAAACACGCTGACGCCCAACAAAAAAGCTGTTGAAGATTATGTAACGCTTTTCGAAAAGCTTTTTGATTACGTAGATTATTTCGTCATCAACGTGAGCTGCCCTAACATCAGTAACTTACAGGAATTGCAGGATTCGGAAGCTTTGTATGAAATTGCTTCAAAATTGCAGCAAATCAACAATGCAAAACCCCAACGGAAACCTATTCTGATTAAAGTTTCTCCAGATTTGAATTTTGGTCAGCTTGACGACGTTATCGACATCATCCATAAAACAAAAATAGACGGAGTGATTGCCGTTAACACAACAATTACCCGTGATAGTCTCACCACTTCACAAAGCACAGTTGAATCGATTGGTCGCGGCGGGCTAAGTGGAAAACCAATCAGCGAAAGAGCTTTGGAAGTTGTTCGCTATCTGAAAGATAAATCAAAAAACGCTTTCCCTGTTATCGGCGTAGGTGGAATCTTCACGCCCGAAGACGCTTTAAAGATGCTCGATGCCGGCGCCGACCTCATCCAGATTTACACAGGCTTTATTTATGAAGGGCCTTTTATTGCCAAAAAGATGAATCAGGCAATTTTGAAAAGAGAAATAGAAAAATAAGTAAGTACGCTCATTATATCCTAATGAGAATTCAACTGAAGAAATACATAAATAAAATTTGCTATCTAAAATCAAAGTTTTTAGAACCTGATGCCTAACATCACACCAGGTTGATACTTTTGAGCTACAAAATTGTACTGAACACCGGGCCTTAAATCAATTTTGACATGATTAAGTGCTGAACTCCTAATTGAATGAATTCGTTTAACTCTTTTTCTACCCGTAAAATACATTGGGATCCCGAGTGCTAATGTTCCAATTCCAACACCTGCACATAAAAAAAAAGTAACATCAGCAGCATCTAAATTGTTTTCCGCAACCATCGCAGTAATAGGTATTGTAGCTACCAAAATCGAACCACCCACAATAGTGACAATTCCACCCGTTTTCTTAAGTTTCTGAGCTTCGTTTAAATAAGTGGCAAGCTCTTTTTGCGTAGATTTTTCAAGGTTTTCCAGTGAGTATTTTGATTGTGCAAAACAGACTACTGGAAATAGGAAAAATAATAAAATGATAAGGGTAAGATTTTTCATAACAAACATTTTTATTAGCATCCAATAAAAGTACAAAATAATTTAACTAATTGCAAATCAAATGTTAACACAGAAAACAAAACATTGTTAAGGGGGTTTCACATAAAGGAATTTCCAGCCCGGAAGATATCTCCTTAAGATCGATATGACAAGTCGCAGGCATCAGTTTTATCTCTTTTTTCTCTAATAGAAAAAAAGAAATCATAAAAGATTATGTACGACTAAATCATTTTTCAATATAAAATCCAAATTTCTCTATTTTTGGTTCATGAGAATTAGAATCGTCACCACCCTGATAGTTTTATTAATATTAAGCGCCTTCACTCCCAAGGCTGAAGCACAATATTATCTGAACGGACAAGATCCCGCATCCATAAAATGGGAGCAAATCAAAACAAAGAACTTTCGTTTGGTGTTTCCAAAGAATTATGAATCTATGGCGCAGTACTATGCCAACCTAATGAAGCTAACTGAGCCAAACGTAGCCAAACCATACTTAAAAATAGCAAAACCCATAACCATTGTATTGCACAACCGGTCCACCTTGTCCAATGCCATGGTCTCACCCACGCCGTATCATGCTGATTTCTTTGAAATGCCTTCGCAGGAAATCTATCCGCAACTTTGGCAAAAACAATTGTCATTGCATGAGTACATGCATGCAGTGCAGGAAACTAAAATGCGTCAGGGCTTCGGCAAATTTCTCTATTATATTATGGGAGAACAAGCCACGGGTTTGTTGATGGGTGCTTTACCTCAATGGTTTATCGAAGGTGATGCCGTTTACAGCGAGACCATTCACAGTAAAAGTGGCCGTGGACGGCAGCCCGATTTCATATATCCACTTGAAGCCCAGGTGCTCGGAAAGAAGATTTATTCGATGGACAAAGCCCAGTTTGGTTCCTACAAAAATTTTGTTCCTGACCATTACACACTGGGATATCAGCTCTTTTTAAACGGAGTACAACACTATGGAACCAAATTATGGAATGGTGAATTGAACTATGTTGCCCGAAATTCATTCACGCTATTTCCTTTTACTATAGAACTGCATAAAGCAACCGGCATGGGAAAAGTGAAATTTTATCACCATGTCATGGATGAACTCAGGAAAAAGTGGAAAAAGGAAAATGCGCAATTCTTTGAGCCGACAGATTTAAGAATGCTCATGACCCACAACCGGTTCTATACGAATTACAGGTTTCCTAATGTTTTAAGTAATGGGAATGTCATTTATGAAAAATCAGGGCTGGACGATATTAATCGTTTTGTAATGTTGCGCCCAGGCAAAAAAGAAATCCGGTTATTCACTCCCGGCTTCGACTTTGGTCAATCACTTTCCGCCAACGACAGCCTGGTTTGCTGGAATGAAAAAGACTTCGATTTGAGGTGGAGCAACCGCGATTATTCTAACATAAGACTTTATAATTATAAGACAAAAAAACTAAGGTTGATAACCCGTAAAGGCCGTTATTTCGCTCCTGCTCTTTCACCTGATTCAAAATATATTGTGGCCGTCCGGGTGAACGAACAGCAACAATATTTCCTGGACTTTTTTGATGTTAAGACCGGTAAAATCGTCCAATCATTTCATGCTGCGCACAACCTCTTTTTCCTGACGCCGCATTGGTCGCCTGATTCACAACATATTGTGGTTTGCGTATTGGGTAACCGCGGGAAATCCATCCTATGGATAAATGCAAAAACATTGAAATACAGATTTTTAATCCCGTTTTCTTTTACAGAAATAAAATGGCCGGTGAATCATGGCAACTGGGTAGTTTATACCGGCGGCTACGAAGGCAAAGACAATCTGTATGCAGTAAATATTCATACCAGAAAGACATTCCGTTTCCTGAATGCCCGGTATGGTGCAGTGGATGCCCGATTTTCCCCAAACGGAAAGAAACTTTATTTTTCCAATTATACGGCCAACGGTTACAAACCTGCCAAAATGGATTTTGAGCCAAACAAACTTGTGGCTTTCAATCCTGAAAAGAACTCCATCCAATATCCTGTGGATAAATTGGTTACAAAATCAACTTTTATTTTGGATGATACAACTGTTCCCCATAAAGTTTATCCTGTAAAGAAATACAGCCGGTTGGGACATCTGTTTAATCCATTCGGCTGGGGACCTTTTTCAGTGGACTTCAACAGCGGTTATTCTTTCAAACCCGGGGCATCTATTTTATCACAAAACGATCTCAGTACGTCCGTAAGTGCATTGACTTACACCTGGGATCCCAACCAACAAAGCGGGAAATACGGTTTCTCTTTTAATTATTATGGCTGGTATCCCCGAATCGGATTTGATGCCACCACCCAAAACCGCGAAACCTTCCTTATGGATAGCACCGGCATTCGCCAAGTCAGGTGGAATGAAACCAATGTGTCTTTAAGTGCAGGCGTTCCGCTCAACCTGACGAGAGGGAAAGTTATTGCCGGGCTGCAGCCTTCCGTAAAATATGAGTTCCGTTTTCTCACAATGAAACCCGGTTCAAAATATCGCTTTAAGAACCCGCAAATTGGGGATCTTTCCCTGCAGCTCTATGAATATGCCTATTTGAAAACTTCCCCGAAAGATATTTTCCCAAAATGGGGACAAACTTTTTTTCTGATTTTTCAGAACACACCATTTCTTTCGCAATCGAACAATCAGTTTGCTACCCAGGCAGATTTCTATTTACCGGGGATTGTAAGGCATCAGGGAATTTCGGTTTACGCAGGATATGAAAACCAGGGAAAAGGAGATTATCCGTTCGATGCCATTGTAAACATACCAAGAGGTTATTCAGGATTATATTTCCATCAATATTTCACGCTGCAGGCCGATTATGCCTTTCCCATTGCCTATCCCGACTGGGATTTGGTTCAGGGCGGATTTTACCTGAAGCGGGTTTTCGCCCATCTTTTTTACGATTACCTGAACAGAATACCTGATAATCAGCAATTTTCAAGTGCAGGTATAGAACTTTATACAGACTGGAATTTATTGAATAAATTTCCTGTCACGACCTTAGGTTTAAGGTGGAGTTATTTACAACAAAATGGAAATAGTACCGTTGATTTGTTATTAGGCATTAATTTTTAAATTTCACACCTATGATTCATCCCCTCATGCGGTTTTTAATAACCGTTGTTTCCATCATCATTATCGGAGGAATTCTTCCCGGCGTGCGCATCAGAGGCTCAGCCTTTCTGACTGCCACATTTGTAGCCATCGTGATTGCCGTTTTGAACGTGCTGGTTTATCCTATTATGGTGCTTATCACATTACCAATCACAATCTTAACGATGGGTTTATTTTTACTGGTGCTGAACGCCGTTATCATCAAAATGGCTTCCTGGATGGTTCCCTCATTTAAAGTAGATAGTTTTGGTTGGGCTTTTGTTTTCAGTATCTTACTGACAATTGTCACCTTCTTGCTAAGAGGTGTTGCGCTCGTTCCTCATGGACATCACTGGTTTTAATTCAGAATTAGTTACAGCGAGGACAAAAAAGAATTCCTTTAGCTCTACCTTAAAAACATTATTTTTGCGTTGCTGTAGCTAAAACAGAACAAACAGATATGTGGGCACTGTACAAGAAAGAAATCAATAGTTTTCTCACTTCCGTGACCGGTTTTGTGGTCGTAGGAATATTTCTTGTAGTTACCAGTTTGTTTTTATGGGT
>CAZGZO010000155.1:0-6678 GCA_964529695.1 uncultured Lentimicrobiaceae bacterium
TTTGTGTTGATGACCTTTTTCATATTCGTTTCTTTTTTTCAAAATTATAAAATTCCATGACCAATATGCATGTTGTCATCGCAACAGTTTTATTAACTTTTCCAAAGTTCAGAACTTTGGAAAAGTTTAAAATAAAGAACTTTAACAGTAACAACCCGGAAACACTTCCCTTATTAGTTTCGTATCTTTACCACACAAATTTTTAAGCATCATGCCGACTTACTTCAGCAACGAAATACAAGTAGGAAATCTGCGTCTCGGCGGACAACAACCCGTTCGTATCCAGAGCATGACAAACACTCCAACGATGGATACCGAAGCAACGGTTTCTCAGGTAATCCGGTTGGTGGAAGCCGGAAGCGAGCTGGTGCGCATTACGGCTGCCAATATCCGTGAAGCAGAAAATCTGGCGAAAATCAAAGATGTTTTACTTAGTAGAGGAATAGAAATTCCCCTCATTGCCGACATTCATTTTAAACCGGAAGCAGCCGAAATAGCTGCAAAAATTGTGGAAAAGGTACGAATCAATCCGGGAAACTATGTGGGTTCACATCATAGAAATAAAAGTTATACCGAGCAGGAATATGAGAATGAACTGTCGCTTACTGCGGAAAAACTGCTTCCCTTGCTTGAAATCTGTAAGAAACATGAAACCGCACTGAGAATTGGTATCAACCACGGTTCTTTATCAGATAGAATTCTTTACCGTTACGGAAATACACCAGAAGGCATGGTGAACGCTGCCATGGAATTCACCAAAATCTGTCACGATTCCGGATTCGAAAAGCTGGTTATTTCCCTAAAATCCAGTCATGTCCCTACCATGATTTCCGCCAACAAATTATTGATAAAAAGTTTCATAGAGGCCGGTTATCATTATCCTATCCATTTGGGAGTTACGGAAGCCGGTAACGGAACCGCCGCCCGAATTAAATCAGCTGCCGGGATTGGAAGTCTGCTGGCGGAAGGTATCGGTGATACCATCCGTGTTTCTTTGACCGAAGCTCCCGAAAGGGAAATCCCTGTTGCCCAAAAACTCGTATTGTTTTACGAAAGAAAACATCAATCTAATGAAGAACCGGAAATCAGCTTCTATAAAAGCAAAAAAATTGTAAATGAATCCATTCCATTGGTCATTACTAACAAAAAAGTTAATGATTCTGACGGAATTCCTTCGGAATGGGGACTTGAAAAAAGCTCTATTCAGTTGACTGAAGCAAAACAAATTATCAAACTTTTTTACAAAAACGTTTCGCATGATGAGCTGATATTAAGGGCGGCCTCAGACTTCGCAAGATTAAATTCTGACAAAGAACTTGGAGGAATCTGGCTGGAGAACGGTAAAGCAAGTACCCCGGAACAACTATCATTACTTTCATTACAAATACTTCAGGCTTTGGGATTACGTTATTTCAAAACAGAATTCATCGCTTGTCCTTCCTGCGGCAGAACCCAGTTTGATATTGAATCTGTTTTGGAAAAAGTTAAATCTCGATTGGGTGAAAAGAAAGGACTTAAAATTGCTGTGATGGGTTGCATTGTAAACGGACCGGGAGAAATGGCAGATGCGGATTACGGACTGGTGGGAGCAGGACCCGGAAAAGTGACGCTTTACAAAGAACACAAACCACTTTTGAAAAATCTTTCATTGGAAGATGCTGTTGACAAACTAGCCTCACTCGTTGAAAAAAATGGATTTTAACATAGTAAACCGGAAATATTTAATCACTCAAACAATATCTTGTTTTACAAGGAGTTTGTATTTTTGAACAAAATCGTGACAAGTGGAATTGTATTCAAAGAAAACTCGGTGGAAGGTTTTTTTAGCTATTCTGGGCATTCTTATCATAGCTGCCTCTATGTTTTATACCAACCATCTGGTGAACGAGTTTGCAAAAAATGAAAGAAACAATGTCAGACTTTGGGCACGGACTGTCCATCGCAAAGCCCGGCTTGTTAAATATACAGACATGTTATTCAGGCAGTTACGCCAGTCTGAAAAACAAAAAGTTGAATTTTTGGCTGATGTTTATAAACGACTGCTTCGCAGCAATAACTCACAGGACCTGAGTTTTTATCTAAAAAATCTTAATCAAAACCATAACATTCCCGTGGTAGTCGTCAATTCAAAAGGCAAAATTGTTTTTTCCAGAAACTTAAATCCAGGAGAAGATACCGCAAAATATTTCACGGGAAAAATAAGAAAATCCTTTTCAATTTACACACCTATCATCACCGTATTCCACCAAAAACTATTTTACAGAAACTCATTGCTTTACAATCAATTACAAAATATTCTCAACGATTTTGTTTCAACATTTATGACAGAGGTCTCTGCCAACTCTGCCAGTGTTCCGGTCATTATCACTGACAGTACAAAGAGGCATATCATTCAGTTTGGAAATCTGAGTGGTGAAAAGATGGGCGATCCCGCCTATGCGGCAAGAACACTAAGAGAAATGAAAGCCCAAAATCCACCCATAGAAATCAGTTTTTCGGATTTAGGAAAAGTGTATATCTTTTATAAAAGCTCGGATTTGCTCACCAAAATGAAATGGTTCCCGCTCATTCAGATTTTGGTTGTAGGATTTTTCCTGTTGATTGCTTATTTGTTATTCAGTGCTTCGCGAAGGTCAGAACAAAACCAGGTTTGGGTGGGAATGGCCAAAGAAACAGCCCATCAAATTGGAACTCCGTTGTCTTCTATTTTGGCCTGGGCCGAATTGATGAAAATGGACAATAAGAATGTTGACCAGGCTTCTGAAGAAATTACCAAAGATGTGAAACGGCTTGAGGTCATCACAGAAAGGTTTTCTAAAATTGGCTCCACCCCCAATCTGGATGAAGAGAATCTTTCAAAAATCATCTATGAAACAGTGGATTATCTGAAGATGCGTTCACCCAGTAAAATTATTTATGAACTGACCTTCCCGAAAGAAAATGAAATTATTCTTCCCCTAAACGCATCCCTTTTCAGTTGGGTGATGGAAAATCTGTGTAAAAATTCCATTGATGCTATGAGTGGTAAAGGAAACATTACTATCGATCTGCATGAAGATAACAAACATGTTACCGTGGATGTGAGCGACACCGGAAAAGGTATTTCGCTTTCAGGACAAAAATCGGTTTTTAATCCGGGGTACACCAGTAAAAAACGAGGTTGGGGACTGGGACTTACACTGGCCAAAAGAATCATTCAGGAATATCACAAAGGAAAAATTTTTATTAAAAACACTTCATCTAAAGGAACCACGTTCCGCATCATTCTAAAGAAAGATATCTAATTGTATGGCAGGAATTTATATTCACATTCCTTTTTGCAGGCAAAAATGTTACTACTGCAATTTTTATGTATTGGCTTCCAATAAATTCAAGGATAAATATACAGAAGCGCTGTTGCGCGAAATGGAACTTAGAAAAGATTATTTGGAAAACGAAAGAGTGGATACCATTTATTTCGGTGGAGGTACACCGTCTTCGTTGCCCGTGAAAGAAATTGTCCTCATATTGGAACGGATTCACAAATTATTTGATGTAAATCCGGAAGCAGAAATGACGCTGGAAGCCAACCCGGAGGATTTGACACCGGAATACCTGGAAACTTTGAAGCAAAACACGCCCGTCAACCGGTTCAGCATCGGTATTCAAAGTTTCTTTGACGATGATCTGGAATATCTGCACCGCAACCACGATGGTGCCAAAGCGCGCCTGGTTTTGGAAAATGCCAAAAAAGCAGGTTTCAACAACCTGAACATGGATTTGATTTATGGAATTCCAACATTGACGGAAGAAAAATGGAGAAAAAACCTGGAAATTTTCTTTGGTTATGAAATTCCACATCTATCTTCTTATGCGTTAACCGTGGAGCCAAAAACCACACTGGAAGTACTTATTAATCATAATAAAAGGAAAAATACCGACGAATATCAACAGGCCAATCATTTTGAAATTTTGTTGGAAGAAACCAGAAATCATGGATACGTTCATTATGAAATTTCCAATTTTGCCCTTCCGGGAAATTATTCCAAACATAATTCCATTTACTGGCTGGGGGGCAATTACCTAGGTTTGGGACCTTCAGCACATTCCTTCAACGGAACATCGCGACAGTGGAATGTGAAAAACATGAAGCAATACACCGAATCGGATACGGTAGATAAAATTGTATTGGAAAAGGAAATTCTAACACCCGAACAGCGCTACAATGAATATGTGATGACCTCCTTGAGAACTCAATGGGGTTGCGACATAGAACATATTCGCAATGGACTGGGAGAAAAATATGTAACGTATTTTTTGAAACAGGTTCAAAAGCCCATTCAAAATGAGTTCATCATTCAAAAAGGAAATATTTTTCTGATTACTGACAAAGGTAAATTTTTGGCAGATGGTATCGCTTCAGATTTGTTTATGGTTTCTATTAAGAATTCTTAACCCTTAATATTACTTTTATTGTAAGCCGTCGGACACAAATAGTTAACTTTGCAATAACAAAAATCGAAATAAAATGGCAAATATTACATTACAAGGAAACCCCATTCATACTTTGGGAAACCTTCCCGAAAAAGGGACACAAGCACCTGATTTTGCTTTGGTTAAACAAGACCTGAGCACAGCAAAATTATCTGATTTTAAAGGCCAGAAAGTGGTTTTAAATATTTTTCCAAGCTTAGACACTGCAACGTGCGCTGCATCGGTTCGCCACTTCAATGAAGCAGCTTCCGGTTTAGACAACACGGTTGTTCTTTGTATTTCAAAAGACCTTCCTTTTGCGCAGGCTCGTTTTTGTGGTGCTGAAGGATTGGATAAAGTGATTACACTTTCTGATTTCAGAAACGGCAGTTTTGGTAAAGATTACCAACTGGAAATTACTGACGGTCCTCTGGCAGGTCTGGAATCCAGGGTAGTAATTGTTGTGGATGAAGCAGGAAAAGTTGTTTATACACAGCAAGTTCCTGAAATTGTGGACGAACCTGATTACGACGCTGCTTTGGCTGCACTGAAATAAAGATTTACTTTTATTTTTATCAAAATGTGAAAAGGCTGTTCCATTAATTAGGGACAGTCTTTTTTTATAATTTGAAAACTTAAATGGCGAGCCAGCGATTCAAATAGTACACTGATTTTTTATGATGGTTATGATTTTTAGGATATAGTTGTTCTTTTGTTTCTTTAACTTGGGGTATTTGCCTGGGAGTTCAGCTTCTTTTTTAAACAGCTCTGATTGCTTATGATCTTTTCAAGCTGACGCTTTATTATTCCAAACCTCGCTCTTCCAGATTTTAAATCCATAAGTTTTTGATTCATAGAATTTTAAATTTGATTCATCGCAGATTGTTCATAAACTCAAAAGGTCGCAATTTGCAATCTCAACCAGCATCAGGTCACAAAGTCACCGTGTAACTCAGTCACCTTTTAAGTTAAGGGTTTACCAACCGCCCTTTTACTTTTCTGATTTTCTTGTTAAAGACATACGTATAATGCTTCTTTACTTTCAGCACCGCCTGAGAGCTACGGGGTTCAACATAGTAAACCAACGTATCGTAGGAAACTCTGCCATAGCCATCGCTCCATACCAAAGCAGATAGTTGGTAATGATCGTCTTTATTGAGGACAAATTTTAAGGCCCGGTTGTGTCCCTTTTCAAAAGCTACATCTAAAATTTTGGTGGTATCTTTTTCAAGAACACCCGGGGTATTTTTTGGAATAATAATTTCTTCAAAATATTGTCCGTTTTGATACTTGATTTTGCCACGTGCCAACTTAGTTTCTTTATAAGTCAGATTCCGTTTTAAGACAATTTTTTTGGAGTTATAAAACTGAACATCGCGTATATCAAGATTGTTTTTAAGGAGATTTGCCCTCATCTCCTTGGTAAAATAGCGCGTACTTGAGCAGGCACTCAACAAAGAAAATAAGAAAAAAACAAAAAATATCCTAAAAAAATACTTCATAATTAAATCAATTTCAACTCTTTAGATATTTTAAGCATACGTTCGATGGGCACTAAAGCTTTTTCTATCGTTTCAGCATCTAAAGATATGGAAGGTGTTTCATTTTTCAAAGCAAGATACACTTTTTCCATGGTATTCAGTTTCATATAAGGACAATCGTTGCAAGCACAGGTTTCATCCGAAGGAACCACATAGAATTTTTTGTCCGGAGAATCCAGTTGCATCTGGTGAAGAATTCCTGTTTCTGTAGCTACGATAAATTCATCAGCATCACTGGTTTTAGTATATTTCAACAATCCTGTTGTAGAACCCACATAATCAGCAATTTCAAGTATCTGAGCCTGACACTCGGGATGTGCTACAACTTTAGCTTTTGAGTACCTTTCTTTAAGATTAAAAATAGCCTCAGTTGTTAAAATATCGTGAACTTCACAGGTTCCTTCCCATAAAACCATGTCTCTACCGGTCATTTGATTTACGTAACCTCCCAGATTTCTGTCCGGCGCAAAAATGATTTTTTGATCTTTTGGTAAAGAATCAACAAGCTGAACCGCATTTCCTGAAGTGCAAATAATATCAGAAACAGTTTTAATGGCTGCTGTTGTATTTATATATGAGATGACCATATGGTCCGGATATTTATTTTTAAACGCTACAAAATCATCATAGGGGCATGAATCGGCCAATGAACAACCGGCTTCCAAATCCGGCAGCAAAACCTTGG
>CAZGZO010000156.1:0-6651 GCA_964529695.1 uncultured Lentimicrobiaceae bacterium
TAACCGCTTCTTTTATTTTGGTTAAGATGCAAATGTAGTGATTTATCATATTTTTATTGGGGCTTTAGGCTGGTCGGAATGTTATTATTTTTTGATATGATTTTATGTCAGAATGATAATTACTAAGTAAAATCCAAACATGGCTCTCACTTCCCCCTAGCCCCTAAAGGGGGAACTCCATCAACAAATCTAAAATTTCTGTTTAGCAAAAATAATGTATTGGCTCGCCCCTTCAGGCTTTGGGGGTGTGGCGGCTTTTGGCTAGTCAAAATGTTATTATTTTTTTTGTTAATTAACCAACTTCTGCGCCCTTTCAAATTCTATGATTCCTGAAACCATTTCTTACTTACCTTTGCGGAGGTCAATCAAAATCCATGGCAACAAAAAAGAAAGAGGACAAAAAAAAGTGGTATAAAAAACTCCGTACCACTTATCGGTTGGTTTTTTTAAATGAAAAGACTTTTGAAGAGCGATTCAGCTTTCGTTTAACACGGATGCATGTCATTTCCACCCTTTTAAGCCTGGCGATTATTTTCATAGTATTGACTATCTTTTTGATTGCTTATACACCGTTGAAGGAATACATACCGGGTTATCCCAACATCAACCAGAAAAGGGAACTTTATCATTTAAACCGGACCATTGACTCCCTGATGCAGGATTCTAAACAAAAAGATGTTTACCTTACAAACCTCAAAAATATTATTGAAAACAAAGATGTTCAGGAAGAATACCATAAACCGTCCAAAAGCAAACCCATTAACTACGACACAATTAAAGATATAAAAACAAAGCAGGACAGCATCCTTCGGGCAGAATTTGAAAACGAGACACGGTTTAACCTGTATCCTACTTCTGCCGATGGCTCAGGACTTGTTTCAGATAATGTCTTAATTCAGGATCAGAACTTTTTTATTCCGTTAAACGGGATTATTACAGCCCATTTCAATCTGTTGGAAAAGCATTATGGGGTTGACATTGTGGCATCGCACAACGAGGCCATCAAATCGGTACTGGACGGCACGGTGATTTTATCCACCTGGACACCGGAAACAGGCAATGTAATCGCCATTCAGCATTCAGGAAACCTGATTTCGGTTTACAAACATTGTGCAACCTTGTTAAAACACGAAGGCGATTTGGTGAAAGCCGGGGACCCCATTGCCATTGCGGGTAATACAGGAGAATTGACAACCGGTCCCCATCTGCATTTCGAATTGTGGTACAACGGCAACCCGGTGAATCCCATGAACTACATTAATTTCAAATAAAGAACTCAAGGAATTCGTGAAGAAAAAAATTGCAGTCTTCGGTTCTACAGGTTCCATTGGTGTTCAAACCCTGGAAGTAATTCAGCAGCAAAAAGAACACTTTGAAGTGGAAGTCCTTACCGCTTTTGAAAATGCTGATTTGCTTATCCAGCAGGCACAGGCGTTTCGCCCCAATGTTGTGGTAATTGGCGATGATAATCAGTATCAGAAGGTTTTTGATACTCTTGATAATCTGGATATTAAAGTCTATGCGGGAGCTGCTGCTTTGGAACAGGTAACCGACATGGAAAGCGTCGATCTTGTGATGATGGCCATTGTTGGTTTTGATGCGTTGAAACCATTACTTGCAGCACTAAGAAACAAAAAGCCGGTGGCTTTGGCCAACAAAGAAAGTATGGTGGCCGCCGGAGAATGGATTACAAAAGTTGCTCTTGAAAACAAAACTCCGGTGATTCCTGTAGATTCGGAACCTTCCGCGATTTTTCAATGCCTGACCGGAGAATTTGATAATCCGGTCGAGAAAGTAATTCTCACAGCATCAGGGGGTCCCTTTGCAGGAAAAGAAGCTGGACTTTTGCATCATGTTAGTCCGGAAGAAGCTGTGAATCACCCTGTTTGGAGCATGGGAGATAAAACCAGCGTTGACTCAGCAGGCCTGATGAACAAAGGATTAGAAGCTATAGAAATCAAATGGCTTTTTGATTTGAAACCGGAACAAATTGAAATCCTGATTCATCCGCAATCGGTGATTCATTCTTTGGTTTATTTTGCTGACGGTTCTGTAAAAGCACAGTTGGCAGCAACCGATATGAAAATCCCGATTCAATATGCCTTGAGCTATCCTGAACGTTTTCCCAACAAGCTTGAGCGACTGGACTTAAGCCTCACCGGTGGGTTGAATTTCAGCAAGCCTGATATGAAAAAATTTCGTAATCTTGCACTTGCTTTTGATGCGTTGAAAAAAGGAGGAAATATGCCTTGTATTCTAAACGCTGCCAATGAGTTAGCAGTACAGGCATTTCTCAATAAACAAATCGGTTTTATGCAAATTCCGGCCGTTGTGGAACATTGTATGGAAACTCTTCCTTTTATTCAATCGCCTGTTTTGGAAGATTATTTTCAAACAGATGCTCTTAGTAGGGAAAAAGCCGGTGAATACATCAAAAAACATTTCAATAAAGAATGACTATTTTAATCAAAATACTACAACTGATTCTGAGCCTCTCTATCTTAATGATAGTCCATGAACTGGGGCATTTTACGGCTGCTAAAATATTTAAAACCCGGGTGGAAAAGTTTTACATCTTTTTTAACCCTTGGTTTTCACTTTTTAAATTCAATTTCAAGAATACCGAATTCGGTATGGGCTGGCTACCCTTGGGTGCTTATGTGAAAATTTCCGGGATGATTGACGAATCCATGGACAAAGAGCAGATGAAGAAACCGCCACAGCCATGGGAATTTCGCTCTAAGCCAGCCTGGCAACGGCTTATCATCATGCTGGCAGGTGTTATCATGAATGTGGTGTTGGCTTTTGTGATTTACATGGGATTGCTGGCTTATTTTGGCGAAACTTATCTGCCAACACAGCAAGTAAACAAATATGGCGTTGTTGCAGACAGTTTGGCACAGGAAATGGGATTCAGAAATGGCGATAAAATTGTTAGCATTGGAGGGAAAGAAGTGGCAGATTTCTCAAAAATTCCATCAGCTATACTCTATAACAACGCAAAATCAGCCCAAGTTGTCAGAAACAATGATACAATTACGATTCCGTTTCCATCAGATGTAATCAGAATGCTTATTAAAAGCAAAGATGCCGGTACTTTGTTAACACCAAGAATTCCGTTTGTGGCAGCAAAATTCCGAAAAAATTCTCCCGCAGAAAAAGCCGGATTGCAGGTGGGCGATACCATTCTGGGATTAAATGGAAAATATATCGAGTATTTTACCGGATTTCGTGAAGCGATCCAAAAATACAAAGACCAAAAGATAACATTGATTGCCAAAAGAGGCTCCGACACGTTACAGCTACCGGTTCATCTTGGAAAAGACGGATTATTAGGTGTTTATCCTCAGTATCCAGGTGATTTTTTCAAACTTGACGAAAAAAAATACACCATTCTCCAAGCTATCCCTGCAGGTATTTCACGCACTTATACCGGGATTGATCATTACCTGAAACAATTGAAAATCATGGTTTCTCCCAAAGTCCAGGCTTATAAAGATGTAGGTGGTTTTATTACCATCGGAAAGATTTTCCCGGGCTATTGGGACTGGCAAAGCTTCTGGGGTCTCACGGCTTTTCTATCTATCATGCTGGCTATTTTAAATCTATTGCCTATTCCTGCACTGGATGGTGGCCACGTAATGTTTTTGCTTTACGAAATTGTAGCACGAAGGAAACCCAGCGACAAATTCATGGAAAATGCCCAAATCGTGGGTATGATTATCCTTTTTGCACTGCTTATTTTCGCCAACGGCAACGATATCCTGAAATTATTCGGTTATTAGAATGTGGAAACTCAGCATACCGGGATTTAAGACTTTGGAAATACAATTCCTGGTTTTAGATTTTAACGGAACGTTAGGCATAGATGGAAAACTCATTCCCGGCGTCAAAGAGCGTCTGATAACTTTATCAAAAGATTTTGAAATTCGTATTGTTACAGCTGATACCTTTGGAAGGGCAGCCCAAGAACTGGAAGGAATTCCGGTTTCTCTGAAAATTTTAGACACTGAAAATCAGGCTGTAGCCAAGCAAAATCATGTTCAGCAACTAGATCCCAACCGTGTGATTACTATGGGAAACGGACGCAACGACCGGCTAATGCTTAAAGAAGCAGCATTGGGCATTGCTTTAATTCAGGAAGAGGGTGCTTCCGCAGAAAGTATCCAGTCAGCAGATTTGGTTTGCAAATCCATCACCGACGCTTTGGATTTGCTCAAAAATCCTAAACGGCTTGTTGCCAGTTTAAGGAATTGATTTATAACCGATATTTAATCTGGCACTAGCATCCCTTTGTGCCAATATTACTCTTGAAATTAAAAATTACCACACCTGAGTTGCCACGGGTTTAAACCCGTGGCAACTCAGGATATAAAGTCACATTTAACCTATCTTAAGAGAATCCCGTCCTGTCTTCTCTTTAAAAACCATTAATTTTACCTTTTCTGAACTCATAAACCCTGAAAAACTAAATACCATGAAGGAAATACACTTTATTAAATCCGATCTAAAACCCACTAAAAACGAGAAGTACGGTTTCGAATGGGGAACGCCATCTTATGATAATCACGGATTTCTGACACTGAATGAATCGGAGACTGAAATATTAATTGCCGGCAAAACACATCAGGAATGGGCAAAAGAATTTGACCTGCCCCTGCATATTATTTATGCTCCGATTATGTTGCAAAACGTTAGGAATTTCAAACATGTATTTAAAAATGAATATCCCAACGGGAAAATACGATTTGCAGGAAAAGTCAATTCCCATCCCAGCGTTTTTAAAATGATGGCCGAGGAAGGTATCGGTGCGGATGTCGCCTCCATCAATGAAATGCATTCGGCACTTCAGGGAGGCATGGACCCGTTTAATATGGATGTCAACGGAAATGCCAAAAGCGACAAGCTGATTGATGAAGCCGTCGAGAAGAATATGTTTTTCATTGCCGATAGTTTTGAAGAACTGGAAATCATCAACGAACGCGCGGGATTGCAAAATAAAAAGGCACGTATTGCTATTCGGGTGGCAGGTTTTAATATGAATAATGTGACCGATGCCAATATTTTTACGGCCGGCGTCTGGAGTAAGTTTGGGGAAAACATTAAGAACATTCCGAACATTATGCAGAAGCTGAAACAGTTTGAAAATATTGATTTTCATGGTTTTCATACACACATTGGTTCGCAGGTAACAGATGTGGATGCCTATCTGGAAGCCATTGGTATTTTGATTGATTTAAGCTTAAAGGTTAAAGAGCAAGGCTTTCCCATTAAACTGTTGAATATCGGAGGCGGTTTCCCTGTGGATTATGTAACCAAAAAAGAATGGATTTATTTGGAAGAGCGCGTGCGTTCAGGATTTCTGAACAGCCAAAACGGCGACCTATCCAAAACATTTGTATGGAACAACGAATTAGGTGGATTGGGACGTGACGACAATGGACAAATTAATCCCGATGTCTGGAGCGGTGAGAAAATGTATTCGGATTTTCCAAAGCACAAAATGCTTGAAAAAATTCTAACAGGAAACATCACCGTTAATGGAAAAACGATGAGCTTTAAGCAAGGCCTGGCGCTGCTTGACAATCCCGAACTGGTAATTGAACCGGGAAGAAGCATTGCGGAAGATTCAGGTATCACGCTGGCCAAAGTAAGTCATGTAAGAAATGTTGCCGGGCATCACCATCTCACCACACTGGAAGCTTCGGTTACCAGTTATGCTACAGCCATGTTGCTGCCTCCGGTAAATCCATGGACCATTATTAACGAACCATTTCGTCAAGACAAAGAGCCGTTTGAAACTTTTATTGCAGGAAACCTCTGTTATTCAGGAGATATCATTTCAAAATACAAGGTGTTTTTTCAACGGAAACCACGCCGTGGTGACATCGTCTGCTGCTATAAAACAGGGGCTTACGACCCGAGTTTCTTTACAGCAAATACCAATTCTTTTCCACGGCCCACACGAATTCTGGTCAATGAAAAAGGATTGATTTCTATCCTGAAAAAGAAAGATACTTTTGAGGAGATTTTTTCTTTGTAGAATCAATTAAACGAAAGAAAATTTATAATAGCCACGAATTCGCGAATTGAATTCGTTGGCAAAAGACTTTTTCTGAGTTGCCACGGGTTTAAACCCGTGGCAACTCAGGTAAGCAGTTTGTATTTCAATTTTTAATTCTCAGCGGCTTTTAACAACGGTTCCAAACCCAGTTCTTTGATGCTAATCTGGCGCATTTCCACTTTCCGGATTTTGCCGGTAACGGTTTTCGGACATTCGTCCACAAATTTGAAATAACGCGGGACTTTATAATGGGCAATGGTGCCTTTACAGAAATCCGTCAACTCTTCTTCTGTAATTTTCACCCCGTCGTTTACAATAATCCAGGCCATTACGGCTTCTCCGTACTTTTCATCAGGAACACCAATTACCTGAGCATCATTTACTTTCGGGTGTGTACGCAGGAAAGCTTCGATCTCTTTGGGATAAATATTTTCGCCACCGCGGATGATCATATCTTTAATACGTCCTACAATATTGAGGTAACCTTCTTCATCCATGGTAGCCAAATCGCCCGTATGCATCCAGCGGGCGCTGTCGATGGCTTGTTTTGTTTTTTCTTCATCGTTCCAGTAACCCAGCATGACACT
>CAZGZO010000157.1:0-6511 GCA_964529695.1 uncultured Lentimicrobiaceae bacterium
CTTTTTCTTCCGATAAGGAATTAAGAAAAGCAATAAAAAATGTTTTCGGGTTTTATCCCGGAAATATTTTTTTGTATAAACAGGCTTTTCGCCACAAATCGGCCAGTATTACTCACAAAAGCGGGCTGAAAATAAACAACGAACGTCAGGAATACCTCGGTGATGCTATCTTGAGTTCGGTGGTCGCGCATTATCTTTTTAAACTCTTTCCAGGGAAAGATGAAGGTTTCCTTACTGAAATGCGTTCAAAAATTGTAAGTCGTTCATCATTGAATAAACTGTCTCATAAAATGGGACTGATGCAGTTTATAAAAATATCTGCAGCAGATGCCCATTTAATGAAATCGGCAGGTGGCAATGCTTTTGAAGCTTTCATTGGTGCGATGTATCTTGATAAAGGCTATGAGTTTACACGTAAGGTTATCGTGAAACGTATTCTTAAACATCACTTTGACCTGGAAGAGCTGATGAACACAGAGATAAGCTATAAAAGCAAAGTGATAGAATGGGCACAGAAGGAAAAAATCAATGTCCAGTTCTCAGTGGTTGACGAACAAAATATTAAAGGGCAAAAACAATTTCAGGTGGCCTTATTAGTGAATAAAGAACCCATGGCCAAAGCTTTAGACTATTCTATCAAAGGAGCTGAGAACCTGGCTGCTGAAAAGGCCTGGCATCAGCTTTCTGCTTCCTGAACTTAAACAAGAACCTTAAGACTTGATAAAAAACGCTTGGGATTCGATGAATTCTGAGCGTTGTTTTTGTATTATCTTTGTTTAAACAAAAAGGGAGTTTCAGGAAAATAATGGCAAAGAAACTACAAGTATCGGGCGACATCAGGGAAGGTTTTCACCTGCTTTCCTTAGTCAGCAGTTTTGCAGATTACAGGATTAGCTTTTTCATCAACAGCAATCTGGGGATTTTACTTAAAAAGTATGCCGATTTTGTTCAGGAAACGGATAATACACCATTTTCATGGTTCTACTTCTATGATCCTGATTTACACATCTATTATTATCTATTTGCCAATAAAAGCCAGGGAAAAAATTTAATTCCTGAATTAAAACAATTTGATTACCTGTTTCTTATTAAAGGAAGGCTTCCTGACAACTTTTACAATGAAAAAACTGCAAAACTAAGAGGAACCCAGGGAATCCAGGCTGTTTTCCAGCAGGATATCATGAAAATAAAAAATACGGATATATTGCTGGAGGCGATGGAATTACATGAACTCAACGAAGTCATTATCCCGGCAAGGGAACAAAAATTTCGTTTCAAAAAACTATGACTTTGAACTTCTTCCAAAGAAGCTTTTTAATTAACTGTTGAAGAAACATAATCGTGCAGCTAAGCATCCGGATAACGCGTTGTTAATATAATTTTAATTTTTTCCCATCTATCTTCTATCAAGCTTAACATTAAGCATCTCCATTCGATCAGCCCACAAAGTAGTTTTTTTGTTTAAAAATAAGCTTGATTAGGCTGGGATTCAAATCCTTGACAAAGGCCCTCTTAGCAAGAGAAGCATTATCCCCTCTTTTTCAGCTCCCTTATAAAGCCTGATAGTAACATTCTGTTATACAATAGTTTAAAAAATCATTCCTTTTGTGTATTAAGGTGCATTTCAGGTGAAATTTAAAATTAATTAAGAATTAATACCTGTTTAAAATACAGTTAATACGCGTGCATTATTCTTGCCCGGTTAATCATCATAAAATAAAGTTCAAAATCATAATCAGTTATTAAAATGAACAAAAAAACTGAAACATAATGAGTTGTAACAAGATTTATATTCTGATTAAACATTCGTTAAAGAAACCTGTTTTTATGGAATGCCTTTATACTCTTACCTGTTTGTTTTTTACACCTTTTAAAAATAATAATACAAATGAAACACTTTTTCTCTTACCCCTCAGGTAATTATTCATGTAGAATCCACGGGCATTCCGTCAGATTTTTGTGGTCACGCATGCTGAGGTTATCTTTTCTGATAATGATTTTGATGGGATTACGTTTTACAGCGTATGCTCATACTGAAGTCTTTAATTCCCCGTATAGTCATGTTACCGGTACTGTTGTTGATTCCACCAATAAGCAACCTCTCCCGGGGGTTACGATTGTAATTAAAGGGACTACAAAGGGAACCATTACAGATATCCATGGGCACTTCAGTTTAAAGGTGCCAAATAAGTGCGTTTTGGACGTGTCTTATGTCGGATACAATACCCAGGAAATAAGCATTGATGGAAATACTACTTTGCATATTAGCTTGCCCGAAGCTCGTTTAACCTTAAATGAAGTGGTAGTAACAGCGCTGGGAATCAAAAAAGAAAAGAGAACATTAGGTTATGCGATACAGGAAGTATCCAGTAAAAGCATAAACAAGGTTCCTACACCCACTGTAATGGGGGCCCTGACAGGAAAGGTTGCCGGTTTGCAGATTGATAATTCTACAGATTTTTTCCGTAATCCAACCATAACGCTCAGAGGAAGAACCCCCTTGATGGTTATTGATGGAATCCCCGACAGAGGTGGTGATTTATGGAAAATTAATGCGAATGATATTAAGAAAATAACGGTATTAAAAGGATCAACCGCTTCAGCCCTTTATGGTTCTATTGGAAGAAACGGAGCTATTATGATCACAACAAAAAGCGGAAAGAAAAATACCGGTTTAAAAGTAAGTTATAATTCTTCCACCATGTTTCAGACAGGTTTTATTCGCATACCTCATGTACAGACTACTTATGGAGATGGTAACAATGGACAATATGCGTATGTTAATGGTTCCGGTAGCGGTACAGAAGGCGGTGGATGGATCTGGGGACCCAAGCTTAATCAAAATGATCCAAATACACCCAGCGGCTTTTGGGAAACGCCACAATATAATAGTCCTATTGACAGTGCTACTGGAAAAAGAATCCCAATTCCATGGATATCAAGAGGTAAAAATAATGTAAGAAATTTCTTTCGTACGGGATTAATTACTGATAATAGCCTGAGTATAACCGCCGGTAATCATAATGGAAGCTTTCGGGCATCTATTGATGAGTCCTATCAGAGAGGAATTGTTCCCAACACCAAGTTAAACAATACTTCCTTTTCACTTTCAGGAAATTACAATTTCACCAAGTCTCTGAGCTTCAACACCTCGTTATTCTATAACCGGGAATATACACCTAATTATCCCTCGATAGGTTACGGTCCTACTAACTATTTGTATAACCTGGTACTATGGACAGGCGCAGATGTTAATGTCCTCGACCTACGTAATTATTGGGTAAAAGGGAAAGAAGGGATTCAACAATATAATTACAACAACTCATGGTATAATAATCCTTATTTTATTGCCTACCAGGATCTCCACAGCTATAAGAAGGACAACACCTACGGTTCCTTTTCTTTGAATTATCAGATACTTCCATCTTTGAGCGCTAAAATACGTTCTGGTTTCAACGCTTACGGACGAGTTCAAACCAACAAAGAACCAAGAAGTTATATTGCCTATGGTTATATTTCCCCAGGAAATTATTTTGTGAATAAGGATAACTATTTTGACATTACAACCGATGCAATTTTACAATATAAACAATCTTTTGGAAAGAACTTTGCTATTAATGCAGAAGGAGGAGTGGAAAATTTTGAAAGCGATTATACTGATCTTAATGTAAATACAGATGGGCTTACCATTCCTCAATTTTACAACCTGAGCAATTCTATCAATCCGCTACAAGGAACCAATAATATCCAGCAGGAAAAAACCAACAGTGTGTACGGATCCGCTGACTTAACTTTTTTCAATTCTTTTTATCTGACGCTGACAGGAAGAAATGACTGGGTCTCCACGCTCCCTGTTCAGAATAATTCTTTCTTTTATCCTTCTGTTGCAGGATCATTTATTTTGTCAGATGTTTTCAAACTTCCACAATGGGTTTCTTTCCTGAAGCTCAGGGGTTCCTGGTCAAGAGTATCTGATGGTACAATTGGTTCAAATCCTTATGGAGATATTCAAACCTACAGTATTGGAACTAAGTGGAATAATATTCCTTCACTGGTATGGGGAGGAACATTATTATCCTCAAATCTTCACCCTGAAACATCTGACCAGTGGGAGACCGGAATCACAGCAAACTTTTTTAAAAATCGGCTTGGAATAGATTTTACTTACTGGCAGGCCAAGGATTATAATAACCTAACCCAAATTGCAGTCTCTAAAAGCAGTGGGTATGATTACTATTTAGTTAATGGAAACGTATATCAGCGTAAAGGATTTGAATTGGTATTAACAGGTACGCCTGTAGCCACTTCAAACTTTAAATGGAATGTAACTGTTAATCTTAGCAACAATCACCGCTATTTGAAGAAGATTTACGGGGGCCAAAATAATTTAGGTTTTCTGAAGGTGGGCGATCGGACCGATAGAATTTACAGTTATGTTTATCAAACTGATGGACATGGAAATATTGTTTATGGAGCAAATGGATTGCCGGTATGGAATCCTTTTAAACGATATATCGGAAACAGCGACCCGAATTTGATATATGGCTTACAAAATACGCTTTCCTATAAAAATGTTACGCTGAGTTTCTCTGTAGATGGCCGCATTGGTGGTTTGATGTATTCTACTACGAATCAGAAAATGTGGTGGGGCGGAACTTCACCGGGTGAAGTCAATCAATACAGGGATCAGGCCAATGCGGGGAAAGCAACTTACGTGGGAAAAGGCGTAGTGGTGACTTCCGGGAGCGTGCAATATGACGCTAATGGTAAAATTACATCCGACACAAGGAAGTTTGCAAAAAATAACACTCCTGTAAATTATATTGAGTTTATGACAACTACCAGTAATGCCATGAATGAGAATTATTTTTATTACAGCCAAACCTTCCTGAGACTAAGGCAATTAAGCCTCACTTATCGCCTTCCCTCGCGGATGTTAGGAAAAGTTATTCAGGCAGCTTCTGTTTCCTTCATAGGGGAAAATCTGTTGCTGTTTTCAAAAATACCCAATGTAGATCCTGACCCGGGGGTAGATAATTTGCAAACCCCATCTACACGTAATATAGGAATTCGCCTTAATATTCAATTTTAAAACTTCATGCAATGAAAAAGAGTTTAATAATTATTTATCTCAGTATACTTGTTGGATTATTATCTTCCTGTCAAAAGTTTTCTTATTACCAGCAAAATCCCAACGAACCGACAAAAGCCAGTCCTAATTTAATATTGACCAACATCGAACAGCACGCATTTGCTGCTGTGGATCGGGAAGCGGCCGTTGCCTGTCGGTACATGATTTATAATCAAAGTGTGGATTTGAACCAGTATTATGGTTGGCAACGGGCGAGTTTTGATGGATACGATAGCCTGCGACAAGTTGTAAAAATGGAAGAGGAAGCAAAACGGGTGAACAATCCAAATTACACAGCACTAGGGCTTTTCTTCCAGTCTTATTATATTATCCAGCTGACCCAGACTTTCGGTGATGTTCCCTATTCAGATGCTCTGAAGGGCAATAATGGAGTTTTTACTCCCACTTACGATACTCAGGAAAGTATTTATCTGAAAGTATTAAACGATTTGAAGTCGGCAAATAATATGTTGTCGCCTGCAAATGGTCCGATTACCGGAGATGTAGTCTATAATGGTAATATTCAGCAATGGAAAAAAGCCATTAATTCACTGGCACTAAGGGTTCTAATGAGTCTTTCTCTGAAGACAGCAGATAGTAAGCTAGATGTAGTCAATCGGTTTAAGGAGATTGTTGACAATCCTGCACAATATCCTATTTTTACTTCTAATGCTGATAATGCAGCTTTAACTTATCATGATCTTGCCGGTAATTATTATCCATATTATAATGATAATAGTATGAAAACAGACTGGTATATGGACAGTTCATTTGTGCATATCCTGAAAAATTTGAAGGACCCCCGGTTGTTTGTTTATGCAGATAAGATGCCTTCTGCGGCTAATCTCCCCGATAATGATTTTGATGCCTATGGCGGCGGGATTGGAAGTGCACCATTGGCAGACAATGTCCAAATGATGGTGAAAGGAAAGCTTTCTCCAATCAATCATCGTTATTATGACGATCCGGTGAATGAACCAAGCATCGCCATAGGCTATCCAGAAGTGGAATTTATATTGGCAGAAGCAGTGCAAAGAGGCTGGATCAGTGGTGACGCTAATACGTATTATAAAAATGGTATTCGTGCCTCACTGGAATTCTCGGATTATCAAGATACGTATTCTTCCGCAACTATAGATTCTTATGTAAATGAGCCTGCCGTACAACTACAGTCTGGTCAGGAACTGAAACAAATTCTTACCCAGAAATATATCGCTATGTTTATGAATTCTGGCTGGGAGCCTTTCTATAATCAAAGGCGGACAGGAATTCCTGTCTTTGAAACATCAGGCGCGGGAATATTGAATAATGGGAAAATTCCCAAACGCTGGATGTATCCAGAAAGTGAATATAATCAGAACAAAACCAATGTAGAAGCTG
>CAZGZO010000158.1:0-6510 GCA_964529695.1 uncultured Lentimicrobiaceae bacterium
AAGCTTCCGGTGGTATCAGCCTGGAAACTATTAGGGCTTTTGCAGAAACCGGAGTTGATTATATTTCTGTAGGCGCTTTGACACACCAAATCAAAAGCCTGGATATTAGTTTGCTTGCTGTGGTTTGAGCAAATGTTCTATCCGAAATTTATAATCAAAATTTCAAATCTGATGGCTGTATAAAAACGAGCGTTGCGATGAATCAGTGAAGGATGTGTGTTGGAGTGAAGAAGCAATCTCATAATTAGATTGATAAGTTTAGGTAAGAGATTGCTTCGTCGTTCCTCCTCGCAATTGTAGATGTTAGATAATTCGATGACAAAATATTAACAGCAATGACGGAATTTTTCAGTTCATCAACCTCCACATGTCCTTTTCAACTTATTTTTTACAGCCACTTCACAAGTGGAAAATCCATCTTATGTACCAGTAGTTTGTTTCTGGGAGTCATCCGGAAAGCAAAATTTATTTTTCCTGAATAGGAGATCGGGAAACTGCTTATGTAAGCGGCCTTACTGCCATTTTCTTCTCTTACCTTCAGTGGCTGTTTTAAAAGTATCTTGTTAATGTCTCCTTCTTCTTTTTTGCCCATAATTATTTCAATATCAACATCCTCTGCACTAAGACCATCCAGATCAAGAATCACCTCTGCAGAGAAAAGTTTACCAAAAGGAATCGGGCCTTTTCTGGTATCTGGTACACTGATTGAAATCACTGAAATCTTATCCCAGGATTGTCTTATTTTTTGCTTCCAGAGAACCAACTCCTGGATTTTCTTGAAATGGTCCTCTTTCATCAAATGACTACTCTCAATCAGTGATTTGTAATACTTTTCTTCGTAGTCTTTCAGCATTCTTTCCATGGTGAAGTGTGGGGCAATTTCAGCCAGCGTATTTTTTATACGGCTAATCCATTCACCGGAAATTCCTTTTTTATTTTGTTTAAAATAAGTAGGAATAATCTCTGTTTCCAAGGTGTTATAAATTACTTCGGCATCCAGTTGGTCTTGAAGTTGCTGACTTTCATAGGTTCTTGTCTCGGTAACAGCCCAGCCGGTTTCAGGTTTGTATCCTTCTGCCCACCAGCCGTCCAATACGCTGAAGTTCAGCACTCCATTCAGTGTGGCTTTTTCACCACTGGTTCCTGAAGCTTCCAGCGGTCGGGTAGGAGTATTGACCCAAACATCTACCCCACTTGTCAGCATGGCACCCATATGCATATCATAGTCTTCCAGGAAGATGATGCGGCCTACAAATTCTTTTTCTTTTGAAATTTCAATGATGTTTTTAATCAAATCCTGACCGGCTTTGTCTCTGGGGTGTGCTTTTCCTGCAAAAATAAATATGACCGGACGTTTCTTGTCATTAATAATACGGGCCAGTCTTTCTTTATCCGTAAATAACAAATGAGCTCTTTTATAAGTGGCGAAACGCCTTGCAAATCCAAAAATCAGACATTTCTCATTGATGTATTTCAAGGACTCCATTGTCAGTTTTGGACTTTCCTGCCTATCTGTGTAATCGTGTTGAATGCCCACTTTCACATAATCTACGAGTTGTTTTTTTACAGTGAGCCTGTTTTCCCAGATTACTTCATCGGAAATGTCATAAATATTTTTCCACATTGCGGAGTTCGACTGGTTCCTTTCAAATTTTTCATCAAATGAATCACGATACAATTTTTGCCAGACTTCGTGTGCCCAGGTGAAATAATGAACGCCATTGGTTACATAACCGATATGCAGTTCTTCTTCATAAAAACCCGGATAAAGCCCTTTGAACATTTCTCTGGAAACTCTTCCGTGAATGCGACTTACTCCGTTTACTTCTCTGGAGAGATTGGTGGCTAATACACTCATGGAGAATTTTTCGGATGAATCATTGGGCTTAAACCGTCCTAATCCGATGAATTGTTTCCATGGAATTGAAAAATGATCTGCAAAATGGGAGAGGTATGCGCGGATTTGGTGCTCCTCAAAACTATCATGCCCGGCAGGAACCGGTGTATGCGTTGTGAAAAGCGTTGTCGCTCTGACATACTCTAATGCTTCATAAAAGCTTAGATGTTCCTGTTGAATCAGATTGTTAATTCTTTCGAGCCCGATGAATGCAGAATGGCCTTCATTGCTATGATAAATGGCCGGCGCTAATTTCAATTTTTGAATGAGGCGAATCCCGCCAATACCCAGCAATACTTCCTGTTTCAGCCGGTGTTCATTGTCACCACCGTAAAGCTGTGCTGAAAGTTTCCGGTCCTCTTCATTGTTGTCGCTGATGTTGGTGTCGAGCAGATAAAGCGAAATTCTTCCAACTTTTAGCAGCCATACTTTTGCATTCACCACTCTTCCTGGTAAAGCGACAGCAACTCGGATGGAGTCACCATT
The DNA here is from genome assembly GCA_964529695.1 of uncultured Lentimicrobiaceae bacterium. Classification (GTDB taxonomy): domain Bacteria; phylum Bacteroidota; class Bacteroidia; order Bacteroidales; family F082; genus Sulfidibacterium. Next base: position 2,384 of record CAZGZO010000158.1, read on the forward strand.
TTCATCTCTCACAGTTTCAATGGGCAATTGGTTGTTTTCCTGGATATGATATTCAGTTATCTGATCTCCCAGGTGACTGATGAGCTGTTTGAAGTATCCTTGCCGGTACATGAGGCCTACGGCAATCATGTTTTTATTGGAATCGCTGGCTTGTTTTAAATAATCGCCCGCCAGAATTCCTAAGCCTCCAGAATACGTTTTAATACTACTATGCAAACCATATTCCATGCTGAAATAGGCCACCATATCATTCTTGTCACTTTTAGGAGTATCAACATATTCCCGGAAACGGGCATATATTTTATTGAGCTTGGCAATAAATTCTTTGTTCTTGGCAAGGTGTGTGATCTCCTCAAGATAAAGGTTTTCCAGGAGCATTACCGGATTGTATTCAACGTTTTTCCATTTTACCGGATCGATTTCCTTAAACAATTCCATGGTTTCCGAATCCCACGACCACCAGAGGTTAAAAGCCAGCTCTTTTAATGGTTTCAGCGGATCAGGCAGGTCCGGTTCAACAATGATTCTTTTCCATACAGGTGTATCTCCAAGTACTGTTGGTTCCGCCAATAAAGTTTCTGGTACTATCCACTGCGGTTTCTGGACTTCTTTACGCTCATTTGCAAGTTTCCCAGCCTTTTCCCAGCTTTCCAGGTAGTTTTTATTAAGATTTTCCCACAATAACATTTTGGAAATCTTTGTTGCTTCCTCCGCAGCTAATTTCGTGTCACCCTGTTCAATATATCTTTTAATTCGTGATGCAATGAAGCTGGTACATTCATCCTCCGATCTGTTTTTCCTGTCCATAACCTGAATGGCGCATTTAATATCCTGAAGATTTTCGAGGACCCAGGTTCCAAAACCGGCATAACTAGTTGTAATAGTTGGAATTCCAAAAGCAATACTTTCCATAGGTGTGTAGCCCCAGGGTTCATAATAGGAAGGAAAAACCGTATAATCAAAAGCGGTTAAAAAATCGTAATAACTTAGATTTACAACACCGTCATTCCCGTTTAGATAAGCCGGAATGAAAATTAAATGCACCTGATTTTCAGGTTTGTTTTCGAGATGATTTTCGTCGGCTTCCCTCAAAACAGGATCCTCCTTGTAGTTGTTCAGTTTATGGGTTACATATCTGTTTTCCAGTAACGGTTGGTCAATTGTTTTGTCGGTAAAGGATGACGTTAGCCCGTCGTGTCCAGCGGGAACTGCTATCACAGCAAGAATGGGTTTTTTTAGTTCTTCATCTTTGTTTAATTTTCCTAAAGCTTTAATAAATAGGTCGATACCTTTATTTCGGAATTCATATCTGCCACTGTTAAGCACCATAAAAGTGTCTTCCGGAAGCAGTTTTCCGGTAATTTTTGAAGCAACTTCCAGGATCTTTTGCCGGGCTTGTGCTCGCATTTTTGGAAAATCCTTAGGCTTTGGAACAAAATTATCGTCGAATCCATTCAAAGTAATAACGTCAGCAGACTTTTTAAGAAACTGATTGCATTCTTTGGAAGTAATTTCACTAACGGTTGTAAACACATCCGACAGTTTGGCACTCAGAGTTTCCAGGGAGTTTTTACTGATAACTCCAAATTTTTCAGCCATAGCCACCGGTCTGTATTTTTCAAGATTCTCATAAAGAGGATATCCATTTCCGGCAATAGAACGGCCCAAAACTGTGGCATGTGTTGTAAACCCTGTACCTATAAATGGAAGGTTTTCATTCAGGTATAATATTCCTGTTCCTGTCATCCATTCATGGAAATGAGCCACTACGTTTTTGTGTGTGCTTGAGAAAAATTTGTAAAAACTTTCGATCACCATTCCGGTGGCATATCCAAAAACTGCCGGTTCAATATAATCCCACTGACCCGAAATGGAATCCAAGTGGTATGAGTTCCAGAAATGCGTAAAAATTTCATCCTTTTGGGAATAAAGGTGGGTGAATCCCACTAAAATAACCAGGGGGTTAGATTCAATGTTCCACCTCCCTACTTTTATTTTTAAGCCCTGTTGAGCAGCTGCTTCCTGCCACTCGCTCAGGAGGTTTTTGTCTTCAATAAAATCAGGGTTTGCTTTTGTTTCTTTCCATACATCGGGACCTATAAGGACATACTTGTCGCCAAATTCCTCAACCATACTTTTGGCTTTGGTGGAAACCACCGTATAAATGCCGCCAATTTGATTGCATACTTCCCAACTTGTCTCAAATATTAAGTCTAATTTCATAAAATTCTACCCCTTAAATTTTTATTTCTCACCAGAATATTTTTAGTGCTTCAAAGCGAAAGCCGTGGTTTCCCAAGAATAATCTTAAGAAATGTTTTGTCATGCTCCACAATGAATTAGAGAGTACAAAGCAAATAAAAATGCAATTGCTTTCGCAAAAAGTTGAAAAATAATTTGCTTTGGAGTATCTGGCTGAAGAAATTATTTCTTCTTGAAGAATTTCTTTAGTTTTTCTTCAATCTTTTTTCTGTATTCTTCAATATCTTCGGAAGAAATCTCGTCCATTTTCTTTTGTGCTTTATCAAATTCTTTCTGCGCCCTTTTTCCCAGGTTGGGGATTATTTTCTCTGTGATTTCTTTTCCGGCCCCTTTCAAGGCTCCACTTAATTCCTCGATATCAACATCTTTTAATAATTCTTTAATTTTTGCATTTGACATTTTTCTGATACTATCAAGATCTATGTCTTTATCTTTTAGTATTTTTTTAGCGCTCTTTTTTGTCTTCTCTACTTTTTTCTTTACATACTCTTCAGTTTGGTCCATAAAGTCCTCAAATGATCCTTTCATGTTTTTGAAATTTTCTTTGTTTGAACCACTTTCTTTCTCCAGTCTGATGATAAAATCAGATAAAACATTCATGTAGTTGATAAATGCTTCATAAGGTGTTCCATAAGGATTGAAATACTTGTGAACATCTCCGTCGGAGAACCACTTGGTGCACATATAGTAGAAATGGTCGGAGGTTTGCATATACAGCCAATCTCTCTGAATATCAGGATTGTCCGAGTTTTTTACCAAGGGTTCAAGTGCATATAGTTTCTCAAAAGCTTCATCCTGAAGTTCATTTCCCAACCATGCTGTCAAATCGCGTTCCTCGTCAGCCCATGAGATGGGATGGGGGACGTGTATCGAACCTACCGGCTGGAGTTTCTCACCCAGTTCAGAAGGCGTTGCAAAAACATAATCTGAATCTGCGAAAACGCGTCCTGGTAAAGCTCTCATAAAATCAAAAATTCCTGTTTCCGACCACTGGTGTTCACCGAAAGTTTCATAATCCATGAACAGATTTACCGTTTCTTCTTTTGGGTCAAGCTGGTTGAGCCAGGCTACAAATTTTTCGGTTGTCAACGGCCATTCAGACCAGGATTGTTGTGAAAACCGGAAAGCAATGTCATCACTCAGTCTGAAATTTTTCAGTAACAGCTTAAGTTTTGGATTAATAGCATTGGTGTACATAAATCCCGGACTACGCCATCCAAGGACATGCTTGGCGCCTTCGGTAAGCATGACTTTATATCCCAGATCGGCTACCATGGCTCCAATCGCATCGGAGTAAATAAGCTCTGTGTTTCTGAATGTAGTAGGTTTTTGACCAAAAAGCGATTCAATTTTATTGGCCTGAGCCTCAACCTGTTTTGTGAATTCCTCTTTGCTTTTCAATGAGCTTAAAGAGTGTGCATAAGTTTCTGCCAAAAATTCAACGTTTCCGGTTTTAGCAAGCTTTTTGAAACTTTTCAGAACTTCAGGGCTGTAGGCTTCGAATTGATCAAGTGCCGTTCCCGAGATAGAAAAGCTGACTTTAAATGCACTACCATACTCTTTAATCAAATCCAGCAACAACGCATTCATCGGCAGGTAGTTTTTTTCAGCCACCTTATTCAGAATTGCTTCATTGTTATAGGCGTCAAAATAATTATGTTTCTCTCCAATATCAAAAAAGCGGTATGTTCTTAACCGGCTTGGCTGGTGTACCTGAAAATAGAAGCAAATAGATTTCATCATCTTGAATTTTTGGGGTTAACTATTTAGTAAACGTTGATAAACTTCATTAATCTTCAAAGCGGAATCCTCCCACTTTAAACTTTCGACTTCCTGCTTTCCGTATTTGATGAACATCTTTGAAA
>CAZGZO010000159.1:0-6510 GCA_964529695.1 uncultured Lentimicrobiaceae bacterium
AGATGCCATCCATTTTTTCGGTAGCAACATTGGATTCGCTTTCGCTGAAAAGCGGGTTTTCGTGACGTGCAGAAACGAAGAACAAATATTTTCCGTTCGGACCAAATACAGGATCATTATCGGAATATATTCCATCACTTACCTTGTAGGATTTATGATCAGCCAGACTGTAAATATAAATCTGCGAAAGGCCACTTGCATTGGTTTTGCTGTATGAAATCCATTTATTATCAGGTGACCAGTGATAATCGAACATGGCGTTGAATTTGTCCTGAGCAATCCGAACCGGTTTTTTATCTTTCAGGCTGATGTACCACAACACATGATTGTTATCGGAATAGGCCAGCATTTCGCTGTTTGGTGACCAGGTAGGATTGTAGAAATATCCTTCTTTGGTATGTGTAACATATGTCTGATGACCCGAACCGTCGGAAGGACGAATGGCAATTTCATTGGAACCGCTGGCATCTGTCAGGTATGCAATCCATTTGCCGTTGGGAGACCAGGCAGGGTATTGTTCCTGAGCATCAGATGTTTGTGTAATATCACGGGTAGCTCCGTGTTTGGCGGGTACTGTGAAGATATCACCGCGAGCACCAAAGAGAACGCGTTTTCCGTTGGGAGAAATATCCAGGCTACGAATCATTTTACTTGCGTTGACCCAACGTGGGAGTGTTTGAGTTCCATCGGTAGGAACTTTAACACTGATTTTGTGAAGTTGTTCTGAAGGAAGATCCAGAACATACAAGGAACCACCATCCTGGAAAACAATTCCGTTATTTCCCAGACTCGGCCAATCCACATCATAATCTTTAAAATGTGTTATCTGGCGAAACGTTTTTGTTTCCAGACTATAGGCCCAGATATTCAAACGATGGTTTGCGCCTCTGTCTGAAGCAAAATAAATGGTGTTTTTGTACCACATCGGATAGGTGTCAGTACCTTTCCATTTGGTAACCCGCTGGATTTTCTTTGTTTTGAAATCATAAATCCAGATATCCTGTGCCAGACCGCCTTTGTAACGTTTCCAGGTACGAAAGTTCCTGAAAATACGGTTGTAAGCAATCTTGGAGCCGTCGGGGCTGAAAGACATTACACCACCTTTTGGCAAAGGCATTTTTTCAGGTAAGCCGCCCATTTTACTAACTTCAAAAGGTTGACCAAACCAGGAGTTCCAGGTAGCCCTTCTCGATAGAAAGACAATGTTTTTTCCATTGGGGGTCCAGGTCATAACCATATTGTCGGGTCCCCAGCGGGTAGGTGCTTTTTTAACTACATCCGAATGATAAGTTAAACGTGTAACAGCACCGCCGGTAGCAGGAATGGAGTAAACATCCACATTCCCGGCATACTGACCGGTAAAAGCAATGGTTTTCCCATCAGGAGAAAACCGGGGCATCATATCGTAGCCCGGATCGGTGGTCAATCGTGTGGCAACTCCACCGGTACGGTCAACGCGCCAGAGATTCCCTGCCGCTTCAAAAACAATGGTATTGTTATGAAGTGTCGGAAACCTGCAAAGCAGCGTCTCACTGTTTCCTGTTGTAGCGGCAGAAGCCACTACCGGTGCCCCTCCTATTAACAATATCAATAGCAAGGACAATAAATTATAATGACGATTCATAATTAAGTATTTAAAGAATTTAAAATAAGCTGAGCCATTAACAGACTTCCCATTAAATGAGAATCTTCAAAATTAAGCAAATAACTTTTTAAGCGGATAATTCTTCATCAGATTTAACTATAAATAACGCTTCTTTGAGATAAGATTACTTTTTTTATCGATAAACCTCCCAAAAGTATCTACGTAATGATTTATTTTGCAAAAAACTTTTTTCATACATGATCAAATACAACCTGCATCAACACAGTATTTTTTCAGACGGTGCTGCCGAGCCTGAAATTTATGTCCAAAATGCTATTAAACTGGGATTTGAGGCCATGGGATTTTCGGAGCACAGCCCACTGCCGTTTCCCACTAAATTTAGTTTGAAAGAAGATCGGGTGGAAGATTACATTCAGGAAACAGAACGGTTGAAAGAAAAATACGGCAGCAAAATTGATCTTTACCGGGCGCTGGAAATGGATTTTATTCCCGGATTTTCTGAAAATTTTGATTTCTGGAGAAAGAAAGCAAAACTTGATTATGCTATTGGCTCAGTCCACATGGTTCAACCGGACGGCAGCTCAGAATTGTGGTTTATCGATGGGCCGGATCGTTCTATTTATGATGATGGCCTTCAGAAATTTTTCGGAGGAGACATTAAAAAGGCAGTGAAGGCTTATTTTTTTCAAGTGAACCGGATGATTGAAAGCCAGCACTTTGAAATTGTCGGACATGTCGATAAAATCAAAATGCACAATCAGAATCGATATTTCACCGAAGATGAATCCTGGTACCGAAACCTGGTGGAAGAAACAGTGCATTTGATTCATGAAAAAGATTTGATTGTTGAAGTCAACACACGAGGATTGTACAAAAAGCGCTCCGACAGGCTTTTTCCGGACGACTTTGCGTTACAGCGTATTCAGGAGCTGGATATTCCCGTGCTGATTTCTTCGGATGCTCACAAACCCGAAGAACTGAACCTGCTTTTTGAGACAGCAGAAAAACGACTTCTGGAATTGGGATTTGGGGAAGTTATTCGTTTTGAAAAAGGAAAATGGAACGTTTTTCCACTTTCCTGAAATACTTGTTTTGCACCTTAAATTATTCAGTTATAGCACTACAAACTGCAATTGGAGAAAAATCGTAACAAATCGCTTCAGAAAAAACATCAACATATTCGCAGAGAAATTTCTGAATACAGCATTTTTTTTCATTTTTTCATAGTTCTATGCTAAATTTTTCCGATTTGAACAAAATTAACAAATGAAATATTTTCCATTTATTTTTTTACTTTTGCAGCGCTTTTTGGAATCTAAATCATCGTCATGAGTGAACCAATTGTAAGTATTTTCTCAGGTCGTACAAGTCACTACCTGGCGGAAAGAATTTCTAATGCATACGGTATTCCATTGGGGAAATCTGAGGTCATCAATTTTTCCGACGGAGAATTTCAAACATCTTACGAAGAAAATATCAGGGGTCGCGATGTGTTTATCATCATGTCAACACCTCCTCCGGCCGAAAACATTTTGGAGCTGCTGATGATGATCGACGCTGCCAAAAGAGCTTCAGCACGGAAAATTGTGGCAGTAATTCCTTATTTCGGCTATGCCAGGCAAGACCGTAAAGACAAACCCCGGGTTTCTATCGGAGCAAAAATGATTGCCAATTTGCTGACTACAACAGGAATTGACAGGCTGATAACCATGGATTTACACGCTGATCAAATTCAGGGTTTCATGGATTTTCCGGTGGATAATTTGTATGCATCTGTCGTCTTTTATCCTTATCTGAAAAAACTGAACCTTCCCAATTTGATGATGGCTTCACCGGATACGGGTGGAACACGCCGGGCAGCCAACTATGCAAAGACCTTGGATACCGGTTTTGTAATTTGTTACAAACAAAGGACAAGACCTAATGTGGTTGAACAAATACAATTGATTGGTGATGTAGCAGGAAAAGACGTGGTTTTGGTTGATGATATTATCGACACGGCAGGCACCATCACAAAAGCGGCCAAGGTAATTCTCGATAAGGGCGCCAACAGCGTCAGGGCTCTGGTTACACATCCCATTCTTTCGGGCAAGGCTTATGAAATTATAGCCGATTCACCGTTTACGGAAGTAGTTGTAACTGACACTATTCCTGTAAAAGATGATTTAGGCGGAAAAATAAAAGTGTTATCTACGGCTGAACTGTTTGCCGAAGTTATCAAAAGAGTTGAAAATTATAAATCGATTAGTTCCCTCTTTAATTTGGGGAACCAATCCAATAAATAATCATTTTTTAAATATTAAGTTATGAACACAGTATCATTGAGCGGTTCTCTTCGCGAGAACGTAGGGAAAAAAGATGCTAAAAAGCAGCGCAAGCTGGGAAAGGTTCCTTGTGTCATTTATGGCGGAAGCGAACAAAAGCACTTTACATTAAATCAATTAGAGTTTAAACCTTTGGTTTTCACTCCTGAAGCTTCTGTGGTGAATCTCACCCTGGGAGAAAAAACTTACGAATGTATTTTACAGGATGTTCAGTATCATCCGGTTACAGACGAAATTCTGCACGCAGATTTCCTGGAAATTCATTCTGAAAAGCCAGTTAATATTGCATTACCGGTTGAGTTGAAGGGAACGGCTCCCGGAGTTGTAAAAGGTGGAAAATTAAGGTTGAAAATGAGGAAACTCCTTGTAAACGGAATCATCAAACTCATGCCCGAACATATTGTTCTGGATATCTCAAAATTGGATATCGGACGTTCCATCAAAGTAAGGGACATCACAAATTCCGATCTTACCTTCCTTGATCCCGGTAACCAGGTTGTCGTAGCTGTTGTAGCTGCCCGCGGTCTGAGCGCCGAAGAAGAAGAAGCTGAAGAGGGTGAAGAAGGCGAAGAAGGAGCTGAAGGCGAAGGCGCTGAAGGTGGTGCTGAAGGCGAAAAAAGCGCTGAATAATTTAAGAATACTTTTTATAGAAAGGCTGGCTCAGAGGTTTTTGAGCCAGCCTTTTTTGTTTTTAGATAGGCTTATGCTCACAAGTTAAAGAACTCGAACGCGGCGTTGCGGTAAGGAACTTTTGCTAAAAAGCTGCTAAGAATTAAAAACTGAAACCGAAAATGTTTTCTGAGTTGCCACGGGTTTAAACCCGTGGCAACTCAGAACAGCGTTCTCTCATCAACCTCCATTCCAATCTCATTTCAAATTCAATATCCTAATAATATCCGGGTTTAAAGGTTTGTCAATATGATTGATAACTATCAAAAAGAAACTTTTATGGCCCTTATATACCAAACATAATGTGGGAGTTGGTCCCCCAACATAGTTAAAAAGAATCTGGTCTCCACCATTTTCATTTCTTAGGGCCATTCGCTTTATCTTCCCGTAAAAACCTTTGTAATTTGGACCTTTAATTTGTTTTTCAATTTTTGAGTCTGTACCTACATCAATTTCCATTAAATTTTTAAATGAATAGTCACTTTTAATAGTAATCGGCATGTCGCTCTTTGCATTTAATGTTTCTCCTGATGAAAAATTTAGGTCCCCAAGATACATATTTTGATTAATAACAACTTTTCTTAATGGAACATTCCGCAGACTTTTAAATTCCCAAAAAATTACGACATAGTTTCCTTTAAGATTAAAACTATTATAAATGTCCTGTTTTTGTGCGTAACTATAACAAAATAACGGATCTATATTCTTTCTGGCAGAATCTTTTAAGATCCACAAATACTTTTTGTAAACTTGCCCATCAAAAGAATGGCTGGGCCTTATAACATTAAAATAAAAGTAAAGTAAATAAGCTAGAACAATTGTAAGAGCTATAGATCCTAAAATTTTGAATTTTTTACTCATAATTGGTTTATGTTTTTATCGCGGCATGTAAAATTATAAACTTTCAGATATTATAAATCTCATGACATCGCATTTTAGATTTGTTGTCTTCTACTTCCAGTCGCCTCATCGCCTTTTCACCTTACAAGTCACAGGCTTGCCTTTACTTTGATTCTGATTAGTTTTATTTAAATTTCAAAGGAAAGGCAAGTTGCATTACACACCTTCGGCTTAAGCAGGAGCCAAGTCCGGTATAAGTCAAGGGTTAAAATCAATAAAGAACTATTTTAACACATATTTTAGATGAAGTTCAGTCGTTTTTTTTCGAATAAAGTTCGAGTAAACTTCGAAGGAACTTCGAAGGAACCTCAGCTTTGAGTCGGAGTTGACCCGGACCGGAGGGCCAGCAGCTGGCTGAGTGAGGTACTCATTTTTACTTTTCATTTTTAGCTCTCAATCGAAAATCCGCAAACTATCCAACCTTCCTATCATCCAACCCTTCAACCTTCTAACCTTTCTACCCTCCAACCAACAAAAAAAGAAACTTCCATTTCACACCAATCCCTCGTATCTTTGTCAAACTTTTACAAGTCATATAGAAATGAAATATCTAATCGTCGGGCTGGGAAATATTGGAGTTGAATACGCCAACACGCGTCACAATATCGGTTTTATCGTGGCTGATGCGCTGGTGAATGAGTTGAAAGGAAAATTCGAGACTGAACGACTGGCGTCGGTGGCTTCCGTAAAACATAAAGGGAGGACACTGGTGGTTATCAAACCCACAACTTACATGAACCTCAGCGGGAAAGCTATAAAATACTGGTTGGATAAGGAAAAAATTCCCATTGAAAATCTGCTGGTTATCGTGGATGATATTGCATTGCCACTGGGCACGTTGCGCATGCGAAAAAAGGGCGGTGCTGCGGGTCACAACGGGTTAACAGATATTATCATGAAGCTGGGAACGGAAAAATTTCCCAGGCTGCGTGTAGGCATCGGCGACGACTTTGCCAAAGGGTACCAGGTTGATTTTGTTTTGGGACAATGGACAGATAAGGAAGTCAATGT
>CAZGZO010000160.1:0-6500 GCA_964529695.1 uncultured Lentimicrobiaceae bacterium
ATTTTGTTTGGAATCGCGATGGTACTTTTACCATCAGAGAAAGTGAAGCCTGTTAAAAACCTAATTACCAGCCTGAATGATATTGTTTTAAAGGTCATCGACATCATTATGAAAACGGCTCCTTTTGGTGTTTTTGCTCTGCTGGCAGCCCTCATGGTGGATGTAGCCGGCGAGCATCCCAAAGATACTTTAGCCCTTTTCGGGGCACTTGGATTATATGCTATTACGGTCGTCCTGGGTTTGCTGGTTATGATATTTGTAATCTATCCCATCTTCATTCGCCTTTTCACCAAGGTGAAGTTTCGCAATTTTCTCAAAGCGCTGGCTCCGGTTCAGTTACTGGCTTTTTCGACCAGCTCCAGTGCCGCTACACTTCCTTTCACCATGGAAATGGCAGAAAATAAACTGGGAATTTCCAATGAAACAGCCAGTTTCGTACTCCCTTTGGGTGCGACGGTAAATATGGATGGTACCAGTCTTTACCAGGCCGTTGCTGCCGTATTTTTAGCACAGGTATATGGAATGCATCTTGGCATGGCACAGCAACTTACCATCATCATCACTGCCACACTTGCTTCCATCGGTTCGGCAGCCGTTCCCGGTGCTGGGATCGTTATGCTGGTAATTGTTCTTTCGGCGGTTGGGATTCCCGCTCAGGGTATTGCCTTGATTTTTGCTGTTGACCGACCCCTGGACATGCTTCGCACAGCGGTAAATGTCACAGGCGACAGTACCGTTGCCAGTATTGTTGCTACAGGAGAAGATGAGATTGACCTTGCCGTGGCCAACCAGAGGGCTTAAAGCCTTCTGGAGACTCCCACGCGGCCGCCAAATCCGGCACCTCCACCAAACTCAAGATTGACACCCCAGTCGCGGCTCCAGTAATAACGACCCCCCACCTGAATACCTAGATCCAGCGGGCTGGTACCATTGCTTGCGCCAATAAACATCCGGAAACCTAGATTTAATCCGGCGTAAAAGTCCCAGTTGGAAGGAATATCCATAATTCGGTTAAAGTGATAATCGCTGTGAACACCTATGGATGCATAACTGATTGAAGAACCAGCGGTAAGAGCAACCATCGGGCTGACTGTAATATCCGGTGAAACGGCAAAATCCAGTTGAGCATATACCGGTAGCCCGTCGGTATCCAGCCCCAAACCAAAATTAATCTGTTTTTCGCCCTTGTTTAAAGGTGCTTTTCCGGTTTGTCCATAGGTTGTATTTGGCGTCTGTGAGTAGCCAAAAATGCTGACTATCATTAAACTAACTAATAGCAAAGTCTTTTTCATAGAATTAAATTTTAAAATTAATGAAGCTGGTCTTATTTATCCCTAAAAACACTAACGAAAACAACAAATTTTTAGTATCTTAGTATGCAAGATCCCGGGTTCCTAAAAATTTTGCTAAATCATACTAAGATGGCACCAACAAAAATAAAAAGGACTTTCGATATTCTGACAAATGCAGAAGAAAATTTTCCTTCTGTAGTATCGCTCGCCGTAAAACGTAACGGAAGATGGGAAACCTTTAGTACCAAAGAATACAGGACTCATGTAGATAAACTTAGTATGGGCCTGCTGATGATGGGGTTCCAAAAAGGAGACAAAATTGCTACCGTTAGCAACAACCGGCCCGAATGGAATTTTATAGATTTTGGGATGTCCCAGATTGGCTGTGTTCATGTAAGCATTTATCCAACAATAAGTTTAGAAGAGTATCGTCACATTCTTTCTCATTCGGATTCAAAGCTACTGATTGTTTCAGATAAAAACCTGTATGACAAGCTCAAACATTTTGTAAACGAAATTGAAAACCTGGAAGCTATCTATTCTTTTGATGAAATTGAAGGCGTAAAAAACTGGAAAGAAATTGCTGCAATTGGTGAAAAAAATAAAATGCAGCTAAAATTTACACTAGATCAGCGTAGAGATGAAGTCTCTGAAGACGATTTACTCACGTTGATTTACACTTCCGGAACAACCGGCCTTTCCAAAGGGGTAATGCTGACCCATAAAAATATTGTAAGCAATGTATTTATGGCACAAGACTATCTCGCCAATATAGAACCGGGGGATCGGGCGCTGAGTTTTTTACCATTGTGTCACATCCTGGAACGCACCGGAAATTACGTTCAGCAATCTGTTGGTTTACAAATCTATTATGCAGAAAGTATCGATACGATTGTTGATAATTTAAAGGAAGTTAAGGCTCATACCTTCATAACAGTACCACGTGTTTTTGAAAAGATTTATGATAAAATAATTTTGGTAGGCCGCGAGCTGACTGGCATTAAGAAAAGCATCTTTTTCTGGGCCGTCAAAACAGGTGATGCTTACGATCCTAATCCTGCCAACCGGAGCTTTTGGTACAACCTGAAACTGGCACTGGCCCGGAAACTGGTGCTCAATAAATGGCGTAAGGCACTGGGAGGAGAATTAAAAGGGGTCATTTCCGGAGGAGCAGCACTGCAACCTCGATTGGCAAGAATTTTTTGGGCTGCAGGAATCATTGTGCAGGAGGGCTACGGACTTACAGAAACCTCTCCTGTAGTGGCGGCCAATAAAAGTGAATATCCCGATGTGGGTTTTGGAACAGTAGGCCTTGTTGCCGAAGGAGTTACCGTAAAAATTGCCGACGATGGAGAAATTCTTGTCAAAGGCGATAATGTAATGAAAGGTTATTACAAAGACCCGGAAATGACGCATGAAGTCATCGACAATGAAGGCTGGTTCCACACGGGCGATATCGGTGAATTTGACGATATGACCATGCTGCGGATTACCGACCGCAAGAAAGAAATCTTCAAACTTTCAGGAGGAAAATATGTGGCCCCGCAGCAAGTTGAGAACATCATGAAAGAATCCATGTTCATCGAACAGCTCATGGTTATTGGTGAAAATCAGAAACTTACAGCTGCGTTGATTGTCCCTGATTTTGAGTACTTATATAAATGGTGTTTCCTCCACAAGGTTACCTACCGCGATAATGATGATTTGATTCACAAACCAAAAGTCATCGCCCGTTACCAAAAAGAAGTAGATAAATACAATAAAAAACTGGGACACACAGAACAGATTAAGTTATTCAGACTTATCAGCGAAAACTGGACACCGGAAACTGGCGAGCTTGCTCCTACGCTTAAATTGAAAAGAAAAGTCATAGAAGAAAAATACAAACAGTTAATTGATGAGATTTATCCAAAAGAAAATAATGATACTTTAACCTGACCTTTATGGATATTTGAATACCTTTCTCAGGGTATAAACCGTAAAAAAGTCATCGTTATTTTTGCATCTAAAATTAAACCATGTTGAGAAAACTTTTACTCCTGTGCATTTTTCTGTTGTTTGTTAGATTGAAGGTTCGGGCACAGGTTTCAGGTATTTCAGCTTCCAAGCTTGCAACCTATAATGCTTATACTATTGAATTAAATCACCTGGAAATAGAACCTTCATTTTCATGGATGTCATCCCGAAGTGCATTTAATGACCAAGGAAACCGCTATTTTTTTTCTGCTAATCATGACAGCTTGGTCACATCAAGAGCACTATTTCTACGCGGCACTTACAGTCCTTTTAAGAACCTGGAAATCGGAACATTCATCACCTCTGATCTGAGTTCGCTTTCTCTTGGATTGAAATACATGTTTTTTGACAATAAGAAGTTTGCCGCTTCCTTCATATATGGAGCCAACTGGTCAGGACTGTATTCAGACCATCAAAGACCCGGGACCATCCCCAAACCGGAAACAAGAGTTGCAGCATATGTAGGTGGATTCGCACTTACCAGACAGTTTTCTGAAAATCTTTCATGGGATTCTGACTTGCAATACCAAACCAGTTTTTCAGGTGGCCACTCATTTCAAAATGATTATTTTGTGGATTCTGAATTGGGATATTATGTTTTTAATCATCAGCTTCAACTGATAGGTGGATTTGCTTATCATTATCAAAACACGAAAACCATGGGTCAGGAAGGTTACTCGTTTGTTTTCAATCCGGGCGTTACCATTGAAACAGGGAAATCTTACATCATAGTTTTATATGCTCCCCTAGCCCTTTTGGGGAAAAATATGGAAATCTACCGTGGCATCAATCTGGCTTTTACGCTGGATATTAAATAATTGCATCAGAAAAGTGACAAGGTGACTTTGTGACTTTGTGACGATCATTACCTCCCGGATGCTGGTCGTGATTTGTAATCGCGACCTCTTATTTGCCAAGATGATGGTTGACAACTTTGTGGTACTTAGTGCTTCCCTTTGTGCTACTTTGTGGTTCATTTTTTACCACTAAGGAACACGAAGTGCATCACAAAGCCCACAAAGGAAAAAACTGGAATACTGGCACACATTTCCGAATACCTGCCGTTATTTAAAAATTCAGTGTGCCCGGATATTGGTCGTAATTTGTAATCGCGACCTTTTGTTTACCATATTATAATATCTCTGACTAGAAATATCGAATGTCGATTAACGATTTAATAATTTCGAAGTTAACCGATATCAAGTAGTACACTGATTTATTAAGATCGTTATGATTTTTAAGATTAGTTTGTTCTTTTGTTTCTCTGATTTTGGTATTTCTGCCTGGGAGTTCAGCTTCTTTTTTAAACTGCTCTGATCGATTATGATCTTTTAAAGCTGACGCTTTATAGGGTTTAATATTGTGATGAAAGGTAATTCGTAAATCAGAAATCGGTGTTCCTTGTTCGAAATTCGATGATTTAAGAACAAAAGATTAACGATTTGAAATTTTAGAAGTACAAAAAGGCAAAGAAAAAAGTGTCTTTTACCTTCTGAAAATATAAGAATAAACTACACAAAGAATAAATCCTTCAATCACAATAAAAATCAAAGCTAAAGGAACCGATTTTTTGTTTTCTATGTAATATTTCCGAAGCAGAAATGCCCCAACGGGCAGCGAAAGAAAGACAGGGGTAAGCAAAATAATACCCCACATTCCATACTGTCGTCTGAATTTTATCATGAATTTATTCCACCATGTAAATTTTCTGCGGTGGCTTCTTTTTATCTTGCGCCTGATTTTTCTGCGTTCCCTTGCTTCATGCCACGAATCAGGCAATACCTTATGAAAAAACGGTCCCAGGCGCGTGGAAAGCACCAGTGCAATTTTGGAAAAATGATAATACGTCATGAAGGCAAGCGTTCCTCCTGCTATCAACGCAAAGAAATTATACCAGAAACCTACCCTGATGGCGACACCGTAAATCGGAGCATAGAAATACTTGATCATCGCGAGGAAGAAAACCTGAATTATTTTTAAATAATGCGGCATAATATTTACGAAACGCTCCGGTATAAAATTTTACAGTGCAAAAATATAAATCTTACGTTTCCTGCTACAAAATCATAACAAACCGGTTATCAATCTCTACAGGAATAACAATAATTTAATATCTGTTTGATCTCTTCTCATTAACCTCTTTTAATTGCCATTTTTCACTGATATGATTTGGGCAGCAATACTGACGGCAACTTCCGCTGGGCTTTCGCTGTTAATGGACAGTCCGATGGGAGCATAAACCCGGTTCAATTGCTCCTGTGAGATTCCTTCTTCCTTCAGCTTCCCGAAAAGTGTTTCTATTTTCTTTGCACTGCCCATCATGCCTAAATATTTCAATTTTTTATTCAGCATTTGCCTAAGCACCAAAAGATCGCTTTTATGCGAAAAGGTGACAATCACCACATAAACATTGAACCCGTCCGGGACCAATGCATCCACATCTTTATAATCTACAACATGTTTTTCGTCAGCAAAAGTGTTTTCTTTCAACGTATTGATATTCTCACGATTATCAAAAACTTTAATATAAAAACCGAGATTTTTGAAAAGCTTGCTAATAGCCAAACCCACATGCCCGCCACCAAAAATATAAAGTGTGTCAGGCATGCCTAATTGTTCCTGATAATCCCAGGAATCGGCATCAGTAATCACGCTAATTTTTGGCTGATCTAATTGACATCCTTCCGTAAAAGACATCCCTTTTTGCGTAATTTGTAAAATGCCTTTTTCTTCAGATTCCACAGCATTGCATATCCTTTCAACGACAGACAACTCTTTTGCTCTAACAGGTAAAAATGCTACCGACTGACTACCGGAACAAATCATCCCCGAACGGTTCTCCTTTGCCTCCGGATCGTGATCTTCAAAAAGTACAAAAGGTTTTAAATCAGCAGGATTCTGAAGCAGCTTTTTGGCTCTTTCCACCAGCAAATGTTCCATGGTTCCACCGCCAATCGAGCCGGTAATTTCTCCATCAGCAGAAACGGCCATCTTGAACCCCACTTTTCCCGGACTGCTTCCGGCCCGCTGTACAACAGTCATAAGCATGACAGGAATGTCCCGGCTCAAGTGCTCTTTGATGAAAGGAAAGACTTTTTTCATTTGACTATTTTACAGACAAAGATAAAATTTTACTTCTCACTGGCACGCATTTTTACCGGAACACTGGCGCACATTTCTGAATGCGTGACA
>CAZGZO010000161.1:0-6473 GCA_964529695.1 uncultured Lentimicrobiaceae bacterium
CAGACCAGTACCAATAAAATTATAGCAGCGTAAAGAAAGAAATCATTTCCTGGAAACTCTAAAAATATGCCCAGAAATCTTACAACAAACAAAATAAGGGCTGTTGGCCCGGAAATATAAAAAATCACCTTGAAATAGGGATTCTTGGGCTTTGTATTTTGTTTTAGTTGAACCATGACTGCGTCAACTTCATTGTTATTTTTCAGATTATAAGTTAGTTAATCATTGAATGTTATGCAATTCAAGCAGGAAATAAAGTTATGCTATTGAAACTTAGCCAGGAACTCCTCCGGAACAGGAAGTTTTTTTCTCAGCTTGTAATCAAAAAAGGCTATGCGTGTTTTGGCCCGGGCAATTTCTTTTCCGGTGGATTTGTCTGTCAGGAGATAAAAGAAATCACAAGCCGCATTGGTGAAGTCACCTACAGTCACAGCAAAGTCAATTACCGTTCCGAAATAGGCTTCCTGTTTGTAAATAATGACTGCATCTGCCTGTATCAATCCTGCACCATACACATCCAGCTCATCATGTCCATAACTTTTTAAGAACCTGACCCTTGCCTCATGAATTAAAGTAAGGACAGAATCATTTCCTAAATGTCCGCCATAATTCAAATCGGTGATACGCACAGGAATTTCAGTGTGGAAATTAAATTTCTCAGGTAGTTCAAGTCTTATTTTCCCCATTCAAACTCTTTTTTACAAAGATAGCAATCGGAATCAAATCCAATTGCTATCAAAAATTGGCAAGCCAAATTAATTTTGCTGTAATTGTCTGCCTATATATATTTGAGTTCTTTCAACGCTTCCTCAATCATTTTAGCAGTACGCTCGATGTTGTGATCCAGACCAACTGAAAAGCGCACCAGTCCTTCTGAAAGCCCCATTTCCTTTTGAATTTCTTCCGGCACCTCCGAGGATGTACTTTTGCCTGAGTTAGAGAATAACGTTTTAAAGTATCCAAGACTAACAGCATGATAACCAACCCCCTTCTTCTGCATAAGCTCCATAAAAGGAGCAGCACGTTCTGCTGTTTCCATATCAATAGCAATCATACCACCATAACCAAAATCTTTATTCATTATTTCGTTCATCAATTCATATTGCGGATGGTCAGGTAAACCGGGATAAATACTTTTCAGTCCTATTTCCTTAAACCTTTTGGCCAGGTACATAGCATTTTCGCTGTGCTTTTGCATTCGAACATGCAGCGTTCCCAGATTCTTCAAAATATTTGACGAACGCAATGGATCCAGCACGGGTCCCAGCAGCATAGCGGCACCATCATTCACACTGCTCAAATCATTAATAAACTCTTCAGAAGCGCAAATAGCACCAGCAACAGCATCATTTTTTCCATTGATGAATTTTGTCATACTATAGACAACAACGTCTGCGCCAAGCTGAAAGGGACTAATAATCAACGGAGTAAAAGTATTATCAACTACCAGTTTCGCTGTCCCATGTTCTTTAATAATCTTTGCTAACTCCGGAATGTCGGAAATTTGCAACATCGGGTTAGTCATCGATTCCGTGTAAACAATTTTGGTATTTGGACGCATAGCCTTACGCACGCTATCCAAATCAGAAATATTGACAAAAGAAATTTCAATATCAAACTTTTTCAGAAAATTGGCTAAAAAAGCATAGGTACCGCCATAAGTTGTCACGCTGGTAACGATGTGGTCCCCACAATTGCACAACTGCAAAATAGTAGTTGTAATGGCAGCCATCCCTGAAGCTGTAACCCAAGCTAACTCTGTTCCCTCCATGGCTGCCAACGCTTCTGAAAGGTAACGATTGGTGGGATTCCAGTGCCTTGAATACAAGAAACAACCGGGTGCCTCTCCATGAAAGGCATGAATCATTTCATCTTCGGTCATGAAGGTGAATGTAGCGGAATCAGTGATGGACGGATTTACACCTCCGAATTCTCCAAACTGCTCCAGCTTTTGGATAGCTGTAGCTGGATCAAATTTCTTTTTCATGTTACTGTAATTGTTTTTTGTTCGCTACAAAATTATAAAATATGTATAATTCTAGGCTATTAATACTAAATTTTATTTGATATATCACAAATTAATATAAATTTGTAGCTATTTTCATATATTTATTTAATATTTTATATCAAATATTTCAAAAAATGAATAATCACTTTCAAATTGATAATCTTGATAAAAAAATTTTAACCTTTTTATTGAAAGATGCGCGAACTTCATTTCTGGAAATTGCCAGACAATGCAATGTATCAGGCGCTTCTGTACATCAGCGTGCCATAAAATTACAGGAAGCAGGCATCGTTTCCGGTTCAAGGTTTTGTCTCAGTCCAAAAAAACTTGGCTACCTGACCACAGCGTTTGTTGGCATTCAAGTCAACCTGACAAGTACACGTACGCATGAAGAAGTCTTTCAGAAAATAACCAAAATACCGGAAGTTGTAGAATGCCATCATACTACAGGAAAATATTCTCTGTTTTTAAAGATTTATTCAATGGACAACGAGCATCTGAAGAAAATTCTTGTGGAACACATTCAATCTATTCCGGAAGTTACGGCCACCGAAACATTTATCTCACTTGAAGAAGGTTTTAGTCGTCAGCTTCCCATAGAAAAAAGCAACGGAAAGGCTTTAACAGAACTGTTTTAGAAAGGCCGGATTTACTTAAATTTTGTACATTGCAACCCCAAATTATTTTTTATGAAATTTACAGCACAACAGATAGCCAATGCGTTGAATGGCATCGTAGAAGGGAATCCTGATGCAGAGGTTTCCTCACTCTCGAAAATTGAAGAAGGAAAGCCCGGTAGCATTAGTTTTCTGGCCAATCCCATTTACACAAAATACATTTATGATACCGAAGCAGACATCATCGTGGTTAATAAAGATTTCACACCGGAAAAGCCTTTAAAGACGACACTAATTCGTGTGAAAGATGCATATCTCGCTTTTACTTCCCTTCTGGAAATGTATCAAAGTACAAAATCACAAAAGATCGGCATTTCGCCGAAAGCCTCTGTAGCAGAATCAGCTAAAATCGGGAAAGATGTCTTCATCGGTGATTATGTTTGCATCGGTGAAAACACAACAATTGGCGATAATTCAAAGATATATTCCAATACGAATATTGGAGACCATTGCTCCGTAGGCAAAAACACGATCATTTATTACGGAGTCAGCATTTACGATGAAACAGTTATTGGAAATGATTGTATTCTTCATGCCGGTGTTGTATTAGGTGCTGATGGCTTTGGTTTTGCGCCTCAGCAAGGAACCGATTTCAAAAAGATCCCTCAAATCGGGAATGTAGTACTTGAAGACCGTGTTGAGATAGGTGCCAATACAACCATTGACCGTGCTACCATGGGCTCGACCATCATCAGAAAAGGAGTAAAACTGGATAATCTTATACAGGTAGCACACAATGTTGAAATTGGAGAAAACACTGTAATGGCATCACAATCGGGTGTTTCAGGTTCAACCAAAATCGGAAAAGACTGTATGATTGCCGGCCAGGTTGGTTTTGTCGGACACATAAAAATTGGAGATCGTTCGAAAGTAATGGCTCAAGCAGGTATTTCAAAAAACTTTCCAAAACCTGACAACATAATCGGAGGAAGTCCGGCCACTAACCTGACAGATTACCAAAAATCTGTGGTTTACATAAGACAACTGGGGAAACTGATGAAGAAGGTGGACGAATTAGAAAAAAAGTTAAAAAAACTGGAAGGTGAATGAGGGACATCAGTTTCACTGATGTCCGATAACTTAACGCCCTTTATTTAATTCGTCTTATTAAGAACAGGGACTTTAAATAATGTTTTTTCCAAACGAGCTAAAATAAATTATTTTATTTATTTACAGACGTTTACAAAATACACTGTCAATAAATATCATTTCAAATAACAAGCCTTGAAAATTGAGCGCAACTCCCGATGTTGACATTGACACCTCAATAACCGGGTTTTGGAACAAAAAAATATTATTTTTGCCAAAATTTCTTTTTTGTTAAAAACATGAATTGATTAGATGATTGAAAGGCAAACAACTCTAAAACAAAAGGTTTCGATTGAAGGACAAGGACTCCATACAGGACAGAAAGGAACCATGAGTTTTCTGCCGGCTTCTGCCGGGCACGGGATAAAATTCAAAAGAATAGATATAGAAGGGCAACCTATTATAGATGCATTAATTGGCAATGTTATAAGCACGAATCGTGGTACTTGTATTGGAAATGACAAAGCACGGGTTTATACAATTGAACATGTGATGGCTGCATTTCGTGGTTTAAGCATTGACAATGCGCTGGTTGAACTCGACATGGAAGAAATTCCCATTAAAGATGGTTCTGCTAAATTTTTTGTAGAAGCTATTGAAAAAGCAGGTATTAAAGAATTGGATGCCGAAAGAGAATATATCGTCATTGAGGAACCCATTATAATGGAAATTCCTGATAAAAAGACAGTTATTGAAATTCGACCTTCAAAACATTTCTCATTGACTGCAATCATCGATTTTGAGTCAAGAGTATTAGGTGAGCAAACTGCTGAGATACAAGATATTTCAGAATTCAAGGCTGAAATAGCAAATTGCCGGACTTTTGTCTTTTTACATGAACTCGAATTTTTGCTCAAGAACGATCTTATCAAAGGTGGGGATTTGAACAATGCTATTGTTTTTGTAAATCGCAAGGTACCACAGGACGAATTGGATTATCTTGCTGATTTATTCAAAAAACCAAGAGTCAAGGTTAACGGTAGCGGAATTTTAAACAACCTTTCTTTATATTTTGATAATGAACCTGCCAGGCATAAGTTGCTGGACATCATTGGTGACCTCTACTTACTTGGGAAACCATTGAAAGGCCATGTTACCGCAACACGTCCGGGTCATCATGCAAATACAGAATTTGCTAAACATATTTTAAAAGAAATTAACCAAAAAGCTACAGTCAATGATTAAGGAGCCCCCTTTTGATATTTTTGCTGATCCGGTTTACGATATCAAAGAGATAAAAAAGATTCTCCCCCATCGCCCACCATTTCTTTTGGTGGATAAAATACTAGAAGTCACAGAAAATTATATTGTTGGATTGAAAAATGTAACCATGAATGAAGCTTTTTTCATGGGGCATTTTCCCGATGAGCCTATCATGCCTGGAGTGCTCCAAATCGAAGCAATGGCCCAGGTTGGAGGAATTTTTGTTCTTAGCGGACTGGAAGACAGAGAAAGTTATTCTACTTATTTTGCAAAAATCAGCGAGGTAAGATTCCGTGCAAAAGTCGTTCCCGGAGACACCTTAATTTTTTCCCTGGAGCCCACTGCACCTATTAAAAAGGGCATTTGCATCATGAAGGGAAAAGCTTTTGTCGGCAACAAGTTAGCCATGGAGGGAGAATTTACTGCACAAATTATCAAAAACAAGTAAATTTAATGAATCAACCACTTGCATACGTACATCCTGAAGCCAAGATTGCATCCAACGTCGTTATAGAACCTTTTGTAAATATTGAGAAAAATGTTGTAATAGGCGAAGGGACATGGATTGGATCCAATGTGACCATCATGGAAGGCGCCCGGATTGGCAAAAACTGCCGGATTTTTCCGGGAGCTGTAATTTCTGCTATCCCTCAGGATCTGAAATTTGAAGGTGAAGACACCAAAGTTATTATTGGTAACAATGTCACCATCAGAGAATTTGTCACAGTGAACAGAGGTACCAAGGCAAGCGGTGAGACTGTTGTAGGAAACAACTGCCTTTTAATGGCTTATGTACACATTGCTCACGACTGCCACATTGGAAACAATGTGATTCTTGCTAATTCTGTTGGCCTTGCTGGTCATATTGATATTGATGATTACGCTATTATCGGCGGAATGACAGGAGTTCACCAGTTTGTTCATATCGGAAAACATACCATGGTTGGTGGTGGAAGTCTGGTTACAAAAGACGTTCCCCCTTATTCCAAAGCGGGTCGTAACCCCATTTCTTTTGTTGGCGTGAACTCTATCGGGTTAAGGAGAAGAGGATATACAGACGAGCAAATCAATTTTATTCACGAAATATACAGACATCTCTATCTCAGAGGAAGAAATATTAGCCAGGCTGTCGGTTTTATAGAAGCCAATCTTCCTATTAACGCTGAGCGAGATGAAATTCTGAATTTTATCCAAAATTCGCAGCGCGGAATTATGCGTGGCTACAGAAGACCTAAAGAATAAAGTAAATACTGAAAATTTCATATTGTTATGGCAACAACAGCTGACTTTAGAAACGGATTGTGTATTGAATACAACGGAGAATTATGGACGATTGTTGAATTTCAGCATGTTAAACCTGGAAAGGGACCCGCTTTCGTTCGTACTAAACTGAAGAATGTGAAAACAGGAAGAGTCATTCCCAATACTTTCACATCCGGAGTTAAAATTAATATCCAGCGGATTGAAAGAAGACCTTATCAATTCCTGTATAAAGA
>CAZGZO010000162.1:0-6451 GCA_964529695.1 uncultured Lentimicrobiaceae bacterium
GCCGGATTGTCTTCATCAATTTCAATTTCAAAAATCTTTTCCGCGTCCCGGTCCCTTCCAGCATGCTGATAAGCTTTGTCGTAATAGCTTAAGGATAATTCGGCAACCTTTTCCATATGGCCGGATTCTAATTCTTGCAAAGCTGTTTTCAGATTTTGTCCGCCCATGCGTTCCCTGATTTTTAACAGCTGTTCTGCAAGGCTTTCTTTGTCGAAACTGCCATATTCTTTTACAAGCCGTTTGGCTCTAACCTGTTTTGGAATGATGACTTTAATGAGAACGGCACTACGCATTTGGGAGAACAATGGATCAGGAATACCGCAAAAACCCAGATTGCGGCTTTCGTCTTCTACCCAAAGTGTTTTTTCAAAATCAAATTTTCTCCAGGTTGCAGCCAGATTGTTTTCAAATTGTTCATTTGTGGGTTGAGGTTCCTGACCCAGCGTTCCAAAAACAGATCCTTTGTGGTTTGCAATTTGTTCTATGTCAAGAAATTGCTCTCCTTTTCTTTCAAGTTCTTTCAGAATGTCTGTTTTGCCACTTCCGGTGAATCCACCCAATACGATCATATTTACCGGTCTTGAAAACCCTGCCCGAATGTGACGACGGTAGGCTTTATAACCCCCCTCCAGTGTATAAGTTTTAATACCTGAAGTTTCAAGTAGCCAGGCCATGCTTTCCGAACGCATACCGCCACGCCAGCAATGAATCAGCACTTCCTTTTTAGGCGCAATTTTGCGGGCTTGTTTTACAAAATCAGCCATCTTCGGCCCCACAATTTCCAGTCCCAGGAGCACTGCATTTTCCTTGCCCCCTTGTTTGTATCGAATTCCGACTTTTGCCCTTTCTATATCATTAAAAAGTGGCATGTTGATAGCACCAGGAATGTGCCCGTGAGCAAATTCTTTGGGTGCACGCACGTCAATCAACGGAAGTTTATCCGTCATAGGTAGAAATTCTTCAATGGTAATCCGCTGTGACATCTGTGATTTGATTGAACCGCAAAGTTAATATAAGTCGGATAACAAAATGTTGCTCAGTTTTTTCTTCGGATTTGAATTTGATTTAGCAATATAGCCCAGGCCTGATAAGACATCACAAAACCATGAGTTCCCCGCGCTTGTTGGTTAGGGTACTCATGGATTGTTGTAAAAAAACTATTAACAGAGGTTTATTACGAGAGTCATAATCTTTCGAATTGTTCGGCTCGAAAGACTATATTTTTATACTGCTTCAAACCACACGAAGCCGTGGGGTTCAAGTATAATGGTTTGTTTTTCGTCATTGTAAGAAAACCCATTCATGTTCAGGATAAATGTCTTTTCTTCCGACAAAGGATGTTTGATTTCAATGCTTTTACCTGAAAGGTTATTGATGACCAGGATGTTTTCTTCTGACATGGTCCGGAAATACGCCAGTACCTTATCCTGTGTTTTTCCTGCTGCGTCAACAGTATCGATAAATTCTGTGTGACCCCGTCCGAAAGCAGGATGTTCTTTTCGTGTATTCAACATCGATTTGATGATATCAAAAACCTTGGTATGAAAGTTTTCCGGATCTTTCAGATTTTCTTTCAGTTGCTCCCAGTCAATACGCCCACGGACCAAAAAACGGGTGTCATCTTTTCCGGTAAGCTTGATTTGTTCGTTGTAATATTTCTCATCGTTCAGTTTACCAAATTCATCCCCGTAATATACTACAGGACTTCCTGTTATGGTCAACATCAAAGAATAAGCAAGGCTGATTTTATTGATGTCTTTTTGGAAAAGTTCAGCGAGACGGGCAGAAATCCCTTCACCGACGCGAAAATCCCACTTGGGATCGTGACAGTAATTTTCATGAATGTATTTTCGGTCTTCTTCGCTCACATAAATCAACTCCAGACTAAGCTCGTCATGTACCCTTAAAAAAGTCATCCACTGCCCGCTATCCGGCAAGGAAGGAGTTATTTGTGTGCTCAAAGTTTTGCGTATGGGCAGATTGTCTTCCATGGCAATAGCCTTATACATCATTGGCATTAGTGGGAAATGATAAGCGGCGTTACATTCGTCCCCATCTCCAAGGTATTTTACAACATTGTATGGTTTCTGGCAAGCTTCAGCAATAAGAAAGGTTCCCGGATTGATGTGGTCAAGCAGGGCACGATAAAATTTGACAATGGTATGTGTCTTGGGTCTGTTCTCACAATCGGTACCTTCTTCTTTCCAAAGATAAGGAATGGCATCTGCCCGGAAACCATCTACGCCAAGGCTTCTCCAATAAAGCAGATTCTTTGACATTTCAAGCAGTACCTGCGGATTTTTATAATTCAGATCCGGTTGAAAACTGAAAAACCGATGCAGATAATAGAAACCGTCATCCGCAGCCTGCCAATTACTGTCTTCAATACCTTTAAAAAGCAACCGGGCTTCACTGTACAAACTTGTATCCTTGCTCCATATATAATAATCACGGTAAGGATTATCCGGTGATTTTTTTGCTTCCAGGAACCAGGGATGTTGATCAGATGTGTGATTCATGGCAATATCAAAGATAATCCGAATGCCGCGTTGGTGAGCTTCTTTGAGAAACTCTCCGAAAAGGTTTTCCTGCTCTTCTTTTGCAAAATTTTCAGGTAAACCAAGTAAATCAGCACGAATACGATCGTAGTTTCTGATATCAAAACCGGCATCCCGCATCGGTGAATCCAACATCGGAAGAAGCCATAAGCAATTCACTCCTAAATCTTCTAAATAATCCAATTTTTCTATGAGGCCGGTAAAATCTTTGTTAAACAAATCAACATACACAGCATACACAATGGCATCTTTATACCAATCATTGTGTGAATCTGATATCGGCTTTCTGTATTTTTCAGCCTCATTAAGAAAGTCTTCCAGCATTTTTAAACCTGTCGCAGGATAAAGTTCTTTCCAATATTTTTGAAGGAGTGAAATGTTATTCATAAATAAATTTTGGGATATCTTACTTTGGGCAAAGTTACTTAAATGAGTCCTCGGATAACGGAAACGAACATCCATCCTTACACTAAGTATCAAATATACTTTTTATACTCAGGTATTATCAGATATCAAACGTTTGCGATAAGCGGTTAGGGTATAATTGTCTCTGGGATTCTGAGTTATAGGCAATTGCTTTTACCATTATTATTTTCTGAGTTGATAATTTGTTACTTTTGATAGCGGTACTTTGTGACTGTTTTATTACACTAAGTCCTTTTGTAAAGTTCCGGTTTACATGAAGCCCAGCTTGAAATAAATAAAAAAGAAGAATTTATAATCCCAAAATTTTAAGTAATGAAGATATTTACCAAGTTAATTTTAACATCTATGGTAGTGGCTTTTTGCAGTTTTAATGTAAAGGCGCAAAAAATTTCGCTTCAGCGAATCGATCCGCCATCGTGGTGGGTGGGTATGCATGATCCCCATCTGCAGTTGATGGTTTTTGGTCATGAAATTTCAAAAACACAACCTGAAGTCAATTATCCCGGTGTCATCCTTGAAAGCGTCACAAAAGTTGAAAGCCCTGATTATTTGTTCCTGAATCTGGTTATTAAAAAGAACGCCAAACCAGGCACCATGACGATTCATTTTAAAGAAGGTAAAAAAGACAAAGCGGTTTATGCTTATGCTTTAAACAAAAGAAATCTGAATCCGAAACTTCACCAGGGTTTTAATACATCGGACGTAATTTATTTGCTGATGCCCGACCGTTTTTCAAACGGGAATCCTAAAAATGATAACATGCCCGGCATGCTGGAAAGAGCTAACCGGAAAGATCCTAATGGAAGACATGGTGGAGATATACAAGGGATTATAAATCACCTTAAATATATTAAAGACCTTGGGGCTACTGCTATCTGGCCAACTCCCTTGATGGAAGACAATCAGCCCCGTACTTCATATCATGGTTATGCTATGACGGATTATTATAAGGTTGATCCACGTTATGGCACGAATAAGCTTTATAAGAAAATGGTGGAAGATGCCCATAAAATGGGACTCAAGGTGATTCAGGATATGGTTTTCAATCATTGTGGAACCAATTATTTCTGGAAAAACGATTTGCCCACCCATGACTGGTATAATCAATGGCCAAAATTTACACGTTCAAATTATCATGGTGTAGTAGTTTCAGATCCACATGCCTCTAAATATGATTTTAAGAAAATGGTTGGTGGATGGTTCGATACCAGTATGGCTGATCTTAATCAGAACAATCCTTTAGTTGCCAACTATTTGATTCAGAATAGTATTTGGTGGATTGAATATGCCGGTTTGGACGGAATTCGTCAGGATACCTATCCTTATTCCTATAAAAAATTCATGGCCCACTGGATGGAAAGGGTTTTGGAGGAATATCCTCATTTTAGAGTGGTCGGTGAAACCTGGTTCAACGACCCTTCAACCGTTTCCTATTGGCTTCAAAACAAAAGAAACCGCGATGGTTATCAGTCACATCTTACTGATGTAATGGATTTTCCGCTTTGTTTTGCCATCCGTAAAGGACTGAATGAGTCCAATGGCTGGGATACAGGTCTCGCCCGCTTGTATGATATTCTGGCTCAGGATTTTCTGTATAGCAACACGAATAGATTGATGGTGTTTGCCGATAACCACGACATGGGAAGGCTTTTCACTGACCTTCATGGAAATTTGAATAGCTGGAAAATGGCTATGGCTTTTGTTATGACCACAAGGGGTATTCCTGAAATTTATTATGGTGACGAAATTCTGATGAAAGGCGCAAAATCCCAGGGCGACGGTGTTACCCGTAAAGATTTTCCTGGTGGCTGGCCCGGTGATTCAGTGAATGCTTTTACCCCGAAGGGAAGAACCGTGCAACAAAACATCGCTTTTAATTTCCTGAAACGCCTGCTGAACTGGCGGAAAACCAATAAAGCTGTACAGGATGGAAAATTGACGCAGTATATTGTGGAAAATGGTATTTATGTTTATTTCCGTTCCTATAAAGGACAGAAAGTTATGGTGATGCTGAATAATAATAAAAAGTCGATGACTGTTGATATGTCGCGGTTTGCTGATGACTTAATAGGCTTTACCAAGGGAAAATCGGTCATGACTTCAAAAGTCTTTAATCAGCTGAATAGCATTACCATTCCGGCACGTTCACCATTGATTGTAGAACTGGAGAAATAAACCGTTTATATTTAATGGTTTCCAAAATCTTAAAATAAAATTTTTATTGGCCTGCTTTGTTATAGAGCAGGCCAAAATACCTTTTGTAAAATGGGAAGAAATCATCGTATTTATTTATCAATTAGTTTGTTGGTTGTTTTTAGTCTTCTATCTGGAGTAAGTTTTTCGCAGCAAACAAAACCAAATCCTGATCAACATGATTCTATCAGATATCAGTTTCAAAGCAGGCAAATAATGTCTTTCACGTTTGCAAAAGGTGTTTTAAATATTGAAACCAACCATGGACTGGTTCAGAGTTTTTTCTATGAACCGAAAGTAGTCAGGATTAAAGACTTTCCTACAAAAAAGGCCACCAAAGATTCCTGCGTTGATGTTGTTCTGAAGACAAAAGACATGAAGGTTCATGTGGATGATGAACCGGGTTTTCTGAGATTCCAATCAGACAGTCTTCAGGTCATTTTTTATAAGAACCCGTTTTATGCAAGCTATGTCTATCATGGCGATACGCTTTTGAAAGAGGACAAGGGGTATTTTGAGAAAGGAAGAGTAAGAGGCTTACAATTCAAGATGACTAAGGATGAGCATTATTACGGACTGGGGGAACGCGCGGTTACTTCGCTGAGAGGTAATCATTTTCAGTTGATGAATCAGGCGCATTACGGTTACGGAATGGGGCAGAAGAACCTGAATTTTTCTGTACCGGTTTTGCTCTCTTCGAAGAAATATCTGTTGCTTTACGACAATCCTGAAAAAGGTTATGCTGACCTGGGGCATGCGAATAAAAATATCCTGGAATTCGGGGCATCCGGTGGACTGGCAAAATATGTTTTTATTGCCGGGTACAATTTTCCGGACATTTATCATTCTTACGGAAGACTGACCGGAACACAGCCCTTGCCACCACGCTGGGCATTGGGAAATCTGCAATCGCGAATGGCTTATAGGAATCAAAGTGAAGCTGACTCAATAGTAAAAGCCATGCAGGCCAAAGATTTCCCCATGGATGCGCAGATTTTTGATTTTTATTGGTTTGGCAACAACATTAAAGGATATCTCGGTGAGCTACATTGGTACAAACCACGCTGGCCCAATCCAAAAAAGATGATTGCGGAGCACAGGAAAGAAGGCATCAAGACCATTTTGGTTACAGAGCCATACATCATTGATACACTTAAAAATTACCAGATTGGGAAAAAACTGGGTATTTTCTCAACAGATAGTTTAGGAAAAATATTTGTCAATACTCATTTCTATTTCGGACTGGCCAGTCTGATTGATATTTTCAAACCGGT
>CAZGZO010000163.1:0-6436 GCA_964529695.1 uncultured Lentimicrobiaceae bacterium
AGTAAAAAGATTACCACATAATAAAATGGTCTCATAACCCAATAGTGGATAAAGGCCCAGTGAGCAGGCCAGTGAATGACAACTACAGAAAGAATGACAATACGCAGAATGTTTTCCAGGTGTATGATAATAATTCCCGTGGGAATGTACCAAACTTTGTGCTTCCAGGGCCCCGGGAAAAGAAGCATTAATGCGAGCCACTCATACATTTGCTTAAGGCCTGAACAGCTTTTTTCGATAGCAATGTATCCGTTGTTAGAGAAAAAGATTGTATTATGACCCATTTGTATTGAATAACCAATGATATGACTGACAACCCAGGATGATGGTAGAAAAACCTGATGCGCAAGGAATTCCTGGATGTCAATAAAAGAAGCATATTGGCTAAGGAAAAGTTCTAAATGCCCCTTCCACCATAAAAGATGAAAACCATAAATGATTACTGCAAACCAAAAAACATCCAGTAGGAATTTAAATTGTTCTAGTTTTGTTCGTTTCAGGAAATCCTTGTAGAATTCGCGTATTTTCATAAATTTATAATGATTTATGTATGCAAGATTAGTGATATTATTTTAGCTTTACAAACCATTTTACCTAACACATTTTGCACATCCTGACTTTTGATATAGAGGCGTGGTATCACCTGTATACCAGGCCATACAAACATGTGATCTTACAAAAGGATCAATTTTCTACCTCTTTGGAAAGAGAAACACGTAGGATTTTTCATTTGATGGAAGAAAAGAATATCAAAGCTACATTTTTCTGGTTGGGTGAGGATGCTGAAAGGCTTCCTGGATTGGTAAGAGAGCTGAATGATTATGGGCATGAAATTGGAGTACACTCTTTTTCTCATTTGAAAATCAGAGAAATGGATAGAATGACTTTCAAGGTTAACACAGAAAAAGTATTAAAAACCATTGAAGATATGACAGGAGAAAAAGTCAAAAGCTATCGTGCTCCTGATTTTTCAATGACAGTGAAAGATATCTGGGCTTTGGAAGTTTTAAAGGATTTGGGTATTGAAAGGGATTGTTCAATTATTGCAGGTAGTCGTTTTGGGAATCGGATAATACCAGATGCTCCTTTTTTTATTAAAAATAACGGAATTATCATGAAAGAATTTCCGGTTTCAAGTATTCCGGTCTTCAGGCATAATTTCAAATATGCCGGCAGCGGCTATTTTCGAATTACTCCGTATAAGTTTTTATATCGTAAAATAACGACATCACCTTATGTGATGAGCTACTTCCATCCCAGAGATTTTGATACGGATATTCATGAGAAGATAAAATGGAATCCCTATTTAAAGCTAAAGTATAGAATTAGCACGGACAGAGCTTTTCGGAATTTGGATAAATTGTCTGAACAGGTTCCTTGGATTTCCCTGCATGAGGCCGAAAATAGAATAAATTGGGATACAGTAGAGGTAGTTGAAATATAAAGATATAAGAAAAAGCAGGGTTCAGATTGTGAGCATTTTATCGTGATTGGTGATTAGATTACCTCATTTTAGAACAATTTTACCGCGTTTAAAGCTACGTTTAAACCAGTTTAAGCAAGGGTTCATTGATTAACGTGAGTTCGATATAAGAAGGGCCTGAAAACACAAAAACCATCATTTCTGAATGACAGCAGTCTTTCTCAATCTATTCTTACAAAAAAGACTTTGAGATTACAAGAAATGAGTCAAAAGAGAGATTAGTTTGGGCTAAAGCCAGTAGCGCATTTTCCATCGTGAAGGGCATTTATGCCCGTCTTAGTTATTTCTATATCAGTCAGTAAGTGTATTGATTACTAAGCCCCGCATTCCTGACTGCCGTCAGGCAGGTTATGCTGGGTAAAAAGGGGAAGACTGGGAGTTGGGCTTTAGCCCAAATAATTGAGTTTATATCGAACTCACGTTAATTGTAGTAAAGATTTGACTTTTTCTGCAAAAGGTTGTACATTTGGTTATCTAAGCATATTTCAGTGGGAAGTGAATTTAATGGCTGAAATCTGAGGTAACCTAAAAGAACTTTTTCTGGTAAACAAATTGAACTAAATTAATAAATCTATATCTAACTAATTAAAACTAACCATCATGGAAAAGAGAATTCTTACCTTTACAACAATTATTTTCTTGCTTTTAGTTTCTATGCCTTTGTATGCAACTGTGCCTCCAAGTGGTGGAGGTGCCCCCATAGGCGGCGGGTTGTTTATTTTGCTGGGCCTGGGCGTAGCTTATGCAGGCAAAAAAATCTACGATTTTAAAAAGCGAGAACCGGAAGCTTAGGAATTTATTGCTGTTATTGGGTGTTTTGGCTTTTGGCTTTTGGCGGTTTGCTGTTGGCCGTTAGCTTTGGCTGGTACAGGTTATCAGGTTTCGGGTTTGCTGTTCCCGGATTTTGAACATTAACTTTTGGTTTTTGGAGTTTATTTGTTATTTGAAATTTACCATTTGGAATTTGGAACGTGTGGCTTGTATTCAGTCCTGCAAATTTTTCATTCTTCATTTCCCACCTACTATTTTCTCCCATAATCCGCAGGAATTTCCCCCCAAAGCTTAGTTTCCCATTTTAAGATGGGAATATTTCCTGTGCCGTTTTCTTTAAGCCATTTTTGTGCATTGAGCACGGCTTTAAGGAGCGGCTCGTTTTTCTTATCCCACTGAAGTTTGGTATTGATCTGTTTTTTCCTGATCCAGGATATGGCTGTCCTGGAATCAGAATAAATGGGCATGCTGAGCTTGTTTTTTTTCAACCATGCCAAGGCCAGGACTATGGCAAGAAATTCCCCGATATTAACGGTTCCGTTCTCGTAAGGGCCCCGTTCAAATAGCCCGGTTCCGGTATCTGTGTAAACACCCCGAAATTCCAGAATACCAGGGTTCCCTTTGCAAGCTGCATCCACAGAAAGACTGTCCAATATAGGTTTCCTTTCTGTTTTTAACTCCAGCAGATTCTTCTTTCCTTTTAATTCCCTGATGGTTTCATAAGATTGATTAAAGGCACTCTCTGCTTCTTCCTTGGAAGTGAACGACTTATATTGTGCTTTTTCGAATCCTTCCACCTGCTTTTTGCAGTCCTCCCATGTGGTGTAAATTCCCGGTTTGAAGCCCCGCCATACCACATAATATTTCCGACCTGATTTTTTTGACATGTTATACCAAGATTTTTCGCAATATTATTGATCCCATTCTTAAATAGGTATGACAAAAATACAATCTTGCGGTTTTATGAGCTTGTTTTTGGCTAAAATTATGTAATAATGTTATAAAATCCTTATGAGATTTGGCCCTTCCAACAAAATGTTATAGTTTTGAAAATCAAATAAATTTTCAGTATCGATAAGTGTTCATACTTTCTGAGAATTTATTAAAAAACCAAAAAGCCCTTAATTCGAATGAAATATTTCATGCTTTTCATAGTAGTATTTCCCATTTTGTTTTACTATTCAAAAACTAACCATCATGAAAAAATCAATCATTTTTTTAATGTCTTTTCTTTTTTTGTGCCTGACCGGATATGGGCAGGTAACCAGCAATGGGACCGGTGGAGGTTCCTGGAATGATTTAGATACTTGGTCCACCAGGTCAATTCCCGGTCCTTCTGACAATGTAGTTATCGCGGCCGGCGATACAGTAACCGTAAGTTCTGCACAAAGTTGTAAAGAACTCACTATCGATGGAGGCGGTACGTTGAAAATTACAACTGGGTCAACCCTCAGTACGTCTTCAACAGTAAACCTTAAAGGTACCCTTATCATGAATTCAGGCACTTTTAATGCAGGCGGTACCAAAGCAAAATACTTTTATGTTTCAGGAGGGACGCTTAATTTTTCAGGAGGGATTATTAATGTCAGCGGCCGTTATTATCAAAAAAGTGGTGGAAATGCCTATTTATCAGGAGGTGCAGTACTTAACTTGTCAACAGCAGGAGCCCAGAAGACGTCTACCATTTATATTTTTTCCGTCACAACCAGTGGTGTGTTTTCTGTGGCTGCAGGCTCCTCGGCACAGATTGTACTAAAAAACGGGAATAGTGGTACAAAGCCGGAAATCCATTATTCACCGGCTACTTCTGATTTTAACGGTGGTAGTATTGTTCTGGAAAACGCATCTTCAATCCCCAACATATATTTTGATAGTGACGTTCCAATTCATAACTTGGTATCTGACATTGGTTCTGGTGATACGCTTCATTTTGTTTCCGGAAGTCATGATCAAATGAACGATTTTACTATCCGGAGTGGAAAAGCAGTTGCCGACGCTGGTGCAAGAGTTGATGTTGATGGCTTGGCTGCGTTAGGCAATGATGGTAACTTTTCCTTTGATGTGAACTCTTCAAATGCGGCTAGTGTTTATTTTGCTAATGCACCATCAGAAAAAATAAAAGCTGATATTTTCCTGGCCCAGGGGAGGTTTCATTATATCAGTGCTCCTGTATCAACTTCACAAACCTTCAGCAATTTAAATATGGGGTTAAACGGTGGTAGTGGAAATGACAGTTTTTATGACTGGGATGAGTCGCTGGATTATAATGGTGTAACAGGTAACTGGGTGGATATTCTGAACGGAGCCGACGGTACTGGTAACAATTCACTGATGGGTACCGATAGTTTTCAAACAGCCAAGGGTTATGCACTTCGTTATCAGCATGCAGACCATACTTTATCTTTAACGGGCAATGTATTGGCTGCAGATCAAACTATTGCAGCTACTTCAACATCGGGAAGTACAGCCCGGGGTTGGGCTTTAGTCGGGAACCCTTTTACCGCTTCCATAGCAGCCACCCATAATGCAGGGACCCATAATTTTCTGGATGTCAATGCTGCTCTTTTGGATCCCGACTTCGGGGGAATTTATTTGTGGAATGAACAATCTTCATATGATGGGAATCGTGATGATTATCAAACTATTTCCAATGCCAGCGGTGCTGTGAATATTGCTGCAGGGCAGGCGTTTATGATAAAAGTAAAAGCCTCGGGAAATATTTCATTCCCTCAAAACATTCAAAATAATGACAGGGAAGCAACGTCTTATAAAGATGATCCAGTGACCCCGTGGACTAGATGTTGGTTTAATCTTTCCCGCAAAGGAAAGGTGCGAAGCGAAACATTAATTGCCTTTGGACCTGGTATGACCCGTGCCCTGGATCCAACCTATGATGCCGGATTGCTCAGGGGCAGTTCCAAAGAGGATTTGTTTACAAAACTGGTTCGGGATGATGGGAATGATTTTGCCATTCAGGCCCTGCCACCACCTACAAAGTCTGAAAAAGTTAAATTGGGAATGGATGTGGATAGTACGGGTCATTATGTGTTGTCTCTGGCACGCGACGAGAACCTGGGCGATACTGCCTCAATCTTCCTGAAAGATAATAAAACAGGAGCGTTGATAGATTTGCGGAAAAACAAAGAATATTCGTTTTCCGTGGACACCACAGGAGAGATTTCTGACCGGTTTACCTTGTATTTCAATCAAAAGATTACAGGGACTTCTTCATTTAAAGCCCCTGATGAATCCGTGCCAGTGAGCCTTAAAGTAATTCATAATCACGTTTGTGTGGAAAATCAGATACGGCAGCCAGTGCGGTGTACCTTAGAGGTTGTGGATGAACTTGGGCAGAAACTTTTAATTCAAAACCTAAACCTGGCACCGGGTGAGCATTATTCTCAAAGAATTCCTAAAAGTAATGGTCTGATGATTATTTCTTTGTTTAATAATAATTTCAGAAAAACTGAAAAAGTAATTTTTTAACCAGACATAAATTCCTTTATTATGAAAAAGAAAATACTAACCATGACACTAATCCTTATGTTTTTTGCTGTTCCACCTTTGTTTTCACAAACCCCGGACCCACCGTCACCAGGTTCAACGGGAGATTCCTCCGGTGGTGGAGCTCCCATTGGCGGAGGTCTGTTTATTATGCTGGGACTGGGAGCTGCTTATGCCGGAAAGAAGATTTATCAGTATAAGGTACAGGGACCGGAAGATTGAATGCGTTAGTGGTTTTTATTTATCTTGTAACCTTCAAAGCTTCCTATCTCCTGAACTTTCGTATTTTCGCAACTTGAAATAAAAGTTTAATTCCTTTTTATAAATCTAATAGAAAGAAATCATGTTGCGGACACATACCTGTGGAGAACTGAGCCTGAAAGATGTTGATAAAGAAGTAGTTTTGAGTGGTTGGATACAACGCATCCGGGACAAAGGCGGTTTGGTTTGGATTGATTTGCGGGACCGTTATGGCATCACGCAGTTGGTGATGGAAGAAGGTCGGTCGGAAGCTTCTTTAATTGAAGCTGCTCGCAACCTGGGACGTGAATTTGTGATTCAGGTCAAAGGAAAGGTTATTGAAAGAGTTTCCAAGAACCCAAAAATCCCTACAGGTGATATTGAAATTGATGTTGCTTCACTGGAAGTCCTGAACCGTTCTAAGATTCCACCTTTTAC
>CAZGZO010000164.1:0-6366 GCA_964529695.1 uncultured Lentimicrobiaceae bacterium
CGCACTGGTCGCCGTAAGCTTTTTCAAAACCGCAATGAGGACAGGTTCCCGTGATGTACCGGTCAGCCAGAAAAGTACCGGCTTCTTCATCGAAATATTGTTCACTGGTTTTTTCGATGAACTTGCCGTCTTTGTAAAGATGCGCGAAAAACTCCGAAGCCGTTTCGTGGTGCACCGGTGCCGATGTGCGGGAATACACATCAAAAGAAATCCCGAATTCTTCGAAAGATTTTTTGATGATGTTGTGATAACGGTCCACAATATCCTGCGGCGAAACACCTTCTTTGCGCGCCTTGATGGTGATGGGAACACCGTGTTCGTCCGAACCGCCGATAAAAAGCACATTGTTGCCTTTGGAACGGAGATAACGTGCGTAAATGTCAGCCGGAACATAAACACCTGCCAGATGGCCAATATGGATAGGGCCGTTGGCATACGGCAGCGCGGAAGTCAGCGTGTATCTTTTAAAAGTTTTACTCATTACGGTTTTGTTTCAAATTTTGGCAAAGTTACGGAATAGAGTTTTAGTACGAAACAGAGTTTTAAAGAATTCTATTTTACATGTTTCCTGGAATCTGTTGACACGCAAAATTGTGGATTTATTTATCCTTTTGAACCATGAATAAATTCATGGACTATTAATCAATCTTCCCTGTGGGACGAGGAAATCCCGTAGGGATTTTTTCATAATTAGACCGGGAATTTATTCCCGGGAAGCTTTAACAACCTGTTCAGCACCCGCTTATGCCCCTTTGCCAACAAAACTCCTTTCAAAAATTAATCGTAGCTTTGTTTTGTAGTATCGCGATAAGCAATTCTCTATGATCAAACCTCTTCCACTTCATAAAGGCGACACCATTGGGCTGGTAGCTCCGGCCAGAAAAATTTCCAAAAAGGAATTGGCTCCGGCTGTGAAAATTATCGAAAGCCGGGGATATAACATTGCTTTTGGAAAGCATCTTTCAGACAGCCACGGTCAGTTTGCAGGGAGCGATGCAAGCCGTATTGAAGATTTCAGTGACATGATTCTTAATCCTGAGATTAAGGCCATTCTGGCTGTTCGGGGCGGTTATGGCTCGGTGCGCATTATCGATTCGTTGCCGCTGGTTGCGCTGCCCACACAACCGAAGTGGATTGCAGGTTACAGCGATATCACGGTATTTCATGCTCACATCAACAACATGAATGTGCAGACACTTCATGGATCCATGCCCATCAACTTTGCCACAAATACCCAGGAAGCGCTGGATTCTTTTTTTGATGTGCTGGAGGGAAAATTGCCAAAATATACTTTTGAAAATCATCCATTTAATCGTCGGGGAAAAGTGCGCGGCACTTTGGTGGGTGGAAACCTTTCAGTTTTATACAGTTTACTGGGAAGCGCCTCTTTTCCGAAAACGGAGCATCCTATTCTTTTTCTCGAGGATCTCGACGAATATCTTTACCATATCGACCGGATGATGATTGCCCTGAAACGAACCGGGTTTCTAAGTAAACTTTCCGGACTGGTTGTGGGCGCAATGACCGACATGCATGACAATTCCGTTCCTTTCGGGAAAACGGCGGAAGAAATCATCCGTGAAGCCGTCGACGAATATCATTTTCCGGTAGCTTTTAACTTCCCTGCCGGACACATACCGGACAACCGGGCTTTAATCATGGGAGGAACAGTGGAACTGGAATCCGGTGCCCATTCAAAACTGAATTTTATTGCTTAAAACTATTTATGGCCCGACACAATCAAACCGGCATCAAGGGAGAAGAATTAGCTCAAACTTTTCTTCAAAAGAAGAATTATAAAATTCTGGAGACCAACTGGCGGCACGAAAAAGAAGAAGTAGATATCATCGCCATGGATGGTCAAGAACTGGTGATTGTTGAAGTAAAAACCCGAAGCACAGATTTTTTTGGCGAACCGGAAGAAGCAGTAGATGAAGCGAAAGAAAAGCGGTTGATTAACGCAACAGAAGCCTTTATCGAAGAAAAAGACCTCGATGTGGAAGTCCGTTACGATATTATTTCCATTCTATTGAAAAATAGCCATCCTGAAATCAGGCATATTCAGGACGCTTTCTACCCCCGATAAATGATTTATTTCAAACTTGCTCCTGCATGGAACACCAGCAAAGGAATATCCGTATGGAAAAGCATTTTCCTTGTTAAACTGGGCTGATACAACTTGGTAAATAAATTACGATGATGTGTTGTCATGGCGATGACATCAACAGAACGTTCCCGTACAAAATCTTCCAGACATAACTGAAAATCAAGACATTCTAGTAATCCGCATTCCAGATTCTCAACCCCCAAATCATTCGTAATAAACTTTCTCATTTTGCGCATACTGGCCTCTTCCTGCTTCGAGATAGTTTCGGCAATGTGCAGGCAGTAAATCTGAGCATTAAAGGGCCGTGCAAAAGTAGCCAACCGGCTTAATGACCAAAAATCATTTTCATCAAAGCTGGTCACGTAAACAATTCTTTTGGGGGCCGATTGTTTTTGCGCATCAAAACCTTTAGGAACCGCAAGAATCGGAATTTTAAGTTTTTCGATGGCTTTGGCTGTTGTACTTCCGAATGTCCACATGCCTTCTCTTTTGTTACCGCGCGTTCCCATTACAACAATTCCCGGTTCGTACAATCTCGCATATTCCATAATACCAGAAATAACATTGTCTCTGGCTAAATCATAAAAAACACTGACGCCCTTAGTCCCTCTTTTTTTAATTTCCTCTTTCAACCTTTCAGAGAGTGCCTTCAGCCACTTTTCAGTTCCTTCTTCAACCTCTTTAGTAATATGCTCCAGGTTGGTAGTATATGTAAAAGTCTCCAGGTGAGAGAATGGATTCAAGGTTGGATCAAGATACACATTCAGCAACATGATATCCGATTTCAAAGCGGCAGCAATGTTTATCGCATAAAAAGCGGCATTTTTCGCATGGATCGAATAATCCACTGGCACGAGGATACGCCTTGCCAACCGCATGTAATCCACGGCTTTTTGTTTTTCTTCACCAAAAGCAGACATAAAATCGTCCAGGATGCTGGACGCTTCCATAAAATCTCCTTCCCGCACCATTACATCCACACCACCCACAGCCCCTTCAATTTTGTTGGCATGCACCATGATGCTTTCAATATGGTGCCGATCGAGCATGGCACTCAATAGCTGGGCCCGCATTTGTGTCAGGGTGCCCAGATTAAGCAGCTTTTCTTCCATGTTTTCGATTTGTTGATATGTGTTGTAAATATAACGAATTTTACCATATAATGCAAGTAATCAAAGCGATTTGTTTACTTTTGCAAACTCATTTTAAAGATATTATGGAGCACAACGGAAACAGAAAGAAACCCGGGAAAGGACCGAAATCCGGGTCGGGAAGGAAGCAGTTTACAAAATCTAATTCAGGTAATAGAGGACGGAAATTCAACCCAAACGCCTCAAAAAGTGAGGATGATGTTCCATTTTCAAACAAAAAACAAGGTTCTAATAAACGCACATATTCAAAAAGCAAGCCTTCTTCCCGGAGAGGAAAAGGAGCTCCTGCCCATGATGCACCGGCTTACGATGCTCCCATAAGATTAAACCGATACCTTGCCAATGCGGGCATCTGTTCACGCCGCGAAGCCGACAAACTTATTGAGAGCGGATCGGTTTCTATAAACGGGGAAGTTGTCACCGTGCTGGGAACCAAAGTGGGCCCCAACGACAAAGTACAGTTTGGTGGAGAGACGCTTTCGCGTGAAAAACTCCGTTACATTCTGTTGAACAAACCAAAAGACTTTCTTACAACTTCCAGCGATCCTCACAACCGCAGGACAGTAATGAGTTTGGTAGAAAATGCCTGCCGGGAAAGAATTTACCCCGTGGGACGGCTTGACAGACATACCACCGGTTTGCTGCTTTTTACGAACGATGGGGAGATGGCTAAGAAATTGATGCATCCAAAATTTCAAATCAAGAAAATCTATCATGTTTACCTGGATAAGAACCTCACCAAAAATGACTTCCAAAAAATAGCCGAAGGGTTAGAGTTGGATGACGGTTTTATCCGTCCGGATGGACTTGCTTATGTGGCAGACGTCAATGATAAAAAGCAAGTGGGTATTGAACTGCATTCCGGAAAGAACCGAATAGTACGCCGGATTTTCGAACATCTTGGATATCGTGTGGTGAAACTGGATCGCGTTGTCTATGCCGGACTCACAAAGAAAGATCTGCCACGGGGGAAATGGCGTTTTCTTACCGAGAAAGAAATCATTTTCCTGAAACGGATCTGATATTCAAAACATATAAGACCTTCCTATATATTACATTCCGGAGATTCTGACTGATTTCCACAAGTATCTTTTTGCAAATACCATAAAAATATTTGTATATCAGGAAACTATGTGATAAATTTGTATAAAACAGAAAACTATGGAAAATACGAATAGTGCAACTTCAGGTAACCTCTTTCCTGAGGTAGGTTCCGCATTTAATTACGGCTGGAATGTTTTGAAAACAAAATTTATCCCTTTGCTTCTGGTTGTTATTGTTGTTATTTTGATTAGTGGTCTTGGTTCGGCAATTTTCAGTCACGGAGCCATAGGTTTAGGCTTTTTCGCCATGGCGTACGGGGTTTTTGTTTCAGGCCCTGTCAGTTTTGGCCAAAGCTGGGTCTTTTTAAAAGCAGTGAGAGGTGAAGAATTTGAAGTCAAGGATATTTTTTCAGTCTTTAGTCCTCATTATTGGGAAGTAGTTTTGGCCAACCTGCTGCTATTTTTCATTATTGGAATAGGGTTTGCAATACTGGTAGTTCCAGGGATTATTTTTGCCTGCCGCCTTGCGTTTGTCCCTTATCTGGTGGTGGATAAAAATTACAAGGCCGTTGACGCCATCAGCAAAAGTTGGGAAATGACCAAAGGATTTGGCTGGAAAATATTCGCAATGGGATTGTTATCATTTTTCATAGCGATAGGCGGACTTATTCTTTTTGGTGTAGGTATCTTCCCTGCCGCAATATGGATAAGTGCTGCCTTTGCTTCCTTCTACCATGCCGTTGACAGCAAATTCGTCCGGGTTATTGAGATTTAGTTTCTTCCCGGTTATCCTGATCAAGCTTTGAATATTTTTTCAGGTAAACCTGATGCATGACGTATGCATTAATTTTTGAGATGGGTTTGGCACCACCCAGAAACGATGCTTCAATAAATGCGCCTGCCGCTTTTTCCAGAATTTGTGATACTACAAAAGCTTCCTGCAAAGTACGACCGGCACATAAAGCACCATGATTCGCCAACAATGCTGCCTGCCTTCCTTTCAATGCTTTCACCGCATTTCTGGCAAATTTTCTGGTTCCGGCTGCCGTATATTTTGTAACTTTTACTGAAGGTCCGATGATTTGCGCCATATCATCTATGATGGGAGGAATTTCCTTTTGGGCAGCAGCCACAGTAGTTGCATTTTTTTGATGGGTATGGACCACAGCATTCAGCTCCCTGCGCCGTTTGTAAACTTCAGCATGCAGACGAAATTCAGAAGAAGGTTTGATGTTTCCTTCATATTTGGAAGTGCGGAAATTCATTAAAACCAAATCCTCAGGAAGAAGATCATCATAGGTCCGGCCACTGGGCGTAATCAGCATGTGGTTTTTGTCCACCCTAACGCTGATATTTCCCCAGCTTCGGGTAACCAAACCTTCCCGAAGCAGCTCTTTTCCAGCTTCAACAACCTCTTTTCTTAATGCTTCCGGATCCATTCTTTTTTTTGTAAAAATACGGAATTAACGAGTTCTTTTTGTCATTTCTCACAAAAGGAATACATACAAAAG
Organism: uncultured Lentimicrobiaceae bacterium; assembly: GCA_964529695.1. Taxonomy (GTDB): domain Bacteria; phylum Bacteroidota; class Bacteroidia; order Bacteroidales; family F082; genus Sulfidibacterium. Next base: position 5,813 of record CAZGZO010000164.1, read on the forward strand.
TTACCCAAATTTCATGGGTAACCGGTTCTGTTGGGAATGGCAAAACACCAAATAAATTAAAAGACTTTCTTCCCATTATCATATAAAATACTCCTTTCTTGCCCTTTTAAATTCTTAATTTTGCGGCGTTTTGAGGATAATAGAAATGAGCCGGGCCATAAAAGAAAGTATTAAGACCATGAACCGTATGGGAAAAGAAAGAATTCCGTTTTTCTTTCTCATCGACTTTGAATTGCAAAAACCAAGAGTTTGGCGTCTCGACGAAATCGAGCCGGAGCGTTTGCTATATGATTTCAATGGAACAAGTAATTGTGAGTCTATTCCCGAACCCCGGAAACCACTCGATTTTCAAATTCAAAAATTTCCGAAAGAAGTTTATGGTGAAGCTTTTGATGAAGTACACAAAAATCTCAGGTATGGTAATACATTTTTAGTAAACCTCACTTTCCCCAGCGGGATAGAAACCAACTACAACCTGAAAGAAATTTATTTCAGCAGCCAGGCAAAATATAAAATCTGGTTTCAGGATGAATTTGTCTGTTTTTCACCAGAAA
>CAZGZO010000165.1:0-6357 GCA_964529695.1 uncultured Lentimicrobiaceae bacterium
TGGTTCCCCAGTAAAATGCTTTTCCCTGGTGAATTACCTGATTCATAGCCCAAACCGTTTCTTCGATGGGCGTGTAAAGATCCGGGCGGTGGCAGAAAATTAAGTCCACGTATTCTAATTGCAACCTTTTCAACGCTGCATTGGTTCCTTCGATGATGTGTTTGAAAGACAATCCGCGGTCGTTCACGCCCGGGCCACCCCAGAAAATTTTGGTTGAAACCACAAAATCGGAACGTTTCCAGCCAGCCCGCTTCAGCACTTTTCCCATGATGATTTCGGCATTTCCATCCGCGTAAGCTTCGGCATTATCAAAGAAATTCACACCGTGATCATAAGCTTTTGTCATTAACTGATAGGCCCGGTCTTCATCGGCTTGTGTATGAAAAGTCACCCAGGCACCGTATGAAAGGGCAGATACCTTAAGTCCTGATTTTCCTAAAAATCTATATTCCATGGTTTGTATTTTTTGTTGTGAAAAATGAATTTCAAAGATACGGATTCTGAGGTTTAATCGGTCAAAAGGTTGGAAGGTTCAATGGCTCAGAGGTTCAAAAGATCAGAAGATCAGAGACTCAAAAGTTTTTCAGGATAGTTCAGTGTTAGTTAAAGTGGGATTCGCCCTATTTTGCACATTTCATTACCACTGTCTTTTTCACCATTCAGGTTACCTCCCTGCAAATCTGCATTCAACCGGAAAGTAGAAATTGCAGAAACACCCTTGTATTTTACACATAAAATTGCAAAAAGACAATTGTCTTTTTTTTAAAATTTGCTTTTTTCCAAATATGTTTTGTATATTTGTCTGAAAAACAAGGTTAAAATGATCTGAAAAACAAGGTTAAAATGAAACGAGCCATCACAGACTATTTAATCCGGTGGAAAGAGAGTAAAAACAGGAAGCCGCTTATTGTGAGGGGAGCAAGACAAGTCGGGAAAACATATTCCATTGAAGAATTCGGCAGGAATCATTTCAAGGAATATATCAAAATTAATTTTGAAGAAGTTCCTGATTTTATGTCTGTTTTTGAAAGTCGTGATATTTCTGAAATCATCCAGACTATTGAAGTTTATTTTAGCATAAAAATATCGGAAGGCGATTCGCTACTGTTTCTTGACGAAATACAAGCCTGCCCTGCGGCGCTAACCGCACTCCGCTATTTTTATGAAAGGAAGCCCGGGCTGCACATTATTGCTGCCGGTTCCCTGCTTGACCATATACTCAATGACCTGAAATATGCCATGCCAGTCGGCAGGGTCGAATTTGCTTATATGTTTCCCATGAGTTTTTACGAATTCCTTTCTGCTCTGGGCGAGGAGAAATTGGTTCGTTATTTGGAATCTTACTCTTTGGAGGTTAAAATTCCCCTACCAATACACACAAAAGCCATGCAATTTATTCGGTTGTACTATTTTATCGGTGGCATGCCTGAATCCGTGAAAATATACAACGAAACAAAAAGTTTAAATGACGTTGAAAAAGTCCATGAAAGCATTTTAAAATCCCTGGAATTTGACTTTGCCAAATATGGCAACCGAATACAGCATCAATTACTGGTAAAGACTTTTCGTTACATCCCAAAAGGGGTTGGAAGAAAGCTGAAATACGTAAATATTGACGATTCTGCGCGCTCCAGCCTTATAAAAGAGAGCCTGTTACTTCTGGAATACAGTAGGATAATTCACATAATTAAAACCACAAATGCGAACCTTCCCCCGTTGGAATATGGAATCAATGAGAAACTTTTCAAACCTTTGCTTTTAGATATTGGGCTGGCAAACCATCTTCTTGGCCTGAATCTAATCGAAATCGACAAGCTCCTAACTACCCATGAAGGGAGCCTTGCCGAGCAATTTGTCGGACAACAGTTGTTAAGCTTTACGCCATTTTTTAAAGACAAAAAATTATTTTACTGGAGCCGGGAGACCCGAAATTCAGAAGCAGAAATTGATTATTTAATTGAAATTAATGGAGAAATCATTCCTCTTGAAGTTAAAGCGGGGAAAAGTGGCACGCTAAAATCGCTTCATGTTTTTATGTCAGAAAAAGAAAAACAACTTGCTTTACGCATCAATGCCGACTTCCCCTCAGCAGTCAAAATTGATACAACTGTTACTGCGAACAAAAAAATAAAAAAAGTTAACTACCGGTTGTTGTCTTTACCTTTATACCTGATGAATGATAAGGTCCTTACCGGACTTACAAAAACATTTAAACCAACAAAATAAATGAATGATTATATTCTTCATTTTTATAAAAATCTAATATTATTTAATCTGATAATCGATAGTTTATTTTTAAATTTCGGTGATTGATGATGAAAAACAAAAAGCACTACACGATTCCAGTTTTTGTACCCGAGCTCGCATGCCCCTTCCAGTGTGCTTTCTGTAATCAATCGAAGATTTCGGGACACCAGCATATTCCAACGGAAAAAGAAATCACGGACACTTTTGATGCTTATCTGAACTCTTTTAGGGAAGGAAATCGTCATGTGGAAGTGGGATTTTTTGGGGGAACTTTTACCGGCATTCCGCTGGCGGAGCAGGAAAAGTTTCTGAGGTTGGTGCAACCTTATTTGGATTCCGGTAAAATTCATGGCATCAGGCTTTCAACCAGGCCTGATTTCATCAACAGCGCCGTGCTTTCCTTACTGGAAAAGTACCGGGTTACCACCATAGAACTGGGTGCGCAATCGCTGGATGATGATGTGTTGAAGGCTTCTTTCCGGGGACATACAGCCCAACAGGTGGAGCAAGCTTCAGAAATGATCCGCGACGCCGGCTTTGACCTGGGATTACAAATGATGATTGGACTCCCTGAAGACAGTCTGAAAAAATCATTGGCCACCGCATGGAAAATTGTGGAGTTGGGGGCTTCCAACACAAGAATTTACCCGGCATTGGTGATTCGGGATACGGCAATGCATCAATGGTACAACCAGGGAAAATATACGCCACTTTCATTGGACGAAGCTGTAGAATGGGCCAAACCTTTATTGTTACTTTTTGAAAAGGAAAAAGTGAATGTTATCCGCATGGGACTGCATCCTTCGGAAAGCCTGCTGGATCATACCGATTTGGTTGCCGGGCCGTTTCATCCTTCTTTTCGGGAATTGGTACTGACCCAAATCTGGAGGGATTTATTTATCACTTTATTGAGAGAAAATAAAGGCGGGAGGGTAGAAATTGAAGTTCCTGCTCATGAGATTAACGCTATCATTGGCTATGGTTCGGAAAACAAAAAAATGTTGATGAAACATTTTCACGAGGTGAAATTCACCACGAATAGCAGCCTAAAAGGGAGAACTTTTAAGGTAAAACCGATTAATGATGCAGATAATCTTTTCTCGCCGGGTTAACTTGCCTGACAGTATTCAAGAAATCTAATTCTGGCGAACTGATCAGTGAACGCCAGCTTAAACTTACATTGCAAATTTTCCTTGGTGAAACTTGGTGACATCCTTCGTGTTCCTTTGTGGTTTTTTCTACCACGAAGGACACAAAGGGGATTCACAAAGGCGCACAAAGTCGCTTCAAGGTTACTAATCCATTTTATTCAAAAACTCATGCACATTTTCGGCAGCAACACGTCCTGCCTGAATGGCATGAACTACCAAACTGGCACCCCTTTCCACATCACCGGCAGCAAAAATCTTCTCAACGGAAGTTTGTTTCTGTTCGTTTACTTTCACGTTGCCACGGTTGTCATATTCAACGCCAAGTGTATCCAGTAATCCGTTATGAACGGGTTGCGTAAAGCCCATTGACAGTAAAACCAACTCTGCCTGAAGTATTTGAGGTTCACCAACTTCCTTCATGACCCATTTTCCGGATTCGTCTTTTGACCATTCCACTTCAACCACTTCTGCCTGTTTTACCTGACCATTTTCACCGGTCAACTTTTTTGTAAGCAGGCTCCATTTACGTTCGCAACCTTCCAGATGTGAACTGGAAGTACGCAATACGTTTGGCCAATAAGGCCACGGATTGTTCGCTTCTCTTTTTTCCGGTGGTTTAGGAAGTATTTCTATTTGTGTAACACTGGCCGCTTTCTGGCGGATAGAAGTTCCCACACAGTCCGAACCGGTATCACCACCACCAATGACCAGTACATGTTTGCCTTTGGCGTAAATTTTATCGGCTTCCGGAATAATTTCCCCGGCCACTCTGCGGTTGCTCTGAGTCAGAAATTCCATGGCAAAATGAACACCATCCAACTCACGACCTTCCACCGGAAGATTCCTTGGCGTTTCCGAACCCATGGCCAAAACTACAGCATCAAAATCCTTCAGCAATTCTTCTTTGGAAATATCATTTCCCACAGAGACATTAGTCTTGAACAACATTCCCTCTTCTTCAAAGATGGCCAGACGCCTGTCTATAACCGTTTTATTCAGCTTAAAATCGGGAATGCCGTAGCGCAGCAATCCGCCAATCGCATCATTTTTCTCAAAGACGGTAACCTGGTGACCATAATGATTCAGTAAATCAGCAGCCGACAATCCGGAAGGACCGGAGCCGACAACAGCTACTTTTTTACCTGTTCGGATGCTGGGAGGATTGGCCTTAATCCAACCTTGTGTAAACGCATTTTCAACGTTAGCAGCTTCATTTTCCCGGATGGTAACCGGTTCTTCATTGATAGACAGCACGCATGATTTTTCGCACGGTGCCGGACAAATCCTGCCGGTAATTTCCGGGAAGCTGTTGGTGGAATGCAGAATTTCATAAGCCACTTCCTCATTACCACGATAATAGGCATCCTGCCACTCGGGAATCTTACTCCCTACCGGACAGCCCCAGTGGCAAAAAGGTACACCGCAATCCATACAGCGTGAAGTCTGGAGTTTGCGATCCTCCTCGTTCAGCGTTTGTTCTACTTCTCCAAAATCGTAAATCCGTTCGTTCCGCGGGCGATAAGAAGCCTCTTTTCTCGGAACCGTCATAAATCCTTTCGGGTCGCCCATTTTATATCTTTTTTAACTTATTATCAATCTATTTTTATAACCTTCACAAAAATCGAACAAGAAATAATTCTTTAATTTCCTGTCGCACCCCCAACCCCAAGAGGGGCGTCCCATCACTCGCGAGATTTTCAGATTAAATACCAAGAGCGATGCCAGTTCCCCCTTTAGGGGGCCAGGGGGTATTACTCCTGCATCACATTAGCATCTTCCGTCATTTTCATTTTCTGCTCAAGCTCTCTCAGCTCCCTTTCGCGAAGCACTTTACGGTATTCAAACGGAATCACCTTAACGAACTTGGGCAGGTATTCTTCCCACTGTGTCAGGATTTTAGCAGCTTTAGGACTTTGCGTGTAAGTCAGATGTCTGCTAATCAAACCCTGAAGTTCTTTAATGTCTTTTTTGTCTTCTACTTCCAACAGCTCAACCAGCCCTTTGTTGCAGTAAAAATCAAAGTCACCGTCTTCATCCAGCACGTAAGCGATTCCACCGCTCATTCCTGCTGCAAAGTTTCTTCCGGTTTTTCCCAGGACCACTACACGGCCGCCCGTCATATATTCACAACAATGGTCGCCGGCACCTTCAATAACCGCTTCCATTCCGGAGTTTCTAACGCAAAAGCGCTCACCGGCTACGCCCTGAATATAAGCTTCTCCGCCTGTAGCTCCGTAAAATGTGGAATTACCGATGATGATATTTTCTTCAGGAATAAAGGTTGAGCCCTTGGGCGGAACCACAATAATCTTTCCGCCGGACAATCCTTTTCCGATGTAATCATTGGAATCGCCTTCCAGGCGGAAGGTGACTCCCTTAGCCAGAAAAGCACCAAAGCTCTGACCTGCAGAACCTGAGAATGTTGTATGTATGGTATCTTCAGGAAGTCCTTCTTCGCCATATTTTTTAGAAATCGCACCGGATAACATCGCACCTATTGCCCGGTCTGTATTAGCAATCGGATGATGCAACCAGACTTTTTCTTTTCCTTTAATAGCCTTTCCGGATTCTTCAATTAATGTGAGATCGAGATGACCATCTAAATTCAATGAAGCAGAGCCCGGAACAAAGCGAATGTCAAATTTGTCTGCTTCTGCGGGACGGTTCAATACTGCAGAGAAATCAACATTTTTCATTTTCCAACCAAACACTTCCTTGTTTTCTTCCAGCAAATCGGTGCGTCCGATGATGTCGTCAAACTTTTTGAAGCCCATCTCAGCAAGCAACTCACGCACCTCTCCGGCTAAAAACCGGAAAAAGTTAATAACCAGTTGCGGATTTCCTGTAAAACGCTCTCTCAAAGTTTCATCTTGAGTTGCAATACCTGTCGGACAAGTGTTTAAATGGCATTTACGCATCATGACGCAGCCGAGGGTGATGAGTGCAGAAGTAGCAAAAC
>CAZGZO010000166.1:0-6278 GCA_964529695.1 uncultured Lentimicrobiaceae bacterium
TATCTTTTTGTATGAATTTAAAGATCAGGGAATAACGATTAATTCAACCAATGCCAAAGTACTTTCTGTTTTAAAAAAGGAAACTGCTGGTGCTGTGGATCGTACTTTCCAAATTCTTCGTACCCGTATCGACCGATTCGGTGTGGCCCAGCCTAACATTGAAAAGCTGGCAACGCTGGGAAGAATTATGGTTGAGCTTCCGGGTATCAAAGACCCTAACCGAGTAAGAAAACTTCTCGAAGGTACTGCCAAGTTGCAGTTTTGGGAAACTTATCAGTTTAGTAAGATTCATACCTATTTCGACGATGCCAATACGCGGTTGCGTAATGATGAAGCAGCAGTAGATACAACTAAGGCTGCAGCTGGAGGCAGTAAAACTGAAATGGCAAAAGGTAAAACTGCAAAGCAATCTGCGGATACTACCGGTAATGCATTGATTAATAAGATTTCAAAAGATACTACAAATAACCAGGCAAATCAAGCCAACTTTAAAGAATACGCACAGAGAAATCCGCTGTATGCCTATTTGCAACCCTCTTATTTTCGGGGACAAGATGGTCAGTATTATCCAAGTACCGGTGCTATTGTCGGAGTGGCTGCAATCAAAGATACGGCTCGTGTGAATCATTTGTTGGCCGAGGTAAGGAATAGTTTACCACGTGATATGGTTTTAAGGTGGGCAGTGAAACCAGGAAATCCAAAAGCACCAAACCTTTTGCAACTGTATGCTTTAAAAAGTTCAAGAGATGGATCTGCTGCACTCGGTGGTGATGTTATTTCAGGTGCCCGTCAGGACTTTGACCAGAATGGTAAAGTAACTGTTGATTTGCAGATGAATAGCCAGGGCGCTAAGACTTGGAAAAGAATTACAAGCGATAATATAAACAAACAGGTTGCTATTGTTTTGGACGGTTATGTTTATTCTTGCCCTGTTGTAAATACGGTGATCCCTAATGGTCGCTCTTCCATCACAGGTGGTGGCATGACCGTTCAGAATGCCAAAGACCTTGCCAATATTTTGGAAGCCGGTAAACTGCCGGCTCCTGCAAAAATTGTTGAAGAAGCAGTTGTTGGACCTTCGCTGGGACGTGAAGCTGTTCATGCAGGTATGATAAGTTTTATCATCGCTTTCCTGGCCGTACTTCTCTATATGATTGTATATTATAATAGAGCTGGATTTGTAGCAAGTATTGCTTTGATAGTGAACGTTTTCTTCCTGTTCGGGGTGCTCGCGTCGTTGGGCGCTGTACTAACGCTTCCTGGTATTGCAGGTATCGTACTTACCCTGGGTATGGCGGTGGATGCCAACGTTATTATCTACGAGCGTATCAAAGAAGAGGTACGAGCGGGTAAGGGTCTGAGGTTGGCACTTCAGGATGGTTATAACAATGCTTATTCAGCTATTATCGATGGTAACGTGACTACCTTACTTACTGGTGTTGTTCTTTATGTATTCGGTACAGGTCCTATCCAGGGATTTGCTACTACCTTGATTATCGGTCTGTTATCATCATTGTTCACCGCTATCTTTATTTCAAGACTTATTTTTGAAAGATTGCTCAACCAGAACAAGAAAATCTCTTTCTCTTTCAAATGGACTGCTAATACACTGCAGCATGCTCATATCGATTTTATTGGTAACCGTAGAAAAGCTTATATTTTCTCACTGGCTATCTTCGTTATCGGAATGGCTTCATTATTCACCAGAGGATTGAACTTTGGTGTGGACTTCACCGGAGGTCGGACTTACGTAGTTCGTTTCGACCATAATGTGAATACCGAAGCTATCAGAAAATCACTGACAACTGCATTTGAAGGTGCGTCACCAACGGTTAAAACATTTGGTTCTAATAACCAAATTAAAATCGTTACCAAATACCTGATTGAAAGTGATAAGAACGATGTGGATTCTCTTATCCAGACCAAATTGTTCGATGGTTTGAAAGCATTCTATAATAAAAAGATCACTTACAAGGAATTTACTTCGGATACTGAAGGAAGCAATAAACTTCTTGGTATCCTGAGTTCTCAAAAGTTTGGTCCAACCATTGCTTATGATATCAGGGAGAAAGCATATTTTGCAATTTTCTTTGCCCTCCTTATCATATTTACTTACGTTGCTATTCGATTTAAAAATTGGCAATATGGTCTGGGAGGTGTGACATCGCTGTTCCACGATACATTAATTACGATTGGTATTTTCTCGTTGGGTTACGGAAGGTTGCCGTTCGGAATGGAAGTAGGGCAGTCGTTTATTGCTGCTATTCTGACCATCATCGGTTACTCCATTAACGATACGGTGATTATCTTCGACCGAATACGTGAAAACATTAAATTGTTCCCGAAGCATTCGCTGAAACAAAATATGAACGATGGTATGAACCAAACCCTGGCACGTACGATGAATACATCAGGTACGACCCTGGCAGTATTGATTGTTATCTTCCTGTTTGGTGGTGCGGTAATCCGCGGATTTACCTTCGCCTTGTTGATGGGTATTTTGTTCGGTACTTATTCTTCCGTATTTAATGCTACACCTATCGCCTACGACTTGCTCCATGGTGACAGACAGTTGAAAGAAGGGAAAACTTCCGGTGATGCGGAAATTAAATCTTCGAAGAAGAAAAAAAAGAAGTAAAATTCTGAAAGCATAATATTGAAACCGGACCAAAAGGTCCGGTTTTTTTGTTTTGTAAGGTGAAGTTTCTTTATCGGTTCTTTTTTGAAATTAAATTGATAAATCCATGGTTTTATCGATTATACTATGAAAAGCCCTTGTTAATTTTTCACTGCCTTCAAAAAATAATTAGCTTTGAGGATTCATTCAGTTTGGGAACTAAAATGTTTTATCATGACAGACAACTTACCTCAAACCAACAATCATTATAAACACAAATTTTCATCTTATCTTTTTTTGATTTTATTGTTTGTTTTTCTTTTTCGGGGTTCTGCATTCGCCAGGAAAAGGACCTCGAAAAAGGCGAATTCCACGGAATACAAATACCCTAAGAATATGTTCAAAGCGCTCAGATACCGGAATATCGGACCTTTCCGGGGAGGGCGTTCTACAGCTGTTGCAGGAGTGATTCAGCAGGATCAGACCTTTTATTTCGGTGGTGCTGCCGGTGGTGTTTGGAAGACAATCGACGGCGGTATTACCTGGAAGAATGTCTCAGATAAGTTTTTTAAGTCTGCAGCTGTGGGTGCACTGGCGGTGGCTCCTTCTAATCCGAATATGATTTACGCTGGAATGGGAGAATCTTTTATTCGTGGGAACATGGCTACGGGAAACGGAATTTATAAATCGGAGGATGCCGGGAAGACATGGAAACATATGGGACTAACTAACACACATGTGATTAGCAATATCGTTGTAGATCCTCATAATCCTGATCTTGTTTATGTTGCAGCTTTGGGTCATGTTTTTGGAGATAATCCTCAGCGAGGAATCTACCGTTCGGAAAATGGTGGCAAAACATGGAAGAAGATTCTATATGTAAATAGCAAAACAGGAGCTTCTTACATTGCCATGGATCCTAACAATTCAAAAATTCTTTATGCCGGTATGTGGCAGACTTACCGCAAACCCTGGATATTTTCCAGCGGTGGCCCGGGAAGTGGATTGTATAAATCAACGGATGGTGGCAATACCTGGAAAAATATTTCACATAATCCCGGACTTCCCAAAGGGATACTTGGAAAAATTACAGTGAATGTGGCTCCTTCAAATTCCGATAGGGTATATGCAATTATCGAAAATAAAAACGGTGGAGTCTTTCGCTCTGACGATGCAGGAAAAACATGGAGAAGAGTTTACCATGGTTCGAATTTGACCCAGCGGGCCTGGTATTTTTCAAGAATTTATATCGACCCGAAAAATGATAATGTGGTATATGCGCCTCAGGTTCGCGGTATCTTTAAATCTGTGGATGGTGGAAGAAGCTTTTCTCCGATGAGAACACCCCATGGAGACAACCACGTCATGTGGATTGATCCCAAAAATCCAAACATCATGATTAATGGAAATGACGGTGGTGCTTCTGTTTCTTATAACGGAGGAAAATCCTGGTCTTCTCAGGACAACCAGCCCACGGCTCAGTTTTATCATGTGGCCGTAGATAACCAGTTTCCTTATAATATCTATGGTGCGCAGCAGGATAATTCGACGGTCAAAATCCAGAATAGAACTTCAAGTTATGCTATTACCGATAAAGACTGGTGGGCTATTGGAGGAGGTGAAAGCGGATATGTTGCTCCTGATCCATTGAATCCTAACATCACTTATGGTGGTGAATATGATGGTGTTATTGTTAAATACAACATTAAAACAGGAGAAAGTCAAAATGTTGACGTTTGGCCGGACAATCCTATGGGACATGCAGCCAAAGATCTAAAAGAACGTTTTCAGTGGACATTTCCCATCGTGTTTTCACCAGATAATCCCAAGGTTTTATACACGACATCGCAGTATGTTTACAGAAGTGATAACGAAGGAATGAGCTGGACGCGAATTAGCCCGGACTTAACCCGTCATGATACGACCAAAGAAATTTCTTCGGGAGGTCCCATCACCAAAGACAACACCGCAGTGGAATATTACAATACGATTTTCTCTTTTGCTGAATCGCCGGTAAAAGCAGGTGTACTCTGGGCCGGTTCTGATGATGGCCTGATTCATGTTTCTACAGATAATGGCAAAACCTGGACCAATGTCACGCCCAAAGACTTGCCGACGTGGGCTACTATCAGCATCATTGATCCTTCACATTTTAATGCGGGAACAGCATTCGTTGCTGCCAGAAAATACAGGCAGGATGATTTTGCACCTTATATATATAAGACTACCGATTACGGTAAACATTGGGAAAAAATTACCAATGGGTTACCGGCTGATGGTTCTTCATTTGTAGTTCGACAGGATACAAAGGATCCTAATTTGCTTTATGCAGGAAATCTAACCGGGGTTTATGTTTCTTTTAACGGGGGAGAACAATGGCAATCGCTGCAGTTAAATCTGCCACCTGTTCCGGTAAGAGATATGGTTATTCAAAATAGGGACAACGATTTGGTTTTAGCAACTCATGGACGTGCCTTCTGGATTTTGGATAATATCGAAGTGCTGAGGCAGTTCAGTAAAAAGGTGGAAAACTCCAATGCCTTCTTATTTAAACCTGAAAAGACTTATCTTACAAAAGGTTACGGATTTCATATTTCCGCAGGGATGCCTTATGGTGAAAATCCGCCCAATGGCCTGGTAGCTTATTATTATCTGAAAAATGCTCCCAAAACAAACGAAACTGTAAAGCTTGAGTTCCTGACAAAGGAAGGAAAACATATTATTACATTTTCTAATAATAATACTCCTACAGGAAGACCAAAGCATGTTTCAAAGAAATTTTATATGGATACCACCCAGACGCAACGTGGCTTTTTACCTGCACAACCCGGTTTAAATCAGTTTGTGTGGAATTTGCGTTACCCAAGTGCCAAGGCAGTTCCCGGAGCGGTTATCTGGGATGGAAACATGGCAGGTCCTCATTTGGTTCCCGGTACGTATCAAATGATGCTGATTGTTGGAAAGGACACTTTATCACAAAATTTTAATGTGGTGATAGATCCCCGGTACAAAGTAACGCAGGCCGGTTTGCAAGCTCAGTTTGATTTACTGATGAAAATTCACAAGAAACTAAATCAGACAAACAAAAGCATTTTGAAAATTAGGAAAGCCAAAAAAGAAATCAATGGATATTTAAGCCGATTGAAAGGTTTCCCGAAAAAAGATACCTTGAAAAAAGCAGCCATGCCATTGATTAAGAAACTGAATAAGATTGAGAATGCCCTGATGCAGGTGAAATCACATGCCTCAGAAGATCCTTTAAATTATCCGGTGAAGCTTAATAACAAGCTTGCAGCACTGGCAGCTTCGGTGGGTACTTCTTATCATCATCCTACAAAACAGGACTACGAAGTATTTGATTATATTTCTAAAAAGGTTGATATTCAATTGAATGCATTGAGACCATTGCTGGAGCAGAATCTGAAATCTTTCAACGATTTGGTAGATTCGTTACATGTCCCGGCTGTTTATCTACCTAAAAAGAAATAGGTAATCTTTTCAGATGTGAATCGAAGGTAGTGACGCGCCATGGCGCGTCACTACCTATATAAAATTTATTTTACAGGAATATTTCTGAGATCCGGGCGGACCTTATCAAATTTCAAAGAAATATCCACAGCTTCCTGAACAACGCTTTCCGGGTAACCGTTTATTTCAAGTA
>CAZGZO010000167.1:0-6259 GCA_964529695.1 uncultured Lentimicrobiaceae bacterium
AGACGAGCACTACCAGTGCCATCCATTCATAATTAAATACGGAAATCCCTGTGCTATAAGCATCTCCGGCCAGTCCGACAAGTGCCGGGCTACCCATGTTAGCAGCATACAACGTGATTCCCACGATGGGCCAGGTCATGTTTCTTCCAGCCAGGAAATAGCCCTCGTGGCCTTTGCCTTTCGACTTTTTCTTACTGTACATTAGACCCCAAATGGCAATTCCCACGATATAGACTAAGATAATGGCAATATCAATGGGGCTAATATCAATATGTTTCATTCACTTATTTTTTATTTATCAGATGGCTTCGGCTTCACTTCTTACTCACTACCCTCTGACTTCTTTAAAATTCTTTCCATAGAGAAGCCCTGGTTAAGGGCTTCTCCTTAGAAAAGAACACACGTTATTTGTCTTTGCTTTATTTCACCTGTTCTGAAATAAATCGTTGTTAAAATTTATTTTTTATTTATAAAGTTAATACTGAAGTAGTTTTGAAGTAAACGTCATTTTCTGTATCAGATATTTCAAATTATTCAATAAGCGATTTCCTTTGCTTCCCCCTGAACCCCTAAAGGGGGAACCCCAACTGCGTCATAATCTTTACGATAAAGAACGCAGGCAAGCACGCCCCTTTAGAGCTTGTCCGCCTCTGGCGTGAGGTTGGGGGTGCGGTTGCATAAAATCATTTTTTGAATTTTCATTTAAACTTCAAAGAACGTCAGCTTGTGAAATAAAGCGATAATAATGAAAAGGACAGTTTTTTAATTAAAAGCTATACTTAAAGGACAAAATTGCAGAGCGACCCAGTATAGAACGTGCATAGAAATACTGGCTTCCGCCTGTACTTACGAGTCCTGAACGTGGATTTCCTTCAGTTAAACCAATGACGTTAAACAGATTGTTACCGGAAGCGGAAATTGAAATATGTGGGCTTACGGTATAATCGATATAAGCATTGATTTGTGAGAACTGAGGCAATACTTGCTGATTTTGCGGGTTGGTAAACCTTTTGCCAAAGTATTCCCAGGCAGCACTAACGTTCAATTTTCCAAAGTTATAAGAAGGTCTGAAGGTGAAGTACATTTTAGGCAGTCTTTGAATGAAATGACCGTCGAAATTGTATAAAGTTCCACTTGCATCATGATATACCCAGTTATGGTATTTGGCGCTCTGAACAGTTCCTGTTAAAGATAAGTTCAGTTTGCCCAATTGAGCAATTGCTTCTAATTCAAGACCCATAGCTTTGGTGTTGTAATACTGTTGAATAGCAGTTAAATTTCCGCCAACATTTACAAAATCTGTGAAATCAATATGGTTGAAGAAACTATAGAAACCTGTTGCAAACAAAGCCAGATTTGAAGAGTTGTATTTCAATCCTAGCTCATACTGGTCGATGCTTTCATCTTTTGCGCTGGACGGGAAACCATTAACGGTTGAAGTAGTAGCACCGAAAACATAGGCCCGGTCTGCTGGAGAACGGTGTCCTTCACTGGCTCGGGCGAAAATTGCCATGCTTTTATTGAATTCATAGTTCAAACCTACTGAATAGGATAAGACGCTATAATTATAGTTGAAAGGTGTGTAAGTTCCATTACCATACATAATGTTTTTTTCAGCAGGTGAGATGATACCATCACCATTTACGTCATAAGAATAGGTACCAGTGTTTTCAACACGACCGGTAATTCTTCCCATATCCCAACGAAGTCCGGCATTGATTGTCAAATTTCCGAGGTCAATTTCATCATAAATATAAGGAGCATTGATAGCCGTAAATGCATTATAATCAGCATACAGGGTGCCATACTGTGAATAACCATCGGTTGTCAGCGATACCCCTGTGTTATCGTTTACAAGGTTCAGTTTGCGGGTGTTATGTCCGGAAATATCCACCAGCATGTTGTGCCACCACCAGTTGCCACCAACCTGATTGGTTGAAAAGTACCAACCCAAAGTAAGTGTGTTGTTTTCGAATTTTTTGGTGAGTTTGAAATCGTTACCAAATTCCTGTAAGTTCAAACCTACAGCCCACCATCCATAAGTGGCTACAAGACCGTTTCCGTTCAGGGAGCTCATATTTGTAATAGGCTGACCTGCCTGATAACCATCTGCAAAAGCATAGTGGTAATTGGTAAGTCCCTGATCGGCTGCATAAGAACTGGCCGTTTGGGGAGCACCCACTCCGAAAATGGAATTAAACTGAATGTGCGTGAAAGTTTTTTCAAAGTTGTCTTTTAATGACCAATGGTTACCGAGGTCAAAAAATGCTTCACCTCCAAAAGCGAAGATCTGCGGATGCATGCCGTCTGCAAGGCTTTCATTTACCGAATTTCCTGTAGGAGTTGTAGCGTGAAGGTGCAACAGATCCAAACTCTTCATGGTTCCGTAATTTGCATCGAATCCAGGAATACTTTTGGCAGGATTTCCCATCATCGGGAATGGAAGATAAGCAATGGTTTTGTCGTTTAAAATCTTGGTTCTAAAACGGACGTAACCTTTATTAAAAGTATAAGTCATATTTGCCTTAATCTGACCTCCGTTGTTGGCCAGGAAACCGGGAGAACGTATTCCGTTGTCAGCACGGTAAAAACCACCTATGTTGTAACGGAGGTGTTTCGAAATAGGTCCGCCGATATCAAAATCAGTGCGGGCATGCATGTAGGTCAGACCAAGTGTCTGCTTAAATACACCTTTTGTAGTAGGACCGCCGGTTTTAGAAATGATGTTGATGATACCGCCGGGAGCGTCACTGGTAAGAATAGAAGCGGAGCCCCCTCTTACAGCCTCCATACGGGCCATGGTCTGGTCGATACGGACCATAATATCTGTATTACCGAACATCAGGTCACCATATTCAAATACAGGCATTCCATTTTCCTGGAACTGAACATAACGCAGTCCGCCGGAACTTGGAAGTCCACGTGCAAACACGTTAGCATTTCCTTTACCTCCTGAACTTTCAACATAAAATCCCGGAATGGCTTTTAACAAGTCAGCAGCGCTTCGCGGAGAAATTTTCGAAATACTCTGCGGTGATAGTGTGGTAATAGCCACACTGGATTGCAGTTTGGTTTGTTTATTCTGTACCCCTGTCACAACAACCTGGTCAAGTGCCAACAGGTCTTCGTGGAGGACAAAATTTTTAGTTACGGTTTCACCATTTTTAATTGTAAACGAATAGTTAATCGGTTTAAATCCGGTGAAAGAGATCTGTATGACGTGCTTACCCGCTGGAACTGCCAGAGTATAACTTCCGTTCGAAGAGGAAGTTGTTCCGGTTGTGGTTCCTTTCAGCAAGATGTTGGCACCCGGAACTGTTTTTCCGTTTGCCGTCTTCAGGGTACCTTTTACAGTTCCCTGCGCCATGAGCCCCGTCGTTATGGTAAGGGCCAGCAACACCATAAAGGCTTGTACAACTTTTTTCATTCTCTTAAGTTTTAATGGTTAAAATTCTAAATAAACACCCAACTTTACCTTCCCTTCTTTCGGTCAACTCAGAAAGGTTTTCTCGGAAAAATCCAATATGTTGGTGTTAAATTCATGTTGTTTTTAATACCCATTATTATTCATGAATATAGGCAATGGTTGCGTAAAGATATATCATTAATGCACTGAAACACAAGGCGATTATTAACCATTTTTTCCGCACACGTGAACACACACCTGAATTGTTTATAACTTGGGTTAAATTGTTGATAACTTTTAGAAAAACGATGCTTTAAAGGAATTAGTTCTCAGAACTACCAGATATTCTTTATATTAGCACGCACATAATTTGCTAAAAATGGCGCAGAACAGGAGAAGACGTGTTACTTTAAAAGACATTGCCGGTCAGCTGGGGGTATCTCACACAACAGTTTCCAGAGCATTGAGAAATCATCCGGATATTAGTGAAGAAAGAAAGGCAGAAATCAGAAAACTGGCTCAGAAAATGCATTACAATCCTAATGCTTTTGCGTTGAGTTTACGAAATTCTTACAGCAAGATTATCGGACTTATTATTCCGGAGATTACTCTTTATGCTTTTCCTTCTATGATACGCGGGGTTTCTGAGTTTTGCTACAATGCCGGTTACAATGTGCTGATTTTGTCTTCCAATGAATCTTACAAGCGGGAAGTCCAGAACACAGAATTAATGCTTTCCAGTCAGGTGGACGGATTGCTGGTGGCTATCACGAAGGAAACACGAAGCTACAAACACTTTGAACAGCTTGAAAAAGAAGGAATCCCGATAGTGTTTTTCGACCGTGTTTTCGATCATTACGGAAAATCAAAGGTGATTATTGATGATATGAGGGCTGCTTATGAGGCCACGGAACATCTTATTAAAACCGGAAGAGAGAAAATTGCCTATTTTGGTGGGAATGCCGCCTTATATATAACGCAGCAAAGACTTAAGGGTTTTCGAAAAGCACTCGCCGACTACAATCTGAAAGAGCACGATTTGGTGTTTGCCGATGATTCACACATGGCAAGAAACAAAGCATTGCAAATTTTCAAACGAAAAGATCATCCTGAAGGAATTATGAGTATCAGTGATGAGGTACTAACGGGTATCATTCCTGCTTTGCAGGAATTGGATATTAAGATTCCGAACCAAGTGGGGGTTATCAGTTTCAGCGATGGTCCGATTTCTCAGATGTATAAACCTGCCATTTCCATTGTGCATCATTCATTGGCACGGGTGGGACAGGTTGCTGTAGATTTACTGATTCAGCGGATCGAGCATCCTGAAGACATGCATCAGCAAATACATATTATTGATACAGAATTAATTGCAAGAGGAAGTACTGCTGTAGAAAAGTAAATTATGTGAGTTTGATTTTAGAAATGACTTAAAACACGAAATACCTGTTTCTTCCTAATCAATGGCAGTGGGTTTTCTCATGCTATTTTTACAGATAAACTTTTGAGGTAACGTCAGGTGAGAAAAAGTAGAGAAGAGATTAGATTTGGCTAAAGCCAGGGGAGTATTTTCCATTATAACGGGCATAAATGCCCGTCTTAGTTATTTCCTCATCATAGAGCATCACTAAGCCCGGCATTTATGCCGGGCAAATAAAGAAAACCAGGCCCCGGGCTTTAGCCTTAAAAAATAAATTTATATCAAACTTGCGTTAAATCACCTAAAATTCTCTGGCTCTTCCCGACTTGTAATCCGGAAGGTTTGGTTTATAGAATTTTAAATCCGTTTCCTGACAAATAGTTCATGAACACAATAAGGTCGGTCGCGATTGCAAATCACGACCAGCATCAGGTTAAAATTAATAAAGTCCGTGAAATTAAGGCTTAAACTTTAGTCACTTAAGCTCACTTTAGTTCACTTAAGACACTCAAATCTCTTTGTGAAGTTGATAGAAACTTCAAACTCCTTATTTCGGATCGTAAGCCCATTTCAGATAAACAGCACCCCAGGTAAACCCGCCGCCAAACGCTGCCAGCACTACATTATCACCTTTTTTCAGTTGCGGTTCCCATTCGTAAAGACAGAGCGGGATAGTTCCGTTAGTGGTATTACCATACCGCTGAATGTTTATCATGACTTTGTCTTTTGAAACACCCATACGTCTTGCTGTGGCGTCGATGATACGCAAATTGGCCTGATGTGGCACCAACCAGGCAACATCTTCCGATTTCAGTTGATTACGTTCCATGATTTCAGCAGCTACATCCGCCATGCGGGTTACGGCAAACTTAAACACCGGCTGTCCTTCCTGGTAAATGAAATGTTCCCGGGCATCAACAGTAGTATGGGAAGCTGGTTTCAATGAACCTCCGGCTTTTTGATGCAAATGAACCCAGCCAGCACCATCCGTATAAAAACGATGATCCATGATTCCTGGTTCGTCCGAAGCAACAGGTTCCAGCATCACGGCCCCTGCACCGTCACCGAAAATCACACAAGTAGCTCTGTCGGTGTAATCTACGATGGATGACATTTTATCGCCGCCAATCACAACAACTTTCTTGTATTCGCCTGATTCAACATACTTTGAGCCGGTAATCAACGCATAAATAAAAGTGGAGCAAGCAGCATTCATATCAAAACTAAATGCATTTTTTATTCCTAATTTATGACTGACAAGATTCGCTGTTGCAGGAAATTGCATGTCGGGAGTTACAGTGGCACAAATCAGCATATCAACTTCTTCAGGATCGGTTCCGGTTTTTTCCAGAAGACCTCTTACAGCTTCCACAGCCAAATCAGAAGTACCTTTTTCTCCTTTTAGAATATGTCTTTCTTTGATTCCTGTCCGG
>CAZGZO010000168.1:0-6257 GCA_964529695.1 uncultured Lentimicrobiaceae bacterium
AACGCCGCGAAAATGAAGGAGATTTGGTGATGGCTGCCAGTAAAGTTACCGCATCGGCTATCAATTTTATGGCTAAGCATGGCGGTGGCCTCATCTGTATGCCAATTACCGGCAAGCGACTGAAACAGCTTGAAATCGGGATGATGGTAGAGAAAAATACAGATATCCACAAGACTGCATTTACTGTTTCCATTGATGCAGCAACCAGTACAACAGGTATTTCAGCACAGGAACGAGCAAAAACCATTAAAAAAGTCATCGATCCGGAAGCCAAACCTGCCGATTTCAACCGTCCCGGTCATGTTTTTCCGTTGGAATACCGTAAGGGTGGTGTTCTCATCAGGGCCGGACATACCGAGGCAGCTGTTGATCTTGCTAAACTGGCCGGGCTTTTCCCGGCAGGGGTTATCTGTGAGATTATGAATGAAGACGGCACCATGGCACGCGTGCCCGATTTGATTAAATACAAGGATGAATTTGGGTTGAAGCTCATCACCATTGCTGATTTGATTGAATACCGTCGCCGGACGGAAATTATGGTTGAGCAAGTATCCGAGGCAAAACTACCAACGAAATACGGCGATTTTGAGGCTTATGGCTATCAAAATAAAATTACCGGTGAGCATCATATCGCTCTGACTATGGGAGATGTTAAAGATGGAAAGCCTGTTTTGGCAAGGGTTCATTCTGAATGCCTTACCGGCGATGTGTTTGGTTCCAAACGCTGTGACTGTGGTGAACAACTGGATGAAGCCATGCAAAAAATTGCCAAAGAGGGTAGGGGCATATTGTTATATATGCGTCAGGAGGGCCGTGGTATCGGACTGCTGAACAAGCTGAAAGCCTATCATTTACAGGATGAAGGCATGGATACGGTGGAAGCCAATCATGCCTTGGGATTTCCTGCCGACATGCGAGACTACGGTATTGGGGCCGAAATACTAGCTGATTTGGGTGCCAAACAGCTCCGCCTGATGACCAATAACCCCAAAAAAATCTCCGGAATCTCAGGTTTTGGTCTCAAAGTGGTAGAACGCATCCCATTGATGATTAACCACAATGAAGTGAACCAGTTTTACCTGGAGACTAAAGTGAAGAAGATGGGACATATTTTGACAAACTTAGATTAAAAAGTTAATAATATTAAATAACATAATAAATGAAAACAATACAAGGAAACTTTAACGCAGAGAAACTAAGATTCGGAATTATCGTAGGAAGATTCAACGAATTTATTGGAAGTAAATTATTGTCGGGAGCAGTGGATGCCCTGGCACGTCATGGAGCCAAAGAAGAGCAGATAGAAACTGCCTGGGTTCCGGGCGCTTTCGAAATTCCGATGCTTGCCAAACGCATGGCAAAAAGCGGAAAATATGATGCTGTTATTTGTTTGGGTGCCGTTATTCGCGGAAATACCCCACACTTTGACTTGGTTGCATCTGAAGTTGCCAAAGGCATTGCCTCTGTTTCACTGGAAACACTCGTCCCAGTGAGTTTCGGAATCCTTACTACAGACAACATCGAACAAGCTATTGAAAGAGCTGGAACCAAAGCTGGGAATAAAGGTTTCGATGCTGCTATGACGGCTATTGAGATGGCTAATCTTGTGAGGGAGTTTTAGAAGTCAGAAGACGGAAGTCAGAAGTCAGAAGACGGAAGTCAGAAGTCAGAAGTCAGAAGACGGAAGACGGAAGACGGAAGTCAGAAGATTTCATAGAGTGTGCTAAAGTGCCTATAATTGGTTTATTCTTATTTGGAATTTTCAATTTTAAGCACTTGCGCCTTACTTCATTGGCTTTAGCCCAGAAAGACGATAATCCATTCGCCGTTTTCGGTATAATATTTTCTCTCAAAGAATTGTCTGCCCAGGCAACGGCGAATTTCAATAAAACCTAAGTCTCTCAGGTCCAGTAAGACCCTAACACGCTGTCTGTGATTACTGATTCCTTTATTTTCCAGATAGGATTCTGCATCAGAAAATGGAAGGGTTCTGGCACATTCTGGCGACACGCAATTAAAATTTCCCTTGCATTTTGCACTTGTGTCATATGAAATGCACTTCCTTACATCCAATAAAGTTTGCATTTCTTTTGCTAAAGTTTTGTATTTGATAGCCATAATTTCCCCCTGTTTAGTTGAAGTAGTTTACTTAGTTGTTGCAAGCTTGACCCCTAATTGCAATTAAAAGTAGTTTTATGAAGAAAATTTGACTGAATAATAGCTACAGTAAAGATAATGAAGATTTTAGTATTCTGGTAATGAAATAGATTAAAATACGATTAAAATCTAATAGCGTTAAGTCATTTTCAACGAGAAAACTACCATCACCTTTTTTAATGCCTGTGAGGCAATCGGAATTATTTATTAAATTAGCTCATTTTCAATTAATAATCAACCTTATGCCTACACAATCTGCCCTTGAAGCCATGAAGTATTTGCGTGATCCCAATACTTTCCAATGGTATGTCATTCCGCTATTTGCTTTCGTGGTTTATGTTTATGCCGTGGAAATTGAACGGAAAAACTGGAGTCTTGTTTTTGCCGGACTTGCTTTTTGGGGCATGGACTGGTTCAACGAAATCTGGAATTCCCTGGTTTTTCATTTTACCAATTTTGCCCCGGTTTGGGGTGCTCCCGGGAAATCTGCATACGAAATTCTCATTGGATTAAATATCGAAATCTGTTTCATGTTCGCTATTGCGGGTATTGCTTTTGCCAAAATGCTTCCGGCCGACAAAAAGATGAAGATACTTGGTATTCCTAACCGATGGTTTTTTGCCATAGTCAATGCTATTTTTTGCGTAATTGTTGAGGTTTTACTCAACGCAGTTGGTGCGCTTACCTGGGATTATTCGTGGTGGAATGCTTCGGCTCCTTTTCTCATAGTAATTTTCGGATACCTCACTTTCTTTGTGGTATCTTATTGGGTGTTCGATATGGAAAAGGTGCAAAACAAAATCAAAACCACAGGGGTTATTTATGCTGTGGATATGGTTGCCATTCTGATTTTTGGTGTGATTTTGGGGTGGATATAAGAAGGATATGATGTCTGAAATTAATAAAAGTGCCTAAAGTCAGAATAATCCGTATCTAACTCCAGGCACTTTAAATTTTGGTTCACTTAAGGCTTTATTTCAAGGCTTAAGGTTTTGGAATCACATAAATATTACTATCATCTCGATATCCGGAAATGTTTTTATACCAATCCGGGTATGATGAACCGCCACTTTCAGCCCAGGCTGCAAATTTCAGATAGGCATTAACGATCGGAACTTTCTCGTCCGGATAATCAAAAGAACTATAAATATTAATAGCCCATGGCAGATTGTTTTTGGTTACATAATATTTACCTGTGGCAGGATTACTGGCATCATCACCTGTTCCGAAAAGGCTCTTGTTAGCCAAGGCTGTAGGTTTATAACCTGGCAGGTGAATTTCAACAGAACGATCCTGGTTCACAAAAATGAATGGATTAAAACCAGAAATGTCCAGTTGGTTATAGGTGTATGTATTCGGTTTGAACTTAATGTTAATTCTGATGGTATCCGGTGTAACATAAGGTTCACCCGGAGTGGTGTTCACTCCGATACCTCCCGGTGATTGCATGAGTTTAAATGCATTATCGAAAACAATGATCGTAGGAATGGTTTGACCTGCTTCAGTGCCGTTGCTATTAAGTGTGACTATATTCTCTTTCAATTGTGTACCGGTAACAGTCAGATCATTAGGTTTGATATTTGATGAAAGTTGGAAACCGAATCCACTTTTATATGAAGCTCCAAAAGCCTTAAGAATGAATGTCCCTTTAATATTTTCAACATAGTTGCTGGTATTAGTAGTTACTTTAAACTGGTAATCAACCACCATGTCATTGAAGTCGTAATCGCCTTTGTAAGGCCATAAATCTTCAAATGCCAACGTTCCGTATCCGGATGCCGGGAAATAGTTGGTAGTCCCCGCTACTACATTAACCGTTACGGTAGCCGTACTAAATAGATTGTTTTTATCGTAAATTTTATACGTAACTGTAGCCGTTCCTGTGAAATTGTTTACAGGGGTGAATGTGAGTTTCCCATTAGTATTATCCACTTTAAATGTTCCTACCGTAGATGGGTTAGGTTCTGTACCGGATACCAATGTCAGCGTAGAAGGATCAAGTGGCGCTGACCCGGCTGTGTCATTATCAAGTACTGGAATAGTTACCGGATGATTCATTTCTGCTAATGCCTGATCATCCGCTGCTTTTGGACCTACAGGATAAGTGACTTTGACCTTCGCCAGATTTGATGCATAACCATTATCATCTTTTACAGAATATTGTATAGTATCTGGGCTCCCCACAAGAGAAGCATCAGGAGTAAAAGTGATGGCTCCTGTTTTAGTGTTGACAGACCATACTCCTTGTCCGGAGACATTTAATGAAGCGCCTGCTGAAGAAGTCCCTGCTATTTGGACGGTAGAAGGATCAATCTTACTATCGCCTTTTACGTCATTTTTTAAAACATCCAAAGTAACAGCTTGTCCTGGCGTTCCCGTAGCGCTGTCATTTACTGCGGTTGGTGTCTTAATGCTAATGATTTGAACCCAAGAGCCTTGTGGCTGCGGTGTTCCGCTGGTTAATATTGTATGATTGTCATTTTCAAAATTACCGCCTGCACCCATGGTAAACTCTATTTTGTCAAATGCCATACCGGAACTAGCTACAAAATGAAGGTAAGCAAAAGGCTCATGAGAATCCTGACCGGTGCCTGGTTTACCATAATATTTATAGGTATTGTATTTGGTTCCATCGATAGCCGTTATTTTGCTGCCGTGGTTGTCAGGCAACATTTTAATGACGTCAGCTGTATTGAAAGTACCAATAACTTGTCCCTTTCGGTAAACAGTAATTGTATTTTGTCCATCACCGGCAGGCCAGGCAAAACCAAAATATGTTACCGGTTTGTTGAGAACCAAATCCACCTTGCCGCCAACCTCGACAGCCATATAATTTCCAGTTCCGGCTCCATATTGGTTATCAGCTTCGATGAAAGAACCTCCGGAAGTTTGATAATAGGTACCGATTTTGGATTTGTACCCGTCCGGAAGAGGGGCCCAATGGTAATCATTAGCTGAAAGATTATTGAAAGTTTCTGTTTCCGTTGTTCCTCCCTTTACATCTGAAGTCATCTGTCCCGGTTTGCTTGCATAGACTCTTAAGAATTCCTGAGCCTGGACGTTGCTGCTCCAGAAAATGACCATTAGTATAGAGAACAAGGCCGTTAAGCTATTTTTTATTGAAGGAGTATGTATTCTTTTCATGTTGTGTACTTTCTTGCAATGGTTTTTATGAAATAATCAAAATTTGTGACAACGAGGATAGATTTATTTGAACTGATAATTCATGTTTTCTGATGTGATGTTCAAAGCGACCTTCTGACCCATGAAATTTAGATTCAGAACTTTTGCATAAGCTGGTATCACTAATTTCATGGTGTAAGGGTTATTTGCACTTAAAAAAGCCTTTTGGTAAGATATTCCGTCCTTAGAAGTAACATTTACCAAATTATTCTTGTTTGCTGTGATTGTTAGATTGATGGATTGTGTTGTTTTCCAGTTAAAGTTTGCCGGGACTTGTAAATTGCTCATACTGTTTGCTGTTTTGGAACCTGATGTACTTACAGGTTTAAGACTGGTTTTGTTGCAGGAAACCATCACAAAAATCAATGAGATAAATATTAATACAGAAATTTTCTTCATTTTGTTAATTTTAATTTATTTCAGTACACCTTTACCAAAAACCGTGCCTTCTTTGGTGATGGGTTGTAATAGCAATGTTTACAGGGTGTTAATAATTTTTTGACCTTTTTCTGGACATTAAAAAAATCCCAAATTGGGAAATTTATTTCTTAGTATGGGAAAACCGGGAAAATTGTGGAAATTGTAAGGGTATTTGTACACCGTTATGAGCTCATTGTCTTGACAGCAAAAATGAAGATGACCCTTCGATTTTTAGATGGGTTTGAAATGCTGAAAAAGCCTCGACCTTTTATAAATTGTTTATGATTGAAATAGAATCCCCGAAAGCTTTTGTTTCGCGAGCGATAATTTCTCCTCATTCACCGAACATTTTAGCCCTTTATTATGACAGAACCCCAATAACTCGGTTAAATCCAGGTTTGGAACCATTTCATGACCTGTCATGGGACAACCACCCAATCCACCCAGCACGGTGTCAAAGTGCCGGATGCCCGCTGTAAAAGCAGCATTTACCTTTT
>CAZGZO010000169.1:0-6225 GCA_964529695.1 uncultured Lentimicrobiaceae bacterium
AATATGGCGGTATTGGTGCTGTAATTCAGCAACAGGGTAATTATGTTGTAGTTACGGAACCATACAAGGGTTTCCCGGCACAAAAAGCCGGAATGAAGGCCGGAGATAAAATCATTAAAATCGATGGGAAATCTGCAAAAGGTTGGAGTGCCAGCCAGGTAAGTAACAAGCTGAAAGGTAATCCTGGTACGAAACTGACAATGACTATTCAACATTACGGGGATTCTACCGACAACAAACTAAGTCTTACCCGGGAAAAGGTCAGGATTCCTAATGTGCCGTATTATGGCGTTGTTGGCGGAGATATCGGATACATCAATCTGACACAATTTAGCCCCAATGCAGCCAATGATGTGAGAAATGCATTTCTTGCACTGAAAAAGAAGGATGACATCAAAGGAGTTATTCTTGACTTAAGAAATAATCCTGGTGGTTTGTTGGATGAAGCTGTGAACCTCGCCAATATTTTTGTCAAAAAAGGAACCACCATTGTAACTACAAAAGGAAAACTGGCAGCCAACAGCCAGGTCCATAAAACCACAGGACAGGTTACGGATCTTAAGATTCCTTTAGCCATTCTGGTGAACGGAAACACGGCTTCGGCAGCGGAAATTGTATCGGGTTCCATGCAAGATCTCGACCGGGGAGTTATCATTGGGCAAAAGACATTCGGAAAAGGATTGGTGCAAAATGTGGTCCCCTTGCCTTACGGTGGCGAATTGAAAATCACCATTGCTAAATACTATATCCCGAGTGGACGTTGTATCCAAAAGATCGATTATTTCAACAGAAACAAAAATGGAGATCCCGTACAGGTTCCTGCTTCCATGATTCATGCTTTTAAAACCAAAGACGGAAGAACAGTTTACGATGGCGGCGGTATTACACCGGATATCATTATGAAACCCAGGTATTTCAGCCAGCTTTCCGGCGATCTGTACACACAAAATTATGTTTTCAATTTTGCAAATCAGTTTGTCCTTCATCATAAGACAATTGCAGGGCCTTCAGCCTTCCGGATTAATCCGGCAACCTTTAATGATTTTAAAAACTTTGTCCTCAAAAAAGGATTCGATTACAAAACTGAAACCGGGGCATTGATTAATAGATTGAAACAAAGCTCGAAGAACGAAGGTTATTTTCAGGAACTCAAACCTGAACTGGATAGTCTGCATAAAACCTTGGTTGCGTCTAAGAAAGAAGATCTGAACAAACATAAAAGTGAGATTGAAGCCATGCTTCGCATTGAAATAGCGACCCGTTATTTTTATCAGGCAGGAAAAGTGGAAGCATCACTGGTAAATGATAAAGAGGTTGAAAAAGCTGTTCAGGTTCTCAAAAATAAAAAGGAATACGAAGATATTTTAAAGGGCAAGATCGATAAGCATAGCAAGAAGAAATCCATGAAGCATAGTACTAAGAAGTCTATGAAATAACTCCGGTTGCGCCTGGAAAAGAAACCCTTCCTATGAGAAATGGGAGAAAAACCATTTTCAGCTACGTTTACGGCTGGGCACTGATATTTTTTGTGCTCAGCCTACCGTTATCTATGTATGCCATAAGTTTGGCATCTTTTTTTCTATTAGCAGTTTGGATTTGGGCGGATATTCAATTGGTTGTAATAGTCCGGTTTTTCAGACAAAAAGGATTCTTTCGTGGGTTTTATTTCCTGATTCTTTACTTGTTTCGTACAGGCCGTTCGGGCATTGCTGACAGAGTTGTAATTTTCTGGCGCAACAAGGCAGCTGTTGTTTTCGCCTCAATTTTTCTCATTTTTGTCCTGGGACTTCTCAAAACCACAGATTTCTCCAACGGTTTGGGAGATCTTCGCGTGAAGCTCCCGCTGTTATTGTTTCCATTGGTTTTTGTAAGCCTTGAAAAGATAGATTACCAAACCCTTAAAAGAATTCTGTTCTTTTTCATCTTTGCGCTATTTGGGGCTACGATGGTGGGAAGCTATATTTTATTGAAAGGTGATTATGTCAACATTCGAGAGGTTTCTCCTTTTATTTCCTCAGTTCGTTTAGGTCTGAGCATAAGTTTCGGCTTTTTTATTCTTGTATATTTCATCACGAAAGAGCATTCCTTTTCAGCCAGGCAAAAAATATTGATGGGAGTGTTGGCATTATGGTTCTTGGTTTTCCTTTATCTTATGGAATCTTTAACGGCGTTCGCAACCATTATACTGGTAGGGTTTTTTTATCTTGTGTATCAGGTACTCGTAACGAAAAAGAAACTTATCGTAAAAGTGGCCTTTGTCATTCTGGCAGTGGGAATACCATCATCCATGTACTTTTATGTGAAAAAAGAAGTAAGAATGATGAATACAGCTTCAAAGATTAATTTTCAGAAGCTTGATAAATTCACATCACTTGGAAATCCTTATGTATTTGATACCACGCATTTTGGCATTGAAGACGGGAAATATGTTGGGCTCTATCTATGCATACCTGAGTTGAGGCAAAGTTGGGATAAAATAAGCAAGCTGCCATACGATGGTCTGGATAAAGAAGGAAATCATTTGAGCCAGACATTAATCCGGTATTTGACATCCAAAGACCTCAGGAAAGATGCGAGGGGTGTCTCGGCACTGAGCACAGTTGATATTCAACGTATTGAAAATGGTATAGCGAATTACAATTATGTGGTTCATCCGGGTTTTCATTCAAGACTTTTGAAGATAGTTAAAGGTTACGAAGTTTATAAACACACAGGTAATGCCAGTGGTAATTCTGTATTTCAACGTATTGTTTATTTCAAAGCCGCTTTAAACATTATTAAGGCCCATTTCTGGACAGGTGTAGGAACAGGAAACTTAAAAAGTGCTTTCCATCAGGAATTTAATAAGATGCATACACAATTGGACAAGAAATACATGTATTTGTCGCATAACCAATACCTAACAGTCTTTGCTGCATTAGGCCTATTTGGATTTTTGTTTTTTCTTTTTGCTTTGATTTATCCGGTTATTCTCACCAAAAGTTATCGCAATTATTTTTTCATGGTATTCTACTTAATCATGCTGATTTCATTCTTATCTGATGATAATCTGGAAACCCACGTGGGAGTGAGTGTTTTCGCGTTCTTCTCATCGCTCTTTATGTTTGGAATTCAACAAAAAAGCCTTTCAAAAACAAATAGTTAGATTTTTTTGCCTGACAATTAATCATTTATAGAAGAACATTCTTTTTATTTCTTTTCCACTGGTTTTCTGTACCTTAAAAGAAACGTTTCACCGAATTTTGTTAATTTAGCGCTAAAATTCAATAAATGGAAGTCAAAGAGGTTAAAATCAAATTCCTGGAATACGAAAATGAACAGGAATTGACACAAGAAGAACAGAATTTATTGAGTGAGGCATTAAATTCAGTAAAAAAATCTTACGCTCCTTATTCCGAATTTCATGTGGGAGCCGCCGTTTTACTTGAAAACGGAGTTGTTGTAACCGGTTCCAATCAGGAAAATGCAGCTTATCCATCCGGGCTTTGTGCTGAGCGTGTGGCTTTGTTTTATGCCAGTTCACAGTATCCGGATGTTAAAATAAAAGCCTTGGCTATCAGCGCTAAAGCTGAACACTTTCTAGTCAATAACCCTATCACTCCTTGCGGTTCCTGTCGCCAGGTAATCGTGGAAGCTGAACACCGGCAGAAACAAAAAATTAAAATTATTATGAGAGGAGAAACCGGTCCTGTTCATGTGGTTTCCGGAATTGAGGCATTGCTGCCTTTTACTTTTTATGAGGACAAATTGAAAAAGAAACATTAAAATATTCGCTCCATGAGAAAACTTCTTTTACTGCTTTTTTTGTTTTTCACTTTTGCTGCTTTCAAAAGTGATAAGCCTGCATATCGCTTTTTCAGTGCCAATGGGAAAGCAGTAAAATATTCCAAAGTACTTGCTGCTGCAGCAAAAGCTGATGTCGTCTTCTTTGGCGAAGAACACAATGATCCCATTTGTCATTGGTTGGAACTGGAGCTCACAAAAGACCTGTATAAAAACAAAAGTGGGAGAATCATACTGGGTGCAGAAATGTTTGAACACGATAATCAATTGATTATCAATGAATATCTTAAAGGAGAAATCACAAAGAGGAACTTTGATGATGAAGCCCGTTTATGGCCCAATTATAAAACAGATTACAGTCCGCTGGTAACTTTTGCAGTGAAACATCATTTGAAATTTATTGCTACCAACATTCCAAGGCGTTATGCATCCCTGGTTTACAGGAAAGGTTTTAGTGCGCTTGAAAGCCTTACGGCGGAAGCAAAATCTTACATTGCACCGCTGCCTGTCCCCTACGATCCCAATCTGAAAGGTTATAAAGATATGCTTACGCAGATGAAAGGGATGATGGGGCACATGAGCAAGAACCTTCCTAAAGCACAAGCTATTAAAGATGCTACCATGGGATGGTTTATTTCAAAATATGCCGGCAAAGGTGATTTGTTTATCCATTTTAACGGGTCATATCACAGTGATAACTATCAGGGAATTATCTGGTATCTGAATAAATACAAACCGGGACTTAAAATCGTTACCATCTCCTCTGTCGAGCAAAAAGGTATCGAAAATCTATCAAAAGGAAATTTGAATAAGGCTAATTTCATCCTTGCCATTCCCAGCGACATGACGAAGACGTATTGATATTTGAATCTAAAAATTCCTTTGCGCGCCTTAGTGATGCACTTTGTGTCCCTTTGTGGTAAAAAATTAAACCACAAAGAAACTCAAAGGAAAGCACGAAGTTCCACAAAGTATCTGTTTCTTACAAATTATCGGGAAACTAATCTACCCCATCAAACTCAGAAGTAAAATAGAATTTAATATCAGAATACTTGTCCTGCGCCATCTGAAGGGAAAACTTTGAATCGGCAAGGAATACTTCGCGTCCTTCTTTATCGAGTGCAATTTGCGAACTTTTGCGTGCACGAAAATCTTCCAGCTGCTCTTTATTTTTACTTACAAACCAGACAGTTTTGTAAAGTGTAATCGGTTCATAACGGCATTTGGCAGTGTACTCATGTTCCAGCCGGTATTGAATTACTTCAAACTGCAGTGTTCCAACTGTTCCAATGATCTTCCTGCCGGTTTGTTTCCCGGTAAAAAGCTGAGCAACGCCTTCATCCATGAGCTGATCTATGCCTTTTGACAATTGTTTGGCACGCATAGGATCATCGTTCACAACATACCGGAACAATGTCGGTGAGAAACTTGGAATTCCTTTGAAATTCAGGATTTCTCCATCAGTCACCGTATCTCCTATTTTAAAGTTTCCCGTATCGTGAAGTCCGACGATATCTCCCGGGAAAGCTTCATCAACAATAGATTTTTTTTGCGCCATAAAAGCAGTAGGGCTGGAAAACTTCAATCGACGATTTTGTCTGATATGAAGGTAGGGCGTATTTCTTTTAAAAGTGCCGGATACGATCCTTACAAAAGCAATGCGGTCACGGTGGTTGGGATCCATATTGGCATGGATTTTAAACACAAACCCCGTAAAGGATTCTTCTTCAGGCTTTACAAAACGCTCATCGCTTGGTCTTCCAATGGGAGACGGTGCGATTTCCACAAAAACATCCAGCAATTCCTTCACCCCGAAATTGTTCAGCGCACTGCCGAAAAACACCGGTGACACATCACCATTCAGATAAGTTTGTTTGTCAAAATCAGGATAAACACCTTCCACTAATTCCACATCGTTGCGAAGATTTTCAGCACTCTCATCCAGATAATCTTCCAGTTCCGGATTCGATAGATCATCAAACTGGATACCCTCTTCCACTACCTGACGTGATGGGCTGAACAGATGAAGGTTCCTGGAAAAAATGTTGTAAACGCCTTTGAAAGAGCTTCCCATTCCCACAGGCCAGCTTAAAGGTGTCACATTGATATGGAGCTTTTCTTCAATTTCATCCAGCAAATCAAAAGCCTCTTTTCCGGGACGGTCAAGTTTGTTGATGAATACCATGATGGGCGTTTTCCGCATGCGACAAACTTCTACCAATTTTTCAGTCTGTGGTTCTACACCTTTAGCAACATCAATCACGACAATAACACTGTCAACAGCGGTTAGCGTACGGAAAGTGTCTTCAGCAAAATCCTGGTGACCAGGGGTATCAAGAATATTGATTTTGTAATCTTCATATTCAAAACCCATAACCGAAGTAGCAACGGAAATTCCGCGCTGCCGCTCGATCTCCATCCAGTCAGAAGTAGCTGTTTTCT
>CAZGZO010000170.1:0-6142 GCA_964529695.1 uncultured Lentimicrobiaceae bacterium
TTGTATTTTTACTTTAAAATCAAATGAGGGACGAGTATTCTCGCAACATAATTTTTATCCTGAATTAAGGAAAATGATAAAACCCCTATGGTAAAATTAATTATAGATTCTCTTTCTGAAAGGTATATTTCACGTTGGTTTATTTTTGCCCTTGATGTCTTTCTTGTGGTATTTACATTTTGGCTCGCTTTACTGATTCAAAATAATTTTAATTTCCTGAATATTAACCTCTCTGTTTTTGTACTACAACTGAGGGTTATTTTTGTCTTTTATATTGGGGCTTTTTTATTTTTCCGCACCTTTTCGGGCATTGTCAGGCAAACGAGTATGTCAGATGCCTACAATATTTTTAAGGCGATAACCTGGGCTTTTGTCATTATCTTGGCTTTTGTAATTGTCACTGAAAATTTACAAACACCAGCTTCCGAAGAATGGCCTTCTTTCCCTGTTCTGATCTTACAGTATTTGTTGCTTCTGGGGGCGCTCATAGGTAGCAGGTTTTTTGTGAAACGCGTCTATAATCAAGTTATTAGATTGGAACAAAAGAACCAGATAGGCGTAATTATATACGGAACAGGAACTGCCGGCGTGCTTACAAAAAACACGTTATTGGAGGACAAGGAAAATAATTATAAGGTGGTAGCTTTTGTGGATAACAATCCCTCATTAGCATATAAAACTTTAGAAGGAATCCCCATTGTATCTTATTTCGTAGCATTTCGACTTTCCTATATTAAGAAACAAAATGTAAAACAGTTAATTATTTCAGTACCGGATATGTTGCCGGCTAAGAAGAAGGAAATTATCGAAATTTGTTTAAAACTAGGAATACAGGTAAAAATTATTCCGGCGTTGAACTTATGGATCAATGGGCAGTTTAATGCACATCAGTTGGAAAGGGTTAAGATTGAGGAGCTCTTGCAACGAGATCCTATTTTGTTGGACAGTAAGAATGTTTACCGGGAATTAAAGAATAAAGTAGTCTTGATTACTGGTGCCGCTGGCTCTATAGGAAGTGAATTGGCACGGCAAGTTTTAAATAATTCGCCCAAAAGAGTGATTTTGGTAGATCAAGCAGAGTCTGCTATTTATTCTCTCCAATATGAGTTAAACCTTTCAGCAAAGGAAAAGGGAAACTTTGACTTGATTGAATTTATTGTAGCCAATGTAAAGGACCGATTTAGGATGACTAATATCATGGATACTTTTCGTCCGGATATTATTTTTCATGCAGCCGCCTACAAGCATGTGCCTTTGATGGAAATAAATCCTTATGAAGCACTGATGGTTAACGTCTTTGGTACTAAAATTATGGCAGATTTAGCTTTGAAATTCGAGGTAGAAAAATTTGTTATGATTTCTACAGACAAAGCAGTAAATCCGACGAATATTATGGGAGCTTCCAAACGCATTGCGGAAATATATGTTCATAGCTTGTCCAAAGTGAAAACTCGATTTGTAACCACAAGGTTTGGAAATGTTTTGGGTTCAAATGGATCGGTTGTTCCGTTGTTTC
Source organism: uncultured Lentimicrobiaceae bacterium (assembly GCA_964529695.1). Classification (GTDB taxonomy): domain Bacteria; phylum Bacteroidota; class Bacteroidia; order Bacteroidales; family F082; genus Sulfidibacterium. Next base: position 1,517 of record CAZGZO010000170.1, read on the forward strand.
AAAAGCAAATTGAACAAGGAGGACCTGTTACAATTACGCATAAAGATATTACACGGTATTTTATGACCATTCAGGAAGCATGCAGCCTGGTATTGGAGGCTGGTGCGATGGGAAAAGGTGATGATATTTTTGTATTTGACATGGGGCAGCCTGTAAAAATATATGATTTGGCTGTGAAAATGATACAACTATATGGTCTTAAACCAAACGTTGATATTGAGGTTCAGGAAACAGGTCTGCGTATGGGTGAAAAACTATATGAGGAATTGCTTACAAAAAGAGAAGACTTACTACTTACACCACATCCTAAGATTATGCGTGCCCGGGTTTCCGGTTTAACACTTGATGAAGTTACAAAATTTATCAATGAATTAACAGAACTTATTATTGAAAAAGACGAGTTCCTGATTGTACAAAAAATGAAAGAAATTGTACCCGAATTTATTAGTAATAACTCTGTTTTTCAGGTGCTTGATAAAAAGAGATAATTTAGCGTTTGCAGTGTTGTTTAGCAAAAATTCCGATCACTATTTTTTGGACAATGAAGCTTTTGAAAGGACGTTTAGCAAATCACTATTTTGGTTGGTTGAAATAATAACCTGGGGAAATATTTCTTGTAATTATTCTTTGTAAATAGAGTTTTTACCTTATTTTTGTTTCAGATATAAGGAGTAAGGAATGATCGTACCGGAAGTTACAAGGGAGGTGCCCATTGATATCATATCAGGTTTTGTAGTTGCGTTTGTAGTAGCCTACATTTCAATACCATCTATCTTGAATGTGGCTAAATTAAAAAACTTGTATGATGTACCCAATGGTCGTACTTCACATTTGGAAACAACCCCTACGTTGGGTGGAATTGCCATTTTTGCAGGCTTTGTTATTTCATCTTTGATTTTTTTGGATATCCCGAAGGTGCCTTTTTTTCAGTTTTCTATGGCTTCGGCTCTCATAATTTTCTTTCTCGGATTGCAAGATGATATTTCAGAAATCAGCCCTGCAAAAAAACTAGTTGGCGAAATTATATCCGCCGGAATCATTATAGATTTGGGTGGAGTCAGAATTTCAAGTCTGCATGGGTTTATGGGAATATATACGTTACCCAATTCTTTTAGCGACTTTCTCAGTTTATTTGTAATTGTTGCTATCATTAATGCTTTTAACTTGATAGACGGTATCGATGGTCTTTCTTCCGGAGTCGGTATTTTGGCCTCGTTAGCCTTTGGGATTTGGTTTTATCTTACGGGCCATATTGAACTTGCTGTAATGTCTGCTATTTTAGTAGGATCACTTTTGGCTTTCTTCCGTTTCAACTTTTTCTCAAAGACAAAGAAAATATTTATGGGAGATATTGGTTCGTTGCTTCTAGGGTTTATTTTGTCAATTCTTGCGATTGAGTTCAATGAAATAAACGTGACTATGAGTGCGAGTAATGTCTATTTCATTAAAGCGGCGCCTTCAGTTTCTATTGGTATTCTGATAATACCAATGTTTGATACTGTAAGAGTTATGTTGGTAAGAATGATGAAAGGAGTTTCTCCCTTTAAACCTGATAAAAGACATCTTCACCACTATCTTCTGGATATTACGGGTAGCCATCATAAAGCAACATTAATATTGTTGAGCTTTAACTTATTTTTTATAATACTGTCATTTTGGTTCCGGAATTTGAGTATAGGTGATCATATAATCATGCTGATTATGCTGGCGGGAATTCTCTCTTTTATTCCTTATTATATTGTAAGAAAGCGTCATAAAAAAAATATTGTTGGCCCATATTCTGCAAATATTGATTAGCAGGATAAAAAGGAATGTGCCCGATGCCGATTATGATCATCAGGAATTTATCTGTAATTTTATAGGTTAATATTCTGAGTTCTGGAGGTAAGTCTCTTTACAAGATTGCTTTTTTCCCTTATGATTTAAACCAGTTTCTTATGAACAGAAAATTCTTTATCCTTTTATTGATTTGTTTATTCTTTTTGAAAGGAATGCCGATGTTCGCTCAAAGTGGATATCTGCCATTGAATGACCAGTTTGGTACCAACCTTTCCAAATATCTTTACAGTAAAGACTTTCGTTTTCATACTTCCGTGAGGCCTTATAATTACTGGGATGTCAAAGCAGCGATCAATCTGGATTCTATTCAGGCAGGGCAAAGAATGAATCGGACTTTTGATAAAACATGGAAACAAAAGGCCTGGGATAAGATCTTTAATGATAATGTTATCTCTATCCACAAAAAAGGTTTCTCCCTGGAGGCTAATCCGCTGATGAATTTTTCAGTGGGGCATGATTTTGCTGATGGTAAAAATACCTGGGTGAATACGCGTGGTTTTGAAATTAAGGGTGCTCTTGGGAAGCATTTTGTCTTTTACACAAACTTTTATGAAAATCAGGCAGTTTTTCCGAGCTATGTAAATGCTTATGTTGAGAAAAATCTGGTTATTCCTGGGCAGGGTCGAGTACAAGTGTTGCTGAATAACACCGGGCTGCATTATTATTTAAACGGGCATGGATTCGATTTTAACAACGCCAATGGTTATATTGCCTGGCAGGCAGGGAAATATTTGGTATTTCAGTTTGGCCATGGAAAAAACTTTTTTGGAGATGGATACCGTTCATTATTGTTGTCGGACAATTCTACCAGCAATTTATTTTTTAAAACCACCTTGAATGTATGGCATTTAAAATACCAAGTACTGTTTAATCAGTATATTGATTTGCAAGACAGTACTTTGTCGGGTGGCTATGCTCGCAAATATTCTGCAATTCATTATCTAAGTTGGGCGGTTTCGAAAAGGGTTTCTCTAAGTTTGTTTGATGCAGTTGTTTGGAGCAATGTTTCAAATAATGGTAATTATCGTGGTTTTGATCTTCAGTATCTAGATCCGGTTATTTTCCTTAGATCCGTGGAATTCAGTGTTGGTTCTCCTGATAATGCACTGTTGGGGCTCAATTTCAGTGTGATTGCCGGAAAACATAGCGTTTTCTACAGCCAGGTGATGTTGGATGAATTTGTCTTGAGTAAGGTTCTGGCTGGTAAAGGATATTGGGACAACAAGCAGGGTTTTCAGTTGGGATTTAAAACCTTTGACGCTTTTCATGTAAAGAATCTTTATTTACAGTCTGAGTTTAACTATGTTCCTCCTTATACTTATTCTGAACAATGGGAAAGAATAAATTATGGGGCTTATAATCAGCCTCTAGCCGATCCTTTTGGTGCCAATTTCAAGGAATCAGTTAATTTTATAAGATATCATTATAGAAGGTTTTATTTCCAGTATGAGTTTCTATACTCTATCTTCGGTACCGACCCTCCAGGAATGAACTACGGAGGCGACATTTATAAATCTTATCTTACCAGGGCTCGTGATTACGGGAATTATGTTGGTCAGGGTATACGAAACCGGTTGCTATACCAGGATATCAGGGCATCTTTTTTAATCAATCCGACTTATAACCTGAACTTTACCGTGGGGGCCGTTTTCCGCAATCTGAAAACAGGTTCTTCAAATGCTAATACCCGTTATTTTTATGTCGGTTTGAGGACGTCGCTTCGGAATCTGTATTATGACTTCTGATATTACACTGATTTCGTTTGATTGTAAACGGCCTTTGATTTAGGACTTTGTTGGTAAAGTTCGGTACCTTTTCTTCCTGATGCCTGGTAGTCGGTAGTCAATAACTGATACTATCATCCTCACATCTTTATTTCCTCATTTAAATTCATACTTCCATTTTTTAGTATTTTAGGCCAACCTAAGAGAAGAAAAAACAATGAATGAAATAATTTCTTTGCCTGAAGAAGGGGGACGAAGACTATGGAATGAATTCGTCCAATCAGATTCTGCAGTGATTCCTTTTTCATTCAATCCGGCTTTTTCTGACTTTTACAGGGATTATTTTCATTGGAGGACTCTTTACTTCATCTTATATCGGCAGGGTCAGCCAGTAGGCATCTTTCCTTTGGTTTTTACTGGAAAGGCTTATGTAAGTCTGCCCCATTTTTCTTATGGCGGATTATATGCCCATCAGCCGGTTCCAGATGTTTCTTCTGTGATTCAAAGACTGGTTGCGCTTATAAAAAAGAATTCCCTTTCAGCGGGGTTTTACAGATACAACCTGTCTTCTGAGACCATCCCAGAGAATAACATCTTACAAACATCCCTTTTCCTTAGGAGCCTGAATCCGCCTGGTGTGCCCACGATACCTATAAAAGAAACTTCTTTTATGAAACTCAGTGGCACTAAAGACGAACAATGGCATCGCCTTTCTTCTAACCTGCGCCGGAAAATCAAAAAAGCTGGGAGATGTGGAGTCAATATTCAGTTAGGAGGTGAGGAGCTATTGAATGATTTTTATAGTGTTTATTCCCGGAAAATGCATCAATTAGGTTCTCCACCCTATGGAAAAGAATTTTTCAGGATGTTTTTTCACGATACAATGAAAGAAGAAGCAGCGTTTTTTGTCAGTTATTTTGGAAAGGGTCCGGTGGGGGCGGCATTGCTTTTGTCATATAACGGATTTTACGAAAGTGCCTGGTTTGCGACAGAACCTGATTTTCAGAAGTATTATATTTCTGATGGATTGCACTGGGCTATGGTAAAACATGTATTAAAAAAG
>CAZGZO010000171.1:0-6132 GCA_964529695.1 uncultured Lentimicrobiaceae bacterium
GCAATATTTCTCATATTCGGTCCGGGAAAAATACCTGAAATGGCCCGTGGCCTTGGGAAATTTATTGGTGATATTAAACGAGCTTCAGAAGATGTGAAAAATGAAATCAACCGGGAGGCTGATCGAATTGAACGAGAAGAAAAGCTAAAAGAATACAAGAAAAAACTGGATTTGGAAGGTGATTCGGAAAATGAATCAGAGCTTGCTGTAGAAGAGAAAAAAACAAAGAAACCTAATGCTTCAGCAAAAAAGAAGGTTCCTAAAGCCGATATTGTTCAGGAAGATGCCGAAACAGATGTCAAAGAGGTTAAAAAACCGGTAACCAGAAAAACTTCTACAACAGGAAAAACAACTAAACCGGCTGGAAGACAACCAAAGGCAGCTTCAAAGCCAAAAACTACACCAAAGAGTAATAAGACTCCATCCAAAGGGCCAAAAACTGCAGCTGAAGCAAAAGCAAAACCAGCTGCAAAAGCGACGAAAACAACTGCAAAGAAGCCTCGGACAACAAAACCCAAAACCACAACAGCTTCAAAGGAAAAGGCACCAAAAGTGGCCAACAAGAAAAAAACGGATACAGCTAAACAAATAAAAAGAGCACCTGAAAAAGAATCCTAAAACATTCTCAAAATCAGAAAATACCGGAGGAAAATGATATGGTCATGTCAAAAGCAGGGAAATTCTTCATTTTATGCCTTTTACTCCTGCTCCCCGGAATTTCGTTTTCTCAACATCTTGGCAGATTAAAAACAGCGAATGAGCTGTACGAGAGCCAACAATACTTCGCCGCTTTAAAGAAATACGAGAAAGCTTATTACAAAATCAGGGATAACCGTAAAGAAAAAAATGAGGTTGCCTACCGGATGGCAGAATGTCTAAACATGACACAAAACTACACGCGTGCAGAGTTTCTTTATATGCACCTGATGCGTTATGGCTATGAAAAAAAACACCCCATTGTCATGCTGGACCTTGCCGATGTTTTAAAAATGAACGGAAAATTTAATGAAGCCCTGAAATATTACAAGATGTATCAGGATAGTGTCCCCTCCGATCCAAGAGGTGAACTCGGCGTAAAAACAACCAAACTGGTGAAAAATTGGATAGCACATCCTTTGAATTATAAAGTAAAGGACGTCAGGGAAATCAATTCCAGAGCATCTGATTTTGCACCGGTATTTCTTTCAGGAAATTATAATCGACTTGTTTTTACTTCAAACCGAAAAGAGAGCACAGGTAAGGATATTGACAACTGGACAGGTATGAAATTCACAGATTTGTTTGTCACCCAATTGGATCGTAATGGAAAATGGACAAAGCCTGTGTTGCTGGACAGGTCCGGAAATATCAATACCAAAGCCAATGAAGGGGCAGCTACTTTAAACAGCCATTTCAACGAGCTTTATTTTACACGATGTAAAAAAATAGAAGACAAAACCACCGGTTGCCAGATTTACAAATCAGTGCGTATAGGCAGTAATTGGGGCAAAGCAAAAGTCGTTAAAATACGAGGAATTGACAGCACAATGACCGTTGGACAGCCTACCTTAAGTCCTGATGAACTTACAATGATATTTTCTTCAGACAAAAGAGGAAGCCTTGGCGGAACAGACCTTTGGGTAACCAGACGCAAGAGTAAAGGAGCACCTTTTGGTCATGCATTCAATTTGGGACCGATAATCAATACAAAGGGAAACGAAGTATATCCTTTCTTAAGAAATGATAGCACTTTATACTTTTCATCTGACGGACACGGTGGCATGGGGGGGCTGGATATTTTTGTCAGCAGAAAAGATTCGACCGGAAATTGGGGAAAGCCCGTGAATCTCCGATATCCCATCAATTCAACACATGATGATTTTGCAATTATCTTCGAACCAGGACATAACGATGGTTATTTCAGTTCCAACCGGAAAGGAGGCAAAGGCAAAGAAGACATATATTCTTTTGTACAGCCCACGGTTAGTTTCACCCTTACCGGGACAGTCCAGGACGATCAAACGCTTTTCGGGATGCCTAACCTCAAGGTAAAACTTTCAGGTCCTAAAACTCCAACATTAACTACCATCACAAACAACAAAGGATTTTATTCTTTTGAAAAAAGTCAAATCAAAAAAAATACGGTCTACACATTAACTGTAGGTACTCCAAATTATTTTACTGTCTCAAAGAAGCTTACCACAGTCGGGAAGAAAATCAGCGAAGATTTTAAAATCAATTTCTCATTAAAACGAATCCCGTCAAAACCTATCGTACTTCCGGATATTTTATATGATTTTGGAAAATGGAATTTAAAACCACAATTCCAGGATTCTTTGCAAGGGCTTGTTCAACTGTTGAGGGATAATCCCAAACTGGTTATTGAATTAGGCTCTCATACTGATTCAAGAGGTTCCGAAGAAAGCAACGATATTTTATCTCAAAAACGTGCTCTATCTGTAGTTAACTACCTTATTATGAGAGGAATTAATCCAGAGAGACTGGTGGCTAAAGGCTATGGAGAACGTGTTCCAAGGACCCTGCAAAAAACCATGTATAAAGATGGATTCGATTTTGCAAAAGGTACTACATTGAATAAGAATTATATCAGCAACATTAAAAATTCTTCTGAAAAGGAAGCTGCCTATGCATTGAACCGGAGGACCGATTTCAGGGTATTACGCAGAGACTTTTCTCCCAATGAAAACATAGCTGCCACTGACACCAGCATGACCATTGCTATCAATCAACCACAAAACGCTGTTTCTTTTGTCAAAAATAAAACCAATGGCCAGTACGTGTCTCAATGTGTCGTAAATGGCTACGCTGAACAATTTATTTTTGACCCGAATAACAGTGCCCAGATTTCAGTAAAAAGAGCCATCCGGATGTTGCAGGAAGGAGTCATTACTAAAAATGATTTCCAAAATCCGGATAGAGTGCTAAGAAATAATACCATTGCTGACCATGCAGTGGTAAATCTGAAAAGCATTACCATTGCCGGGAAGACCGTCAAAAACATCCAGTTTATTGTTTCCAAAGATTTATACTTTGGCATCGTGATTGGGCGACCAGTATTACGAAAATTCGGTAATTATCAATTTAACACCAAAACAAATCTTTTAATCATCCATGAAAAATAAGGCAACAAACTCAAAATCAAGGTATACACAAAGAGGTGTTTCAGCCGCAAAGGAAGACGTTCACCAGGCCATTAAAAATCTGGATAAAGGTTTGTATCCCAATGCATTTTGTAAGGTTATACCGGATATTTTGGGTGGTAATTCTGAATATTGCAACATCATGCATGCTGATGGAGCCGGCACCAAATCGTCACTCGCATATCTTTATTGGAAAGAAACCGGTGATATGAGTGTTTGGGAGGGCATTGCCCAGGATGCCATTGTAATGAACACAGATGATCTTTTGTGCACAGGAGTCACAGACAATATTTTACTTTCTTCCACGATAGGCCGCAATAAAAATCTGATTCCCGGTGAAGTAATAGCTGAACTGATAAATGGAACAGAAAAATTTCTGGAAAACATGCGTAATCTGGGAATTTCCATTCATTTAACAGGAGGAGAAACAGCCGATGTGGGTGACTTGGTCAGGACAGTCATCGTAGATTCCACGGTTACCGCCCGTATTAAAAGAGAAGAAATTATTGAAAACAATATTCAACCGGGTGATGTCATTGTTGGCTTGGCTTCTTTCGGAAAAGCTTCTTATGAAGAAAAATACAATGGCGGTATGGGAAGTAACGGGCTGACTTCGGCACGTCATGACGTTTTAGAACATGGCCTGGCCGCTTCCTATCCTGAAAGCTTTGACCCTGCCGTTCCCGATTCACTGGTCTATTCAGGGAAACTCAAACTCACCGATGCTTCACTTGTAAAAGGAGTTACTGTTGGCCAATTGATTCTATCTCCGACAAGAACCTATGCACCTATCATTAAGTCCATTTTTGAAAAGTATAAGAAACAAATTCACGGAATCATTCATTGCAGTGGTGGAGCACAAACAAAAGTGTTGCATTTCATTGAAGGATTTCATGTAATTAAAGATAACCTCTTCCCTACCCCCGAATTATTTCAAATGATCCAGGAACAATCTGGAACACCTTGGGAAGAAATGTACCAGGTTTTCAATATGGGGCACCGCATGGAACTTTATGTTCCTGAGGAAATTGCATCGGATTTAATAGCTATATCAAAATCGTTTAACGTGGATGCGCAAGTGGTAGGACGCGTTGAGCAATCAGATTCAAAAAGATTGACCATAAAAACGACCTACGGTACTTTTAAGTATTAATTTTCTTTTAAGAAGTGGACATCTTCTAAAATTTTTTGTGATTTATAGCTGAAAAAAAGTCACAATTTCTTATCATTGCAGATAATTCTTCATTTTTTCCATTAAATCTGCAATCTATGGCACAAAAAAAAGACGGTTGGGGATCTCGAATTGGCCTTATTTTGGCCATGGCCGGTAATGCAGTCGGCTTGGGTAACTTTCTGAGATTTCCAGTTCAGGCGATCCGAAATGGCGGGGGTGCATTCATCATCCCCTATTTTGTTTCATTTCTTGTGATGGGAATTCCACTGCTTTGGATAGAGTGGTCTATGGGAAGATACGGAGGTATTCGTGGGAACCACTCCACGCCATTTATCACAGATAGCATGGGTAAACGGAGATTTTGGAAATACGTTGGTGTTTTCGGGATCTTTACCGACCTGGGAATTATCTCATATTACACATATATCGAATCCTGGACTTTAAGCTATACTTTTAAATCTATTTTTCAGAGTTTTACCGGGTTAAATAGGCACCAGGTTAGTGCCGCTTTTGACCATTATGTAGGCGTCCATAGTACAGTAGGAGTTAATTTCCCCGGATGGGCCATCGCTATTTTTGTCATTACTTTGGCTATTAATATTTACATTTTGTCAAAAGGACTTAGCGGGGGAATTGAAAAGGTTGCTAAAATAGGAATGCCTTTGCTAATCATATTTGGTATTTTCTTGGCTATCAGAGGAATTACATTGGGACACACGGGAGTTGCCGGTTGTACTACCTGTAATTCTCACATGGGTCTGGATTTCTTATGGAAACCAAATTTTGACAGTCTTTCCAATCCTAAAGTCTGGCTTGCGGCGGCAGGGCAGATATTCTTCACGCTGTCTGTTGGGATGGGAACCATCCATTGTTACGCAGCCTATCTGGATAAAAACGACGATGTGGCGCTAAATGCTATGACTGCCGGATGGATGAACGAATTTGTAGAAATTGTTTTGGGAGCCTCTGTTGTTATTCCAATCGCTGTTGGTTATATGGGATTAGGATGGGTAAAACAAAATGCAGGATTCATGATGGCATTTAAGACGATGCCTTACCTGTTTGGACAATGGGGCACCATCCTGGCTACCTTGTCGGGAGTCGCATGGTTCGGTCTATTGTTCTTTGCGGGAATCACCTCATCTCTGGCTATGGGAACACCTTTCATGGGCTTTATGGAAGACGAATTTGGCTGGGAAAGAAAGAAAAGTTCAATCACGCTTGGGGTTATCGTTTTTATCCTGGCACTACCTACCATATTCTTCTACCAGTACGGAGTCTTTAATGAGTACGACTATTGGACGGGCACGGTCTCCCTGGTAATTTTTGCAACGCTTGAAGTTATTCTCTTCTCCTGGGTCTTCGGTATGAAAAACGGCTGGGAGGAGATTACCCGGGGCTCTGATATTAGAGTACCAAAAATCTACAGGTTTATTATCAAATGGATTACCCCTATCTTTATCATCGCTATTTTTATAACAGCTTTAATACAACCTGCAAATACAAATATGGCTGGATGGCAAGATGCGTTCCATCAATTATTTATACATGGAACATGGCCTTGGGCAACTAACAGTATTATTGCTCAGATTTTCCATTTGAATGAGAAAATTGTCTATTTTAAGAATGGAGCTCCAACAGGAATGCTTTTTAAAGACCTGGCAAGACTGCTTCTGTTTGCAACCTTTGTAGCCATAAGCTACATGGTTCATATTGCATCGAAAAAAAGAAAATTATCCGGTAAAATAAACTATTAGTTATGAGCACATCGGCAATCATATTAATGGTCCTGATTCAGGGCTCGGTTACAGTCATCAC
>CAZGZO010000172.1:0-6127 GCA_964529695.1 uncultured Lentimicrobiaceae bacterium
ATCGATTTGTTGTCCATAAAACTCAGAACTTTTGACAACCGCTTTGTCAGGATTCCCAACGAAATGCTTATTAAAACACCCTTTACAAACATTACAAGGTTTCCTATCAGAAGAATTGATTTAAAGGTGGGAGTAGCTTATAAAGAGGATTTGAAAAAGGTCAGGACCATTTTGATGGACATTGCAAAAAATGAACCCGATTGCCTGAACTATCCGGAGCCTATGGCAATTTTCAACGATTTCGGAAATTCATCTCTGGACCTGCTGTTTTACGTCTGGAGTACGAAACAGAATTGGGTAAAAGTAAAAAATGCCCTGATGGATGCCATCAAAGAGCGTTTTGATGCAGAAGGTATTGAGATTCCATTCCCGCATGTTTCCATTTATACGGGCTCGGTTACTGAACCAATGCCCATTAAAGTGATCAACGAGGAGAAAAAATAGACGTGAATTCAAAGGCTTGATGGATTGTATAGTCACAAAATTTTGGGATTCTACTTGTCTAATTTATCGGCTCTTTTCTACTTCTTAGCCCGTCCTGAAGGTATATTTGATGTTTTTTTATCGAAGGATTTTTGTTTCAGCACAGAAAAGGAGTAAATATTTTCAAAATATTATTGTAAACATTTGCTTATCAAAGTATTAAAAAACAATTAAAAAAATTAATTTTTAACGTATTCTGTTTAAATTTGATATAATTTCGCGTAAAAATTAGGCGTATTCATTTAAAATATTTTTAGTAAAAAAGTAAATTAAAAACATCATTATTCTCTTTTAAAGAGATGAAAGCTAAAAATGTACGTTTGTCAACTTCTTCTTCGTTGCAAGAGGATTTTGACGACCCTCCGCCAAAAGGCAGAGTTGCCAATAATCCAACAGCGTTTCTTGAAAACCTTTCCTTGAAAGCGCATGGAAATTATGTTGTTTCTGACCATTCTTTACAATTCCTGACAAGTCATTTTCCCGGTACATCCATCACTGAATGGACCGATTGGAAATGGCAGGTAAGGAACAGCTTTACCTCATTTGATCAGCTTGAGAAGGTTTTGAATCTTTCTGAAGATGAGCGGGGATTTAAAGAACAGGCCATGCATTTACCCATTCGGGTAACTCCTTATTATGCCAGCTTGCTGGATGAGTTTGACTCACTGCAACCTTTGCGCAGGACTATGGTTCCGGTGTTAGATGAATTGATTGTCTCCAGAGGAGAAGAATCCGATCCTTTGGGCGAAGAGCATGACAGCCCTGTCCCCCTGATTGTGCATCGCTATCCCGACCGGGTACTTTTCCTTGTAACCGGCTTTTGTTCTGCTTTTTGCAGGTATTGTACACGCACGCACATGGTTTCCAAAAAGGATAAAATGCATGCGGGTAAGTCGCAGATTGATGCTGCGATTGCTTATATTCAAGAACATAGCGAAGTTAGGGACGTATTAATATCCGGTGGTGATCCACTGACGCTGTCCGACGAAAGGCTGGAATACATTCTTTCGCATTTACGAGCCATCAAACATGTGGAGTTTATCAGGATTGGAAGTAAGGTGCCGGCTGTGTTACCGATGAGAATAACTCCGGCTTTAACACAGATGCTGAAAAAATATCATCCGCTGTTTATTAGTTTGCATTTCACGCATCCTGATGAACTGACACCGGAAACGCGTGAAGCCTGCAACAGGCTGGCTGATGCCGGAATTCCACTGGGAAGCCAGACCGTCTTGCTAAAAGGCATTAACGACAGTGTGGAAGTCTATAAAAAGCTGACGCACGAATTGCTGAAGGCAAGAGTAAAACCTTACTATCTCTATCAATGCGACCCTATTCCGGGCTCTGCTCATTTCAGGACAAGAGTTGATAAGGGAATCGAGATTATCAAAGGATTACGGGGATTTACCTCTGGTTACGCGGTGCCTCAGTTTGTAATTGACGCACCCAAAGGCGGAGGAAAAATCCCGCTTTTGCCCGATTATTTCGAAGGCAGGGAAAACGGTGAAGTTATCCTGAGAAATTATGAAGATAAAATTTTTAAATATCCCGACTATGCTTGAGCAGGAGGGAATTTACAAAAATAAAAGCGCCGAAGAAATGATAAAAGTTGGCATCACATACGATTTGCGTTCCGAGTACCTGAAAATGGGTTTTTCTGAAGATGAAACTGCCGAGTTTGACCAGGAAGGAACCATTGTAGCCATTGAAAGTGCGCTGAAGGCACTGAATTATGAAACGGACAGAATTGGAAACCTGAAACAACTGGTCTTACGGTTGTCTCAAGGGGAACGTTGGGACCTGGTTTTTAACATCAGTGAAGGTATGTACGGCAATGGGCGAGAGGCGCAGGTTCCGGCTTTGCTGGATGCATACAGAATCCCTTATGTTTTTTCCTCGCCATTGGTCCTTACTCTGACGCTGGATAAAGGCATGACAAAGAGGGTAATACGTGATGGGGGCATCGCCACACCCGACTTCTTTATTGTCCGGGCTGAAAACGATCTGGAAAAAATGAATCTACCCTATCCTGTTTTTGTAAAACCTGTGGCCGAAGGCACGGGAAAAGGGATTGACGGTAAATCGGTAGTGAAAAATTCGGAAGAATTTGCCTCAATTTGTCCGTCTTTACTTTCAAAATACAAGCAGCCTGTTTTGGTGGAAACCTTCCTTCCGGGCAGAGAATTTACGGTGGGTATCGTAGGAACCGGTGATCAGGCAAGAGCTGTAGGAACGATGGAAATTATCCTCAAAAGTGATGCTGAAAAGGACGCTTATTCCTACAATAACAAAGAAAACTGGGAATCTTTTGTGAAATACAAAGCCACACTTGGAAAAGAAAAAGAGGCTTGTGAAAAACTGGCGCTTGAAACTTACCGGTTATTGGGATGTGAAGATGCAGGTAGGGTAGATGTTCGGATGGATGCAAATGGTGTTCCTAACTTTTTGGAAATTAATCCTTTGGCCGGTATTCATCCCAAACACTCCGATTTGCCCATTTTAAGCCGGTTAAATGGGATTTCCTACCATGATTTGATGAAAATGATTATGGATTCGGCCATCCGGAAGGTTGGTTCTTACAATTTGGTACAAGAACAAATACTAAGTGGGCCATGAAAAAGGTGGTAATTCTCATAAATAAGATTTCATCTGAGCCTTCCCAGGACGAACTGGATGTTCTCGATCAAGCGTCTCTGGTTGAAGAAACGCTGGAAAAACTGGGTTATGAAACAGACTGGCTTTTTACCGGAATTAATCTCGCAAGTACCCGCAAAAAGCTGTTGGCTATGAATCCGTTGTTTGTTTTTAACCTGGTTGAAAGCCTGGATTCCGATGGAAAACTCATTCATCTGGTTCCTGCTTTACTGGAGCATTTAAAGATTCCCTATACCGGTTGCAGCGCTGAAAGTATCTATGTCACAGGAAATAAAATCCTCGCAAAAAAAATTATGATTTCAGAAGGGTTGCCTGCTCCTGAGCTGTGGGATTTTTCAAAAAATCATCCGGAAAATTCTTCTGAGTTCTTTATTGCAAAGCCCGTGATGGAAGATGCCTCGGTAGGAATTGCAGACGAAAATATTTTACCCGGTAATTCGGAAAAAATTCAAGAGTTCCTGAAAGCGCATCCGGATATGAACTATTTTTTCGAGAGATACATTGCCGGACGAGAGTTTAATATTTCTGTTTTAGGTGGTAAGAAAGGGCCGGAAGTATTGCCAATCGCAGAAATTAATTTTGAGGATTACCCCGATGATAAACCAAAAATTGTGGGTTATCAGGCAAAATGGGACGGCAATTCTTTTGAATACAACCATACCAACCGCAATTTCGGACTGGAAAAAAAAGAACCACAGCTGGCTGAAAAACTTAAAAAGCTTTGCCTGGACAGCTGGAGGTTATTTGGTTTAAAAGGTTATGCCAGAGTAGATTTGCGGGTAGATGAATCAGGAAATCCCTGGATTCTGGAAGTCAATGCAAACCCTTGTCTTTCAGAAGATGCCGGGTTTTACGCCGCAACACAACAAGCGGGCTATCCTTTTACAAAAATTGTAAAACGCATAATAGAAGATGTATGGATTTAGATAAAATTCAGTTTAGAAGGACTTTGAAACAGTCAGACATTGAAAAGGTTAGAAGTATTGTTACATCAACAGGCTATTTCAACTCTGAAGAAATTGAAGTTGCTGCGGAGCTGGTTAAAGAAAGGCTTGAGAAGGGAGAAGGAAGCGGCTATGAATTTATATTTGCAGAAAATGAGCAGCGAGAAATGTTGGGTTATTCCTGCTTTGGAAAGATTTCGGGGACAAAAAGCAGCTTTGCACTCTACTGGATTGCTGTTCATCAGAAATCCCGTAATCAGGGTCTGGGCCGAATGCTGCTGCATAAAACAGAAACCGATATTTTTGCTCAAGGCGGAACAGGAATTTATGTTGAAACTTCCTCCAAGGAGCAGTATTTATCAACACGCACTTTTTACAGTCATAATGGCTATCTTATGAAAGCCAGGCTAGAAAATTATTACGATAAGGGAGATGATCTGATATTCTTTGTGAAGAAAGCAAACTGATTGTGTATTTTTCAAAAAATCAGTAAATTAGCAGGTAATAATCCAAATATCGATAGACATGCAAGCTTCCTTTTTTGATACATTTTGGTTCATATATGTGCTTCTTCCTTTGTTAATATTTTGTTCCCGAATTTTGGATGTTTCACTGGACACCCTTCGCATCGTTTTTGTCTCCAAAGGGAACAAGTTGGTGGCTCCCATTTTAGGTTTTTTTGAAATTATGATTTGGTTGATTGCCATCACACGAATTATGCAAAACCTGGATAATATTGCTTGTTACGTAGCATATGCTGCTGGTTTTGCTACCGGAAATTATATTGGTTTACGTATCGAACAAAAGTTGGCACTGGGTATACGAATGTTTCGGATCATTACACAAAACGATGCTACTTCGCTCATTAAAAGCCTCAAAGAACATGGTTTTAGTGCCACCATTATTGAGGCAGAAGGGAAGGAGGGCAACGTGCATGTAATTTATTCCATTGTAAAAAGAAGTGACAATCAGAAAATTGTAGAAATAATCAATAAGTTTAATCCTCAGGCTTTTTATTCCATAGAAGATGTCATAAAAATCAATGAAAATCTGGTGGGATACAACCGTACCAATAGAGTTATCCTCCCACGTTGGATGAGAAAGGGACGGTAAGAATTCTTTTTTGTTTTGACGGATGGGTAACTTTGCTGAGATTAAGCAAATTCAACCGCCTTAGGTTCTGAAGAATCGCGTCCGTTAGATTATTTAACAATAAGGCATTTTATTTTTGACTTTTTTCGACTATATTTGTGGAGAAACAGTGACGAATCATGACAACGAAAGAAACGAAACGGCCAGAAGATCAAACCATCGATAAAGATTCTGATTTAAAAAGCTTGGTGCTTTTTAATGATCCCGTTAACACTTTCGATTTTGTTGTGAAGACTTTGATTGAAGTGTGTGAACATGATGCACTCCAGGCTGAAACATGTACCTGGATTGCTCATTTTAAGGGAAGGTGTATCGTGAAAAAGGGTACGTTATCGGCACTTCAGCCCTGCTGTGATGAAATGACTTTTAGAAAATTAACCGTTGAAATACAATAAGTTATGACTGGTTTTGCGATGAGGACAAATACTTTGTATTTCCTGATAGATTTCTTGTTTTTTTCCTGTATAAGTGTATCCCCTTTTTGGGAGTCATTAGTGTGTCAATTTCGACAACCTTGTCAGGAAAAAGCCGGGTTTAAGAACGGAACAACATCATTGAAATCCCTTTCAGGAATAACATAAAGTATCATCGATGGGTGTTGTCGATAAGGAAAGTAAGACAATTCTAAAAGAAGCGGCAACAACATCACAAGCAATTTTGAAGTATTTCATGACTCGTAATAATGAAAAGATAAAAGAGAAACTTAACGCATTACTCGCCTATACTGAAGATAAAGGAGGAAAAAACGCGCGAGAGTTTATCGAGAAAGCCTGGGAGTTTGCCGTTGACCATTATGAAGGTAAAACTACACCCGAAGGTCTTCCGTATTTTGAACATCATCTGGAAGTTGCTACCATTGCCCTTCAGGAAATTAATTTAGGAGTTCCTTCTGC
>CAZGZO010000173.1:0-6116 GCA_964529695.1 uncultured Lentimicrobiaceae bacterium
AAATCTTAATTAGGATTAATTAGCGAGGCAAATATATAAAATTTTAATACACAACATTAAATCAATAATATCTTTTATTGTTTTTTTATTTTTTCTGAAAAAACTATTGACTGTCTGGTATACATAATTTTAAGTATACATGAAAGGGCCAGCTTATTAATTGTTAAACAATAATTCCATCCGAACTTGTATCAAAATTTATATCCATTGATGTGATTTATACCAAGCAATGGTTTCTTTCATTCCATCTCTTAAGTTATATTCAGCATTAAAATGAAAATCCTCTTTGAGTTTACCCGAATCGCAAAGCCAATTTGTACAGGTTAACGCTTGATACTTATCTGGATTTAAGATAGTTCGCCTGTTCAATAAGTTGGAAATCGGGTCGGCCACATAGGAAATCCAGCGAACCATGGTTTTTGGAACCACGATTCGAAAGCACTTTTTCCCCAGAATTCCTTTAACAATTTTTCCTAAATCTCGGCTTGTATATGCATTTCCATCGGTAACAAAATAAGATTTGTTGACGATGTTTGACTCCAGACTTACAAAAACAAGGCGTGCCAAATCCTTCACATAAACAAAACTCAGGTGTTGAGTTTCCCTGCCAATGTAAAATTCAAAACCACGGTTTATGGCCCTGATGTAAACAAAATAATCTTTTTCCCTAGGGCCGTAAACACCTGTGGGCCTGAGTATCATATAGGGGAAATTTTCAAGAGATTGCAAATATTGTTCCGATATCAATTTGCTTTTGCCGTAGAGTGAGAATGGGTTTGGAACATCAGTTTCTTGAATCGGTTGTGTGGTCGTTTCGTTACCATGGCCGTATGCCTCAAGACTACTCATAAAAAGGAATTTATCTGGAACGCAATGGCTTTCTGTTAACGCTTCTACCAGATTTCGGGTATATTCATAGTTAACTTTTAGAAATTCTTTTTTGTTGAAAGCTTTGGTAACTCCTGCATTATGAATAACGTAATGAAAATGAATTCCTTTTTCTGCAAATTGTTTGAAATCCTTAGCCATTTCTGATTTATCAGCCAGGTTTAACACAACGACATTGATGTTTTTATCCTTGAGATAAGTTGCATCACTCGACGGCCGGACGACGGCATATACCTGATAATTGCATTTGATGCCTTCCTCCACCAGAAAACTTCCTATAAATCCACTTGAACCTGTAATCAGGACATTTTTCATCGTGTTGTACTCTAAAAAATGAATTGTTACCTTATTATATAGACCATCCCTATGCCTGTAAAGAAAGTTATTCAAAAATACCACAAATTAACCAAGCTAACATAGTTTCTACAAATCAAGTTTTTTGAAGAAGTACATTTGAATTTTATTAATTTTGTATGAAGGTATCGACTTCTTGAAACTTTAAGAAAATTTCGATGATAAGAGAAAATTTAGTTGCCTATTTTAATTCTGCTATAAAGGAGAATTATGAAAAGCCGTCCTTATCAGATTATGGTGGCAGAACTCTGACTTTTAAGGAAATAGGAGAGGTAATCCTGAAGTTCCATATCACTTTTGAAAAAACGGGTATAAAAAAAGGCGATAAAATTGCGCTTATCGGAAAGAATTCTGCCCACTGGGGTGTGGCTTTTCTTTCGGTGGTTACTTATGGTGCTATTGTAGTTCCAATTTTGCCTGATTTTCTACCCAAAGATGTGCACTATATTGTGAATCATTCTGAATCAAAAGTGTTGTTTTGCGCTTCTTCTATATGGGCTAAGCTCGATATTGAGCAAATGATAGATATTCAATACGTTTACGGTTTGGAGGAGTTGATGCCTGTATTCTCAAAGATTGACCATCTGGATGAAATCATTCATTCGTTAAACAGCTCACTAAAGGAAAAATTTCCCGGAGGCCTGACTGCAGATAGTTTTCAACTACCAAAGATTGATAATTCCGAACTGGCTGAAATCAGTTATACTTCAGGCACTACGGGTTATTCAAAAGGTGTGATGTTGTTGCACAACAGTCTGGCGGCTAACGTTCGCTTTGCGCGAAATCATATGCCGCTGAAATCGGGTGATAAAATTGTTTCGTTCCTTCCGCTGGCTCATTCTTATGGATTGGCGTTTGAGTTCCTTTTCCCGTTTTCGTTGGGATGCCACATCACTTTCCTGACCAAAACCCCAACACCTGCTATTATTACTAAAGCTTTTCAGGAAGTAAAACCAAGGCTGATTTTATCAGTCCCGTTGGTCATAGAAAAGATTTATAAAAAGAGAATCTTACCCCAGATAAGAAAGGCTCCTATAAATTGGCTGTTAAAAACGCCTGGTGTTAACAAATTGATTTACAAAAAAGTACTTTCCGGAGTTTCTGAAGGATTTGGTGGCAATTTTGTTGAAGTAGTCGTGGGGGGTGCAGCTTTGAGTGAAGAAATCGAAACTTTTTTCAGAAAAATCGGTTTCCCAATCACGGTGGGGTACGGCATGACAGAATGCGGCCCGCTGATTTCGTATGCTCCTGCAGACAAAGCAAAGCGTGGATCCTGCGGTCAAGCTGTTGATAGTCTTGAAGTTAAAATAGATTCCCATGATCCTCAGAATGAAGTAGGAGAGATTATGATGCGGGGTGAAAATGTCATGGTAGGCTATTATAAAAATAAGGAAGCTTCTGCATTGGCCATTGACAAAGATGGTTGGTTACATTCCGGAGACCTTGGCCTGATGGATAAAGACGGGTTTATTTTTATCAAAGGCCGTAGTAAAAGTATGATTCTCGGACCTTCAGGTCAGAATATCTATCCTGAAGAAATTGAATCAGTGATAAATAACCGGGCTTGCGTGGCGGAATCACTGGTAGTAAAACGGGATGAGCGTATGGTAGCTCTGATATATCCGGATGAAGATGTAGTGAAGGATATGGAATTGACTCAAGAAGAGTTAATACAAAAGCTGGAAGATTACCGGAAAGAACTAAATAAACATTTCCCTTCGTATATGGCTGTTAATAAAATGGTTATCCATTCAGAACCTTTTGAAAAAACACCAAAACAGAGCATTAAAAGATTTTTGTATGAGTAGTGGTCAAGCGTGTGAAAATCATAAAATATTGACCTTTTCTTCGTTTAGGAGGTGATAATTTTATGCAGGACCAGTTTAAATTTCTTGAAAAAGTTGCAACTTTCCTTGCTCAGGAACAAAGTGAGGACATATCAAAAACCGTAATCGTATTTCCAAACCATCGTTCGGGGGTCTTTCTGAAAAAATATCTTGTGGAAGTACTTCCGCAAAATTCCTGGCTCCCTGAAATTATGACCATCGATGATCTGGTGCTTCGCTTGTCAGGTTTAACATTGGCGGAACCTTTGGTTGTCGATTTTGAATTGTTTAAAATTCATCGGGAAATAGAGGGGGATAACGCCCGCCCGATGGAGGACTTTTTAAGCTGGGCACCCCTGATGCTCAACGATTTCAGCGATATTGATTATTACCTTACAGATGCGAAAACCTTATTCAGCGAATTGACGGATATAAAAGCGTTGGAGCGTTGGAACCTGGGTGAGAAACCACTTACCGATATTCAAAAAAACTATTTGAAGTTTTTTCAATCGCTTTTCATTTATTATTCCGAACTAAAGGAGGTTCTATTAAAGAAGAACCTAGCCTATAAAGCCATGGCATATCGCTATGTTTCAGAAAATTATGAAGAAGTAAGAGCCAGAATAGAGTGGGAGCATTTTGTTTTTGCCGGTTTCAATGCCCTCACCGAGTCAGAGCAGAAGTTGGCATCGCTGCTCAAAAGTGATTACCGCTTTGATTACCTGATTGATGCTGATGCATTTTATTTCGATAGTCAGAACAAAGAACCACATGAAGCTTCAAGATTTATTCGTCAGGCGTTGAAATCATTAAAAGTTTCCGACCCGGTTTGGGTGGAAAACAAACTGGCTACGGGAACCAAAGATATTGAAGTTGTGGGTGTTCCGAAATATATGGGCCAAGTGAATTATGCGGCTCAGGTGTTGCAGAAATGGTTCTCAAAGGAAAACTACAATCCTGCAAATACGTTAGTAGTGCTGGCCGAGGAGGAGCTATTAATTCCACTTTTGAACTCAGTGCCCGTAAAAACCGATGATGACAAAGAGCTTAAATACAATGTTAGTTTGGGCTATCCCTTGTCAAACGGACCTTTTGCACATTTTGTTCTTTCCTGGTTGGAGCTTTTGATTTTGCGTGAAGAAGACTCCGGCTCAAGAATTCCGCTTTCATCTTTGATTGCCTTGTTAAAGAATCCATTGATGAAGCTGTTGGAATATGACGATACGGTCTTAACTTCTTTAAAAGAGGTTTCAAGCTTCTATATTGAGACAGAAGCCTTGATGGGAATGGATTTTCCGGAAGAAAGCCGACGACTTTTTGATATCCTTTTTCAAACTTTGAAAAAGCCTGAGCAGTTTTTTATTCATTTAGGTACTTTTCTTCAAATGCTTCAGGCTGTTCCGGGATTTCAGGAGAAGTTCAACGCATTGCTGAGTTTTCAACTGGTACTCATGTTTCGAATGACGAAAGTGCTGAATGTGATGCTTGAAGATCAGGTGCGGTTCTTGAACTTTAAATCACTGCAAAAGATTATGAATCAGGTGATAAACCGTCATGATGTCAGCTTGAAAGGAGAACCTTTAAGGGGGGTTCAGGTGATGGGAATGCTGGAAACCAGGAATCTTGATTTTGAAAATGTGATCATCGTCGGAGCAAATGAAGGTATTTTACCGAAAACCGGATTTTCAGATTCTTTTATTCCTTTTGATTTAAGGAGAAACCATGGCTTGCCGCTGCCTTACACAAAATCATCGATATTTTCATACCATTTCTTCAGATTGCTGCAACGGGCAAAACATGTTGTATATCTGTACAATTCGGAACCAGACGTGTTGGGAAATGGGGAACCGAGCCGTTTTATCCGGCAAATTGAGCATGAGCTTTTAGGAAAGAATCCAAATCTGTCTTTCAGTCAGAAAGTTGTTAATACACCTTTGCGTGAAAACAACATCCAGACAGAAATTAAAATTGAAAAAACTGAAGAGGTTTTTATCAAGATTAAGCAAATGGCACAAAATGGCATTTCACCTTCAGCGCTAAATGCTTACATCAGATGCACGCTACAGTTTTACTTAAAATATGTATTGCGAATTAAAGTTCCTGATCCTGCTGAGAATTCTGTACGGTCCGACACTTTTGGGAATGTAGTCCACGGAGTTTTGAGAATACTTTATGAACCTTTTACGGGGCAAAAAATTAACCCGGAAAGCCTGAAAGAGAATCTTTCCAACTTGGATAACTTGCTGAAAGAGAGTTTTAAGGCTTGTTACGGTAGCTATGATATGAATTATGGCAAAAATTTGCTGATTTATGAGGTTGCCAGAGCTTACATCGACCGCTTCGTTAAAAATGATCTTAAGTACTTGAAAAGGTTTGAGCGTCAATTGGTGGGTGTAGAAAAGGAGATGAGGGCCCCGTTTTCTTTTTCCGGAGGAACTGTAAATCTCAAAGGTATTATTGACCGTATGGATCGAATTCACGGTGAAAATGGTATCCGAATTATAGATTATAAAACAGGGTCGGTAAATGGTTTTGACCTAAAAATAAAAGACTGGGAATCGTTAACTTCAGATGTAAAATATGCTAAAGCTTTTCAGGTTTTAAGTTATGCCTGGCTCTACCTTGCAAATCATCCAAACTCTGGCCAGGTTACCGGGACTTTAATCAGTATGAAATCAGCCTCAGGAAAACCGGAAGAAGTTTCATTTTCAAGCGAAAATAACATCACTCAAATGCTACCCGATTTTGAGGGGCAATTGGACCGTCTCCTTACAGGATTATTTGATGCAAACATGCCTTTTGTGCAAACGGAAGATCCGGATCGCTGCCGTTATTGCGACTTTAAGAATATGTGTAACAGATAATAAATCATGATTTAAAAAGTACAGACTGGATCATCTCTTGAACAATCTGGATCATCTCTTGAACAATTTGGAGTGGATATCTCTATTAGGAATTAAACAGTTATAATAAGAAAATTGTTTTACATTTGCTTAAATTGAGTTGTTAAGTGTCTTCATAAAAATAATTCCCGTAATATGGTTGAAA
>CAZGZO010000174.1:0-6037 GCA_964529695.1 uncultured Lentimicrobiaceae bacterium
CCATTGCAAAAAGTTATGGAATAAATATTAGTAAGTTAAGGGAGATGAATAATTTGCCTTCCGGAAATGTTAAACCTGGACAACGAATCATCATCGCCACTGGTAATCAGAATGCTGCTGGTCAGAGCTCTTATGAATACGCAAGCAAACAAGTTTCTCCGGATGAAAATTATACAGCATCATCCCCTACTTCTGTTGATAATAGTGGTAGCCTTGGTTCATTATCAAAATCACTTAGAAAACAACCACACGAAAAGGCCGGAATATTTGTCAAAGATCCTATTGTTCCTCCGGGTGTAAAAGCTTCTGATTATTCAAAAACGGTTGACAATTTGACGAATTACTATGCATCTGATGACACCAATTATATATATGGTTTGTTGCACTATGGAGCGAATAAACATTATAGCATAAGTTATATTAGTAAAATTAAAATTTTCAGGGTTCAAAACAGTGACCTTGTAAAACTTACTTACACCTCAGATGACCCTGGAATCTGCCAGCAAACATTGAAAATTATATCTACGGTTTTTATGCATAACTACAGAATGTTGCGAATTAACGAAACCGATAGAGTTGTTCAATATTTTCAAAATCAGGTGGATTCTGCAGAAAGAAAATTGAATGCCGCTGAGGATAGATTGCTTGCGTTTAATAAACGTAATAATATAATCAACTATTATGAGCAAAGTAAAGCCATAGCTGATCAAAAGGAATCTCTTGATAAATACTATCAGGATCAGCAGATTAAACTTTCCGGTGCTTCATTGACACTGCAAGAAATTGAAACAAAAATGACTTCACGGGATTCTATCTACCTGAAAAGCGATCAAATCAACCAAACAAAAAAGGAACTGGCCACTGTTTCTGAAAAAATTATCATAAACAGACTTGCTCAAAATTATAATACCAAGGTAGCCGCCCAGTTAAAGGTTCTGGAAAGAAAACAACAAAAATTAAGGGCAAAGATTAAATTTTATGTTGACCAGTTGTATTTATATGGGCATTCCACACAAGGGGTTTCAATTAAGAATTTATTGAATGCATGGCTAACAAATACAATTAGTTATACGGAAGCCAAAGCTGCTCTGGTAGTTTTAGCAAGAAGGAAACTGGATTTCATAAGGACCTATCAGAAGATGGCTCCTTTGGGTGCTATGTTGACACGAATTCAAAGAGAAATCAAGGTTAATGAACAAACCTATCTCGAGTTGCTTCATAGCCTTAACCAAGCAAAAATGAAGCAACAGAATTTGGAATTATCCACTAATATTAAAGTGGTTGACCCACCTTATTTCCCAATAGCACCAAATGCTTCTAAAGCAAAATATCTAGTACTGGCAGCAGGTTTTGCAGGTTTTATTATCATTGCTTTCCTGATTATCATGTTCGAATATTTTGATACTTCAGCCAAGAATCCTACCCGGGTTGTGGAACAAACTGAGATGGAACTCGGAGGTGCATATCCTTACATGTTCTCTAGAAACTTTGCTAATGAACTATCATTTATTTCCGGCCGTCTGATTGATATGATCATTCAAAATATTAAATTGAATCTTGCTTCATTAAAAACTCCTCCTGAAAAGCCTTATATTATCTTGGTATTCAGTACACAAAATCAGGTTGGAAAAACACTTCTTACCCGAAAAATTGCTAATCAAATGCGGTTGATGGGCAATAAAGTATTGGCACTGAACTATAGAGCAGAAGATTCAGAAATTGAAGAAGAAGAGGATTACAACCACAGTTTCCATTATACAGTCAAGAATAACTTTATTGACGTCTCTGACCTTCAGGAGCTTGTAGACAACCGCTACCTGAGAAAGAACAATACTCCGTATGATTATATTTTCATTGAGATACCTTCTATTGTTTATCATATTTATCCACTTAAACTTTTATCAGAAGTTGACTTATCGTTATTTATTGTAAAGAGTAGTAACAACTTTACCCGAGCTGATAAAACTGCACTTAAATCTTTCAGAGAAGCAGCTCCAGACAATTTCCTTGTGATATTGAATGAAGTTGAGCTATATAATTTGGATGAATTGTTGACAGAAATACCAAAAAACAGGACGGGATGGATGAACAGAATGAAATCTATGTACCGTCATGCAACCAGATATAAAATTGTTGTAAAGAAAGAGGTTAAAAACCGTGAGTAATGTCCTGCCTAAAATACTTAAAAATAATAACTTTCTTTCGCTGGCTAACAATGGGTTGGTAGCTGTATTTAGCTTTTTCGGTTTTCTTTTATTGGTTAGAAGCTTAAACACTAACGACTTTGGTGAATGGGTATTATTGATAACTACAGCCAATTTCGTAGACATGCTGCGCTTTGGAATTACCAGGACTGCCTTGGTACGTTTCCTTTCAGGAGCGAATAAAGATGAAGCGAAGAATCTGATTGGGTCAAACTACATTATAAACCTGGTTTCCAGTGTCCTGGTTGCAGGTATAGTGCTTGGAGTCGACTTTTTGTTTCCACAGAAAGTCCATGATTCTGGATTCGCACTGTTCTTTTATTGGTTTCCTGTGTTAGCATTCATAAATCTTCCGTTTAATAATGCTCAATCGCTTCTTCAGGCAAAGTTAAGGTTTGATCGCTTATTGATTCTTAGAATCGTGAATGTTGGGGGATTTATGCTGTTTTTGTTGGTGAACTTTTTTTGGTTAAGATTACCATTACAGAGTATTGTATATGCCTACCTCATTGTAAATGTGATAACTTCTTTGATTTCCAGTCTTACAAACTGGGATGGAATTCGGCATGTGTTCAGTGTTAAGAGGGCCACCAACAAGCAGATATTAAATTTTGGGAAATATTCTACGGGTACTCTTATTGGAAGTAACTTACTGAAAAGTGCTGATACTTTTATCATTGGGTTGAGTCCATTTTTGGGGACTGCCGGCGTTGCTCTTTACAGTATTCCGATGAAACTCACTGAAATCATTGAGATTCCCTTAAGAAGCTATGCAATGACAGCCTTTCCGGGAATGTCGAAAGCCAGTATTGAAGGCAAGACAGAAAAAGTTAAGGAGTTGTTTTACACCAATGTCGGGGGCATGACCTTCCTTTTATTTCCAATTATGATACTTTGCTTCATTTTTGCAAAACAGTTGGTGTATATTTTGGGAGGTCCGGGCTATGAATCGACAGCAGCCATATTCAGAATATTCTGTATTTACGGACTGCTGCTGCCTTTGGATCGTTTTATTGGAGTTACTCTCGACAGTGTGAATCTTCCAAAATTTAATTTCTTTAAAGTGGTTTACATGACTCTTTCCAATATAATTGGCGACTCCATTGTTGTTTTTGCATTTGTTTTTGTATCAGGTGCCATAAGCTTATCTACGTTTTGGCTTACAGGAGTTCATAATTTTAGTTTGCTCCTCCTCTACTCCAAGGAATATACCGTCTTAAATGTCCTTCAGGGAGTGGCCTGGGTAACAATAGCTTTCACATTGATAGGTATTTTTATCGGACATCATTATTTAAATCAGCATATGGAAATTCATTTACGGAAAATATTCAAGGGAGGTATACAGTTTTTTACAGAGAGTCCATTGTTTAGCAGGAAAGTAGCAAGAGCGTAATATTTTTTAATTTTATAGACTAATTTTTGCCCATGCTAGAGTCGTTTAGAAAAAGAACAGGAGCCGCAAAACTGCAACATCCATTGGTAATTGCAGTAATTATTGTGGTGACTGTGATAGTTGGGGCATTTGTTGCAAAAGGGGGGCTAAAAGTTGCCATTGCCCTCCTATTTCTTGCACCAACTATTTATTTTCTGAACCGGGTTTTTGCCAGTCCGGCAGTGGGGATCTACGCAGTGCTTGTTGCTGCGTTTACAGCGATTGGACTCACAAGATATATTCGTGGAGTTCCTCTGGGGTTGAGTATTGATGGGCTGCTGGTAATCACACTAATTGCTGTTTTTTTCAAATATCTTTCCGGCGAGACTGATTTTAATCTTTTAAAAAGAGATCTGGTCTACCTGATGCTTATCTGGTTTGGATATTCTGTTTTGGAATTTTTCAATCCGGAAGCATTAAGCCGCACAGCCTGGTTTTATGCTATGCGTGGTGTTTCTTTGTACCCGCTCCTACTGATTCCAATAGCAATATTATTTTTCTCCAAGTTAAAGAATCTTTATGGATTCCTCGTTTTCTGGGGCATATTTTCCATTTTAGCCAGTTTAAAGGGGCTTCAGCAGAAATACATCGGTCTGGATGCCGGCGAGCAGTATTGGTTAAATACTGTAGGATATATCACTCACGTTATCAATGGTAAACTTAGAATTTTCTCATTTTTTAGTGATGCCGGACAGTTTGGGGCAGCGCAAGGTGCTGCAGGAATTGTTTTTGCAGGGATAGCGGCGACAATCAAAAAACCCGGAAAGAAATTGTTTTTCTGGATAGTATCAGGATTATCATTCTGGGGGATGATGCTTTCAGGTACACGCGGTGCCATGATCGTACCCGTATTGGGGGGGGTGGTCTTTGTAATTCTCTCAAAAAGACCAAGAATTATCATTATGGGGGGATTGGCTATTGCCTTGATTTATGTATTTTTCAAGTATACATATATTGGAAATAGTTCCTATACCATTGCCCGAATGCGTACTGCATTTCATCCGAAAACTGATGCTTCGTATCAAGTTCGATTACGTAACCGACAGATTTTGTCTGCTTATCTTGCAAATAAACCTTTTGGGGGTGGTATTGGTTCAGCGGGTAACTGGGGACAACGATTTTCACCACAAGGATTCCTTGCCAATGTGGCTACCGATAGTTGGTATGTCCAGATTTGGGCAGAACAAGGCCGTGTAGGGCTAGTTCTCCACCTGTTTATTTTGATGTTTATTATGTTTAAGAGCTTCTATCTAATTATGGCCAAAGTCAAATCCAAAGAGCTTGGAAATGTTTTGGGCGCCCTGCTTGGTGGTTATGTCGGGATTATGGGCGCCGCTTATGGAAATGGAGTTCTTGGGCAGATGCCTACCGGTATTTTACTATACCTGAGTTGGGTGTTCTTGTTTAATGCACAGGCACTGCAAAGAGAGGTCGACTGGAGAATTGCTAAGAAATTACCCGTCTGGTCGGTAAAATCTTTTGATTAAAATCTAATGTATGGTTGAGAAGAAATGGCCACTTGTTTCTGTTATTACGGTAAACTATAATCAGTCAAAGGTTACAGAGGAATTCCTCAGTTCTTTTGAGAAGATAACTTATCCGAAGACTGAAATATTCTTAGTCGATAATGCCTCAAAAAAAGAGGATCACGCAGAATCCTTAAAAGATAAATATTCGTACATCCATTTTATCCAAAACAAAGAGAATCTTGGCTTTGCAGCAGGAAATAACGCAGCACTACCCTATTGCAAAGGGAAATATATACTCTTTATCAACAACGATACAGAAGTAGAAAAGGGATTTCTGGAACCTCTGGTGGAAGTATTGGAATCAGATGAAAGAATTGCCATGGTGAGTCCAAAAGTGCATTATTTTCATACGCCTGAAACTTTTCAATTTGGCGGATTTACCCCTATAAATCCTGTTACGATTAGAAACTTTGCGTTGGGTTATGGAGAAAAAGACACGGGCCAATATAATGTTACCTGTGAAACCGGTTCAATTTTCGGTGCTGCTATGCTCGTTTCTATGGAATCCATTAAGAAAGTAGGAATGATGGCTGAAAATTTCTTCCTTTATTATGAAGAGCACGATTGGGCAGAGCACATGAGAAAAGCCGGCTATAAAATCTATTTTCAGGGAAAATCTTTGATTTTACATAAAGAATCCATTTCTACTGTAAAAGAGAGTCCGTTTCAGATATTTTATCTTACCCGGGGTCGTATCATGTATGCTAGAAGAAATAACAAAGGCTATGTTAAATTATTAAGTATTCTGTATTTATATATTATAGCAATACCTAAGCAGGCATTACAGTTTCTTTTGAAAGGAAGAGCCGATTTAAGCATCGCCAGCTGGAAATCTGTCTGGTGGCATTGGACACATTACAAAAATATTTATG
>CAZGZO010000175.1:0-6023 GCA_964529695.1 uncultured Lentimicrobiaceae bacterium
TATTGATTTTTTAAACTACATTTGCCTGCAAACAATGCCCATTTTCCATGAAAATTGTAGTCTTTGGTAAGCAGCTTGAACAGGAACACATTCCCTACTTAAAGCAATTGTTTGATGAATTGCATCAGCGAAAAGCAGAGGTTTTTGTTTTCAAAAGTTATTACGAGAAGCTTGCCAATAAGATTGATTTTATATCCAAACCAAACGTTGTAACTACTCTTGAAGGTATCGACAACCTGGATTTTCTCTTTTCTATTGGTGGTGACGGCACATTGCTGGACGCAGTTCCATATGTTCGGGATTCAAGTACCCCTATATTGGGAATCAACCTGGGGCGGTTGGGCTTTCTGTCTTCCATCTCAAGATTTGAACTCCAGCAAGCTATCGAACATATTTATCAAAAGAACTTTACACTGGATCAGCGGGCACTGTTACAATTGATTAAACCGGGCAATTTGTTTGGCGAATTAAATTTTGCTTTAAATGATGCTACAGTTTATCGCGATAACAAAACGTCACTGGTTGCGGTTCATGTTTATGTTGACAACTTATTTTTAAATACATACTGGGGTGACGGGCTCATAATCGCCACACCTACAGGCTCTACTGCTTACTCGTTAAGCGTTGGTGGCCCCATTATCACTCCGGGCTCGGAAAATTTTGTTATTGCGCCCATTGCATCACACAATTTAACTGTTCGTCCCATCGTTATTTCAGACAAGAGTTTGATTAAGCTCATTATCGAAGGCAGGGAAAATCAGTATTTAATGACAATGGATTCAAGATTGGCGACAATCAAGAAAACGGAAGAAATAATCCTTGCTAAGAGCGATTTTAAAATAAACCTGGTCCGGATGCCGGAGCACAACTTTTTTTCTACAATCAGAGAGAAATTATTTTGGGGTGTGGACATCCGAAATTAGGAGTAAGAATTGTTAAAAAAATGATAAATTTGCCGCTCAAAATCAGGGACAAGTGCAGGTCTATGAAGAGTGTTTACCAAAAACAAGTTTCATACATTGCAGTAATTATGATTATAAGTATGGTTTTTCCGGTTAAAATGCAGGCACAGAGGTCGATTGAGGTGGGAATCCTCGGGGGAGTGTCATACTATAACGGCGATGTTTATCCGGCAAAACCATTTGTGAAGCCTCAGGCTGCTTATGGATTGCTTGCACGGTACAATTTTAATGACCGGTGGACAGCCAAAGCTTCTCTTACCCATGGAAGTATTACCGGAATAGGTAGCGTTAATTCGGTGGATAATACTACGATGGTGAACGTAAATTTCTCTACCAACATTGATGAACTTGCCTTTACCGGCGAATTTAATTTTTGGCAATACGAAACAGGTAACAATATACGCCGGGTTTCTCCCTATCTGATGGGGGGAATCGGATTTTTGCAATACAATGGCAGCTCTAACAAAGAGAATTTTACCGGAACCAGTGCAACTCTGATCTTTGGATTCGGGTTTAAATACAGTCTAACCAAAAGGTTAGGACTAGCAGCAGAATGGGGCATGAGGAAAACGCTTACTGATAATCTCGATGATGTAGCCTATCCCTATGCCAACAGTTTTAATAATAAAGACTGGTACAATTTTACGGTGGCAAGTATCACCTACAAAATAAACCTGACGCATGGTATGAGTTGCAAAAGTTTAAATTGGTAACAATGGATTATTTGAACCGCATCAATAAGGAGAAACTGCCAAAACACGTTGCCATCGTGATGGATGGAAATGGAAGGTGGGCTCATCAGCATGGTAAAGATCGTGTTTTTGGACACCACAAAGGGGTAGATGCTGTTCGTAAGATCATGGAAGCTGCTGCAGAGTTAGGAATCAAATATTTGACCTTATATACTTTTTCTACAGAAAACTGGAACCGACCCAAAGAAGAAGTGGACGCCCTGATGGAATTGTTTTTAGATACCATCGAAAAAGAAATCCCAACACTAAACGAAAACAATATCAGGCTTTTTGCCATTGGTGATATTGACAGCCTCCCGGAAAAAAACCGCGAAAAGTTGTTAAGTACCATCGAACAGACCAGCAAAAATGATAAGATGACCCTGACATTGGCAATCAGCTATAGTGGCCGGTGGGAAATTGTGCAGGCGATGAAGAAAATTTATAAAGATTTACAAGACGGGAAAGTATCACAAGAGGATGTGAATGATTCCGTCTTTTCTAAATACCTGACCACAGCTGGAATGCCCGAACCTGAACTTGTTATCAGAACAAGTGGCGAGCAACGGATCAGTAATTTTTTACTTTGGCAAATTGCCTATTCGGAGTTGTATTTTTCTCCTAAATACTGGCCTGCTTTCAGGGCAAACGACTTTTATAAAGCCATCCTGGAATACCAAAACAGGGAAAGAAGATTTGGTTTAACTAGTGAGCAATTAAAATTTGAAGAACGGAATGAAGATTAGCACAAAAGGCCGGTTCTGGCTTTTACTACTTATTGGAACACTTCTGGCTATTCCCGGAGTGAAAGCTCAGACAACGTCGCAAGGTTTACAATCACTTACTCTGGATTACAACAATCCGCAAAGCTATGTCTTGGGAGGAATCAGCGTTTCAGGAAACAGCTACATAGATAAGTCTGTTGTCATTATGCTTTCGGATTTACAGGTTGGGAATACTTATAAAATTCCTGGTGATGCTATTTCCAGTGCCATCAGAAAATTATGGAAGCAAGGACTTTTTGACGACATACGCATCTATGCTACCAAAATTGTAAACGACACAATCTATCTTAATATCTATCTGGATGAAAAACCTCGTTTAGCAAAATATAGTTTCTCCGGAATTAGGAAATCTGCTCAAAGTGATCTGAAAGACAAAATTAATCTTACCCGCGGTGATGTGGTTACGAACCATTTAATCAAGCGAACAGAACGAATCATTAAAGATTATTACAGAGGCAAAGGATTTCTTAATACAGACGTTAACATTACACAATCGAAAGCCGGTTCCAGAATTGGGAAAAGCCACCTTGTGAATCTTGACATTCATATCAAAAGAAACAGAAAAGTAAAAATCTCGCAAATAAAGGTATTTGGAAACAAAGCTTTTTCAGCTGAGCAGGTGAAAAAAGCCATGAAAAATACCAAGGAGATGGGGCGACTGAGACCTCTGAGACCTTTGGGTCCTTTGGTTGTAAATGCAGCTAAGGATATTTTCACCTTGCATTTCCATAAGCTGAGCAACCAGGTACTTGAATATTTTTTGAAAAATTATAATCCCAGAATTTTCAAAGCATCGAAATTTGTTAAGTCCAAATTTGATGACGACCTTGCCAGCATTGTGGATAGCTATAATAAAAAAGGTTACCGCGATGCACAGGTGGTAAGTGATTCTGTTTACAAAACAGGAGACAACAGATTGGGTGTTAACCTACATATTTATGAAGGTCCTAAGTATTATTATCGGAAAATTACCTGGGTAGGAAATACGGTTTACCCTTCCAAATTCCTGAGCGAAGTTTTAGGAATTAAACCCGGTGATGTTTATAATAAGAAGTTGCTTAATACAAACCTTGATTACAATGACAAAGGTTATGATGTAAGCAGCCTTTATATGAATAATGGTTATTTATTTTTCAGTGCCACACCAGTAGAAACCTATGTTGGAAATGATTCCATTGATTTGGAAATCAGAATCCACGAAGGAAAACAGGCAAGAATTAATAAAGTTACCATTTCAGGGAATACCAAAACCAATGATCACGTTGCACTCCGTGAGATACGGACTATGCCGGGACAGCTTTTTAACCGCGAGCTCGTCATTCGCTCGGTACGTGAATTGGCCAACCTGAAATACTTTAACCCACAGACAATCAAACCGGAGATACGACCTGATCCACAAAACGGTACGGTAAATATTAACTATAAAGTTGAGGAACAATCAGCCGACCAGATTGAATTGTCAGGGGGTTGGGGCTACGGAAGCATCATCGGCACTATTGGGTTAAGTTTCAACAACTTCTCTTTAAAAAATGTATTCAACAAAAAGGCGTGGAGACCTATACCTTCCGGAGATGGTCAAAAACTATCATTACACTTCCAGACCTATGGTCCTGGTTATTTAAACTGGAATGTTTCTTTCACCGAACCCTGGCTGGGGGGAAGGAAACCAAATGCATTAACGGTGTCTTATTTCCATTCAATCTTCCGCTCCACAACTTACAATGGGACAAGTTATGTAACGTTACCCAGCAGCTTTGCCACAGATGGATTTTCCATTGGACTGGGTAAACGGCTTACCTGGCCTGACGACTTCTTCACGTTACAACAGTCCATCAATGTTCAATTGTATAAGTTGAATAACTACGCTAGTATTTTTGCCATTGGTAATGGCAACGGACGATATAACAATATCGCTTACAATATCGCTTTGGGAAGGAATTCTATCAGTCAGTTTATTTATCCGCAAAGTGGTTCAAAGGTGTCATTTTCATTAATGTTGACTCCTCCTTATTCATTATTTTCCAAGAACAAGAATTTTTCCACGATGACCGACCAGGAAAAATACAGGTGGATTGAATATTATAAATGGAAATTTAAAGGAGACTGGTATCTGCCTATCGTAGGTAAGTTGATATTACACCCAGCCGTAAGATTTGGATTTTTAGGTGCTTACAACAAGCAGTTGGGAGTTACGCCATTTGAACGGTTCTATTTGGGAGGTAGTGGCCTTTCAGGATTCTACAACTACGACGGTCGTGAAATCATAGCCATGCGTGGTTACGCTGACCAGTCTATCACACCTGATTATTACAAGAACCAGAATACCGGCGGAACCATATTTGCCAAATACACGCTGGAATTAAGGTATCCTATTTCACTGGCACAGAGCTCAACCATTTACGTTCAGGCATTCTTTGAAGCAGGAAATGACTGGCTAGGCACCAACAACCTTGATCCTTTCAATGTGAAACGAACAGCTGGTATTGGAGCCAGAATCTACTTGCCGATGTTTGGTCTGCTGGGTCTTGACTGGGGTTATGGATTTGATCCGATCCCTGGAATTCCATCTGCCAGCGGAAGCCACTTTGCATTCTCTATGAACAATTCACTCGATTAATATCGAGTATTGATATAAACAGAAAAGAGCCTTGCTGATTTTCACATTAAGGCTCTTTTTATTAATTTTAAGGGCTACTTTCAAACGGTATTTATACCTGCTTGTAATGAATCGATAAACATCAAACCATGAAACATTTAAATCTCCAAAAACTATTTGCTTTTGCGCTTGTTTTTATACTTTCGGGTTTATCAGTACATGCCATGGCCCAAAAATCTGCCTTTATTGACTCTCAATACATTCTGAGTAATATTCCCGAATACAGTGATGCCCAGGAAACGTTGAACAACCTCTCACAAAAATGGCAAAAAGAAATTGAAACCAAACATGAACAAGCCCAGGCCATGTATAAGAAATTCCAGGCAGAGTCCGTCTTGCTTCCTGCAGATGTCAGGAAAAGCAGAGAAGAGGCAATTAAAAAGGCCAATCAGGAAGTTACAGACTTACAAAAACGATACTTCGGGCCTAAAGGAGAACTTTTTAAAAAACGTAAGGAATTAATAGAACCCATACAGGAAAAAGTTTATAATGCCATTCAAACAGTGGCTCAAAATGAAAATATAGATTTTGTTTTTGACAAGGCGGGAAGTCCCACGATGATTTACGGCAATCCGAAATTTGATATCAGCGATGCCGTCCTTGATGAAGTTGGCAAAGTAATGCAAACAGCAACGCCTGCACAAAGGCAAAAGTAAGCTGATTACAATATTATCAGGCCTTTAAAATTGTCTTTTTTGAGACAGCATCATTTAAAAGTGAGGATATCAATTTTCCTGAAAAACTTTCTGAAAAAGTGTATTTTATTTAAGGATTTTTATGATATTTCACAATTAAAAATTTTTTTACATTTGTGCGTTGGAATTTGGATAAACAATTAATAAATAATAATTTAAATGAAAACAATTAGAAAAGGATTTTTGCTTTTAGC
>CAZGZO010000176.1:0-6021 GCA_964529695.1 uncultured Lentimicrobiaceae bacterium
ATTGTAAAACGCATGACAATTATTTTATCATACAAAGATACATCTTTTCATGCTCGTAACTCACATACGATCGGGGAGTACAATACCCAAAAGGTGCATGGCAGAACGCAACGTCCTGGCAGTGAAGTCTGACAATGCTAGTCTGAAATCTCTTTTAACCTCATCTTCTTCTTTCAGTATGCTCAAATCATGATAGAACTGGTTGTACTCTTTGGCTATTTCAAAAGAGAAATTGGCAATAGGGGCAGGACTTAAAGCTTCCCCGGCAGTAACTATTACGGATGGAAAATCATGCAAAAGTTTGATGAGTGCTTTCTCTTTGGTTTCAGGAACATGTCCTTCATATTTGGACTGAGTGAAATCAATTTTTAGTTCTGCTGATTTACGCAACACCGACTGAATACGCGCATGAGTATATTGAATAAAAGGTCCTGTATTTCCATTAAAATCAATAGATTCCTCAGGATTGAACATCATGGTCTTTTTGGGATCAACTTTTAAGATAAAATATTTCAGAGCTCCCAAACCTACCATGTCGTACAATTGTGTGGATTCTTCCGGTGTAAAATCGTCAAATTTGCCAAGTTCTTCTGATGTTTTACGGGCGGTTTCGGCCATTTCTTCCATCAACTCATCAGCATCTACCACAGTTCCTTCACGTGATTTCATTTTTCCGTGAGGCAATTCCACCATACCATAAGAGAGATGATAAATATTTTCAGCCCAGGATTTACCAAGTTTTTTCAATATTAGCTTTAAAACCTCAAAATGATAATTCTGCTCGTTCCCAACCACATATATCAATTGCTGTGCCTGATAATCGTCGTAACGCAGATGGGCCGTCCCCAAATCCTGTGTCATATAAACTGAAGTACCATCAGCGCGGAGAAGCAGTTTTTCATCCAAACCTTCACTGGTTAAATCACACCAGACAGAACCGTCTTCTTTTTTATAGAAAACATTCTTCTCCAATCCTTCATTCACCAGTTCTTTTCCCAAAAGATAGGTGTCAGACTCGTAATAAATCTTATCGAAATCGACCCCCATTCTTCTGTATGTCTTATCAAAACCATCATAAACCCAGGAATTCATTTCCTGCCAAAGGCCTCTGATTTCCGGATCTCCGGCTTCCCATTTCTGAAGCATTTTTTTTGCTTCAACAATCAAAGAAGCTTTCTTCTCAGCCTCATCTTTTTCAACACCTTGGGCTACGAGTTCTGCTATTTCATCTTTGTATTTCTTATCAAAAAGGACATAAAAATCACCCACCAGATTATCACCTTTTTGACCGGAGTTTTCAGGAGTTTTTCCTTCGCCCCATTTTTGCCAGGCCAACATGGATTTGCAGATGTGTATCCCTCTATCATTTACCAGATTCACTTTGGCTACGTTTTTACCGTTAGCTTTCAAAATCTCAGCCACGGACCATCCCAGCAAATTATTACGGACGTGACCCAAATGCAGTGGTTTATTGGTGTTAGGAGAAGAATATTCGATAACTACAGGAGGTTCGCCCGCTTTCGCAGGTATAAAACCATACTGTTTATTCGCATACGATTTATCAAAGAAAGAAATCCAATACGGGTCAGCGATGCTCAGATTTAAAAATCCTTTAATGACGTTAAAACCAGAGACTTCCTCCATATTTTTCTGAAGAAAGGTTCCCAGTTCATGTCCGGTAGCTTCCGGCGCTTTTCGCGAAATCTTTAACAAAGGAAAAACAACTACCGTCACATCACCTTCAAATTCAGGCCTGGTTTTCTGCAAAAGAAAATTATCCGGTTCAAGTTTTTGATTATAAAGCGATTCTATTGCTAAACTAAGCTTCTCTGCTAAAATGGATTCTATCATGATTTCGCACTTTTTGGAGGTGCAAAAGTAGGAAAAATGCGCTTTTGAATCCCCATCGATCAACATTCCTATTCATAAACAAAATTCAAATTTCTTATCATTGTTAATGATTAAAGATAATGCTTAGAAAAAATAGTAGCATATTCCTTCTTAATATGGACAAATAGTTCTATCATCCCGTGCTAGAGTGTCTTGTATTACATACTCCCTACTTCAACTGGTAAGCTTTAGACAGGTGAAACA
The DNA here is from genome assembly GCA_964529695.1 of uncultured Lentimicrobiaceae bacterium. Lineage (GTDB taxonomy): Bacteria > Bacteroidota > Bacteroidia > Bacteroidales > F082 > Sulfidibacterium. Next base: position 2,095 of record CAZGZO010000176.1, read on the forward strand.
ATTCCTTTTGGAGTTATCCATTTCGTTGTATCGATTTCTTCATCTTCTCAATATGTTTTGTGGCGTCTCCAACTGTTACTATTTTATCAACTTCGTCTAAACCCTTTTCATCAGAATCTTGAGTAGCCAATACATGAACAGCGAATAAAACCGACTTTTGGAGTCCATTTAGCTTATCGTCTCTATATTCATCATCTTTAATATCTTGGAGTATCGGTTCCGGGATTTCCGGAAAGCTATCTCTCTTTTTGTCAGAAAAAACTGAAGCGAATGAATTTGCATTTTTATCTCTATCTGTTAATCCTTCAAACTTCCACTTTTCCGCCATAGTTTTAATAAACGATGTATGATCATGAACATCATTTACAATGGTATTTTTTTCAATGAATGAAGAAACCATCACCATAGGAACTCTTATACCTAGACGATCAAATGAAAATCCTAAATTACCTTGCATATTTTTTGTAGGTGGAACTGTGGAAGGCGGAATAACATGATCAAAACAACCACCATGTTCATCATGAGTAATTATAAGTAATATTTCGTCTTTTTGCGGACTGTTTTTAACAGCGTTATATACATCCCAAATTAATTTCTCCCCCAACAGTACCGTACCGTCTCGAGTTGGTTTATATTCTGCTGAAGGATGTTGGTCATTATGTTGCCCAAAAAACTTTGGCTCAATGAATGAATAATCTGGTAATTCGCCATTTTTAGCATCATCGAGAAAATCCTGGAACCTAAACTTCGTATTAATTAGATGACTAATTCCATTCACTATACAGGTAAGAGGAAAAATATCCGCATATATGGTATACGATTTATTTTTCTCTTTTAAACGATCGAAAAGCGTTGGTTTAGACCATACTTTATTTTTCCATCTCCACATATTCTCAATTGACCCAAAAATTGATCCTCCTTCACCCAATGCATTTATAACTTCACCTCCCGATGTTGCAGCATGCCAAAAAGCACGATTACACCATGTTTGACTTGGGACAGCGCAAAACCAATGATCAAAAACGGCAAACTCTTTAGCAAGCGTTGTAAGTACAGGTGTTTTTGTTGGAGTAAAGCATTGCATTATTTGTCCAAAAACCTCCTCTGATGGTTGCTCGCCGTTTAATGCTTGTAGTGTATTTATGTAATCATTAACAAATCCTTTCATTGAGGGAGTAGGAGGCGGTTGTGGAATATTGTAGGGAGGTTTCATGTCCTGTTGATCTACTCCGATATTTTCAGGATCAATATAGTTATATACTTGCGTGTTTACATGTTGATATTCTTCTCCGGGATCTGGATAAGGTTGCTGATAACTATCTGCCTCTTCAACTTTAATTACTTTACCTTCTTTATAATCTTTGCTTCGTTTAGGAACAGGGTTGCTGATAGATTTATTCTGTAAACCTTCAAATTTTTTACCAGCAGGAACGCCATCTTGGTAAAGATATCCCAAAAGGTTATCAAAGGATCGGTTCTCAAGCATGAGAACAACAACTTTATTAAATGTATCTAATTTTTTCATATTTCAATTTTGTTTATGTTATACGATATATATATGTCTGATAATAAATTTTATACATAATTACTTATTATTATTTAGATTTTAATAATGTAATAAATTAAGGGGATAAAATGATCTCCAAAAAACTTCTGATTTTCCAAAAAGGTATCACAGAGATAAAAATTTATACGTTTTGTTTTACGTGAGACAAGACTTAAAATGGAATATATCGTGAGCAATTGATGTGGTTTTAGGGTTGCAATTTAAGAAAATTCACGGATATTTTACGGCTCCTTTGTACCGTAACAAAAACCTGCTCATTTAGATACAAAGCATTACCTGCATCCAATTCACAATAAAAGTTTATTGGGGTTTCAAGCAAATAAAGCATAGAATTTAAAGATAAAAGTCAGTCAACACGAACCGAAAGTAATGCAAATGGCCAAATAGTCCCAATGTTTGTCTATATTTTCAATGTGAAAAAGGTTTTATTGGATCAATTTTTGTAAAAATTAATTTTCAGATTAATCTGGATTTAATGAAGATTGAATAACAATTAAAATCAAAAAACTATGAAAACAAGTTCTTTTTGTGTGAAATGTAGTGCCTTTGCCACTTTATTTTTCATTTTTGCAATCCAACTGAATGCACAGCAAAATTACAAACTGGCTGACTATGTAAACCCCAATTATTTCTACCATTCGCTGAATTTTACGGCGAACTTAAATGCCAAGGGACGTTTTTTGCTTAATGAACCGGGAAATTCAACTTTGTCCAGGACGAATAATTCATCCCTTAACGGAGATTTCGGTATCTCTTATTTTCAGATTAAAAACACGGCCCGATATCAGGGCACGCAAAATATGAGCCTCCATCTTGACGGCGGATGGAATAGAGCCCATTATTATTCCCACAATACACAGACTGATCCTAATACCCAAACTTCTAATTACAAATTTAGAGACTTTGATCCTCAACTCAATTATTCTTCAACCAATCTTTTCTACAATTCCCGGAAACAATTTCTGGAAATCGATCCCCAAATAGGGTTTAAGCTCGGAATGAGCAGGACCATCTATGGTGAAAACCCTATCACTTATCCATTATATAGCAAAAACCATGGAGTATCCCACAATGTGTCCTTAGGGCTATCGGTCATGGTGGGTACCGGCCGTATTGAAAATGTTGAAAATGCACGGCTTGCGCTGTATATTCTGAATGACTTACAAAGAAGTGGTGATATTAAAAAGAACCTGAACAACAAACAGGTGGATCAACTGGCTTATTTTTTAACAAAATTGAGGAACAAACGGTTTTTTGACAGCCGTTTACGGAACATTGCCACCATCACATCGATTGACTCTTTACTGACGTCTATGGGAATACGCGAACACGCAGGAGCCAGTTATTTTATGATTTTAAATGATGACTGGAATTATGCCAATGGCCCGGTCAGACAGACCGGACACCGTTTTGCATTTGGAGTGACATCCGGGTATTCCAATAATTTTTTTAAATCAACGAATGATTCTATCTTAAGTCCGGGGAGCCCAAGTATCTCTCGTTTGTTTGATTCGGAAAAATCTCAATTAAGCTCCATTAATTTTGGCGCATACTACTACCTGGAAAAGCCGGTGAATTTAACCTGGCAACATTCCACAAGGGTGAGTTTAGGCTATGAACTGGAAAATCAATTCTCTAGCAATTTAACATATCCTAAGGTTTACGATACCAATCTGCATCTTTCGTTCGAAAAGATCTACGGGTACTACCCGAACAGCCGCACCAACCTAGCACTTGACTGTATGATAGAAGGGTTGTATTATATGCCAGATCAGAAAGGTAATCCTGATCTGAAAAGCAATCAATTGTCGCTTAACGCCTCTGTGGATTTGTCGGGAAACTATTATTTTTCTCCGCAGCTTCGCTTAAATCTGAATGCCGGTGTTAGTGATAATTTTCAGCATTTTGATAATAATATAGACACACCCACGCACTTACTGAGCCGAAATAATGTGGCAAGGCCAAGTATCAGCCTGAGCCTGTTATACAGTATTTTTTGATTCACACGAACGGATTTTTTGTATCTGTTAAGTAAGGGAGTTTTATCCCTGTTTCCTGTTTTTCCGCAACCAATCGTACCATTGGTCCATGCCATCGCCTTTGGTAGCAGAAACTTCAATGAATTCCAGATGATGATTCACGCGAAGGGCGTAATCTTTCGCTTTTTGAACATCAAAATTAACATAAGGAAGCAAATCTGTTTTGTTGATGATGCAGACATCTGAACTGAGAAACATGTCGGGATATTTGATGGGTTTGTCATCGCCTTCCGTCACGCTGATAATCACCACGCGTTTGTTTTCACCCAAATCGAAGAGGGCAGGGCAGACGAGGTTTCCCACATTTTCTATCATCATTAA
>CAZGZO010000177.1:0-6017 GCA_964529695.1 uncultured Lentimicrobiaceae bacterium
TACGGATTCGAAGTGAATTCCATTGGTCCGGGCATGGTGGAGACGGCTATGCAACAAACCGTCCGTTCCACACCAAGCAACGAATTTTCTATGGCCGGTTATTTCAAACAAGCTTACGAAGAAGGTAATGTTCAGGAACCGGAAGTTGTGGCTGAAAAAATTTATACTATCCTGATAAACACATACGAACAGGGGAAATATATCAGCGTGGGTGAGGTTTAATCCGGTAATAAATATTCAAAATAAAAAAATTCTATCAACTATTTGTTTGTACATACAAATATTTATTATTTTTGTCACCGTTATGAAAAAATGCGAATTAAAATATAACAGTTGTCTTTATTACTCGGCCAATGCACTGGCACGGGTGATGAGCCGGTTGGCAGAAGAAGAATTTTCCAAAACCGGACTGGCACCGTCTTATGCGTTCGTTTTGATGGCGGCGAATTCATTTCCGGGCATTCAGCCTAAAGAATTGAGTGAATATTTGCAATTAACCCCTTCTACAGTAACCCGATTGATTGATAAATTAGAATTCAAAGGCTATTTGGAAAGGAAAAACTGCGGCAGGAGCACAGAAATATTCCCGACGCAGAAAAGTCTGGAGTTGAATGAACAAATCAAAAGCGCCTGGACAGCATTGCACGACAGATACAGTGGCCTGGTAGGTGAAACAGAAGGAAAAGAGTTGACCGAAAAAATCAATCGGGCTATTGATAGCCTTGTGGAATAAAAAATTTTAACATTAAATAATTGTATGTACAACCAAATCATAGTATTATGAAAAAAGTTGGAATTATAGGTTCAGGAAATGTGGCTAAGGAGTTAGCCAAAGGTTTCCTGAAAAACGGATATAATGTGACGATGGGAACACGTCACCCGGAAAAGCTTCAGGAATTTAAAAATACAGAAGCTTCCGGTGTGGAAATTGCCGGTTTCAGCGAAACAGCAGCTTTTGGTGAACTCCTCGTTCTGGCGGTAAAAGGATCGGCTGCTAAAGAAGCGCTGGATCTCGCCGGAGGAGATAATCTTATTGGGAAAACCATCATGGATGCCACCAACCCAATCGCAGAAAAAGCACCGGAAAATGGCGTCATGCATTTCTTCACCGATTTGGATACTTCGTTGATGGAGCAATTGCAAAATGCTTTTCCCGAAGCGAAATTTGTGAAAGCATATAACAGTGTGGGGGCCGCTTTTATGGTCGATCCGCCTTTTGAAAGCAAACCTACCATGTTTATTTGTGGAAACGACGAAAATGCCAAAAAAGAAGCGAGTGAAATCATCGGGCTTTTTGGATGGGACGTCTTTGACATGGGAAGTGCAGTAGCCGCAAGGGCTATCGAGCCGCTGTGTATTCTATGGTGTATTCCCGGAATCAAGGACAACAGCTGGACACATGCATTTAAACTTTTAAAATTATAAATGAATTTTCTAATTTGAGAAAACAGGAATCAACGGTATAAAAAATAAATCAAAAAGTAATAATGAATAAAGAAGAAGTTTTAAAAGCATTTCAATTCAGGCATGCCTGTAAAGAATTTGATGCCAAAAAAATAATCACGCAGGAAGATTTTGAATTTATTTTGGAAACGGCAAGACTTTCACCCAGCTCTTATGGTTTTGAACCCTGGCATTTTGTAGTGGTTCAAGACAAAAAATTACGGGAACTGCTGAAAGAACACGCCTGGGGAGCCCCCTTAAAACTTGATACAGCCAGTCATTTTGTATTAGGACTGACCATGAAAAGTCCATTCATGAAATGGGATTCCGAATACTTAAAAACCTTCATGAAAGAAGTGCAGCATTTACCGGAAGAAGTGATTAAAGGAAAAACAGCACGGGTTGAAAATTTTCAGAAATCAGATTATGATCTGACGGATGACAGGAAATTATTTGACTGGGCTTCCAAGCAATGCTATATTGCGTTAGGGAATATGATGACAGCTGCCGCACTGATAGATATTGATAGCTGTCCGATAGAAGGAATTGAATTAAAGCCAACCGAAGATATTTTGCAAAAACACTTCGGTATCGATTTGGAACTGTATGGTCTTTCTTATATGGTGGCTTTCGGGTACCGTTTGAAGGAACCCAAACCCAAGACAAGAAGAGCTTTAAAAGAAATAGTGACCTGGAAATAGAAAGAAAAAATAAATGACACATAGATCTAAAAATCAGTCAATAAATACTTCTAATCCCCTTTTGGAAGCCTGTCCGCCTCTGGCGTGAGGGTGAAGGGGTGGGTTCAATATAAATATCTAATCATTTTTTGAATTCTTCATTAAAGACTTAATTCGAATTATAAACAAACACAAATTTTTTAATCAATAATGAAATGAGCATAAATAAATTTAATCATTACATAGGACCAGCAATGATTAAATTTTTTATGTGAATTCCTGAATGTGAAGATTTTTTATTTTCTTCATTTTCAGTAAAATAAAAAATTAAACAGATGAAACTTTTCACAAAATATAATTTGGGGAATATTGAGTTGAATAACAGGATTGTTATGGCTCCCATGACGCGGTCAAGAGCCGTGGGAAATATTCCCAACGACCTCATGGCAAAATACTATGAACAGCGGGCAACGGCCGGGTTACTAATTACGGAAGGCATTGCACCATCGCCCAACGGGCTGGGTTATCCACGAATTCCGGGTATCTTTAATCAGAAACAGGTGATTGGCTGGCACAAAGTTACAGATTCTGTACACAGAAAGGGTGGTAAAATTTTCGCCCAGCTCATGCACACAGGCCGGGTCGGACATCCCGACAACATGCCGGAAGGCTCAGAAATTTTAGCTCCTTCAGCCATCGGTCTGACCGGAAAAATGTTCACGGATACAAAAGGATTGCAATCTTTTCCCGTTCCAAAGGAGATGACGCTTGAAGATATTGAATCAGCTCAAAATGAATATGTTCAGGCTTCCATAAATGCTATTGAAGCTGGTTTTGACGGCGTAGAACTTCACGGCGCCAATGGTTATCTGATTAGCCAGTTCTTAGATGCTGGCTCCAACCAGAGGACAGATGAATATGGTGGTTCTGCTAAGAACCGTAACCGTTTTGCATTGGAAGTTGCAGAGAAAGTTGCAGCTGCAATTAGTCCGGAAAGGACTGCCATCCGTATTTCTCCTTATGGAGTTTCCAACGAAATGTCCATTTTCGACGGCATCGAAGATCAATATGAACAACTTGTTACAGATTTAGACCAATTGAATCTGGTTTATGTGCATGTGGTGGATCATTCTTCCATGGGCGCACCTGAAGTTCCGGATTCCATGAAATCGAAAATCCGGAAAGCTTTCTATGGCGCAGTCATTTTAAGCGGCGGTTTTAACAAAGAAAAAGCGGAATCTGCACTTCAGGAAAATAAAGGAGACCTGGTGGCATTTGGTAAGCCGTTTATCTCCAATCCTGATTTGGTTTACAGATTTCAATACGATAAGCCTCTAAATGAATGGGACAGCAACACATTCTATATAGGTGGTGAAAAAGGATATATAGATTACCATATGCAACCACAAAAGTGAAAATGACCAATTAAAAATAATCTCTTTTTTCTTATTACTTTTTTAAATCTTTATTTCATGGCTGTCTCTTTTGCGGAGACAGCCTTTTTAAACGATTGTAAAGCAAACGCCAAACCATAGTCAGACTATTGTTTGACAACTGTCTGACAACTATTTTATCCCTAAATCACAATTAATTACAACAAAATGTAATTGCCATGATTTAAATACCGACCTTTGCGCCCAATTTTAAAAATACTCTATGACCTCATTAACAGAGACAGGATTGCGACAAGAAATCCTGGACGCCGTTCATGAACTTGGTTTCGAAACTCCGACTCCCATTCAGGCTAAAACCATTCCCCATTTATTATCTACTGACCAGGATCTGATGGCATTTGCCCAGACGGGCACCGGAAAAACAGCCGCATTTGGGCTTCCGGCCATTCAATTGACAGAGATTGAAGATAAAAGCACACAAACACTGGTGTTATGCCCCACTCGTGAACTTTGCATGCAAATCACCAGTGACCTCACCGATTTTTCAAAATATCTGAAAGATTTAAACGTGGTGGCCGTTTATGGCGGTGCCAATATTGAAACACAAATCAGAGCGCTGAAAAAAGGCGCCCAAATTGTAGTTGCCACACCGGGACGTGCCAAAGACCTGATTTCCAGAAAGAAATTATTGTTAGGAAACGTGGAACGCGTTGTGCTGGATGAAGCCGATGAAATGCTTTCCATGGGTTTCAAAGAAGATATTGACGATATCCTGGCCTCAACACCTGACACCAAACAGATTTCATTGTTTTCAGCAACCATGTCAAAAGAAGTGGTTGCCATTACAAAGAAATTCATGGATAATCCGGTGGAGCTTTCCGTGGCCGCTAAGAATACTGGCGCCAAAAATGTGGAACACTTATACTACATGGTTCATTCCAGAGACCGGTATGAAGTGTTGAAACGTATTGCTGATATGAATCCGTCCATTTACGGTATTGTTTTTTGCCGCACACGTCGCGAGACTTCAGAAGTGGCCGGTAAGCTGATGAATGACGGCTACAACGCCGATGCACTGCATGGCGATATGTCTCAAGCTCAGCGCGATGAGGTAATGGGAAGATTCCGCCAGCGTCAGTTACAATTGCTCGTTGCCACCGATGTGGCCGCACGCGGACTGGACGTCACCGACCTTACCCATATCATCAATTACAACCTTCCGGATGATAATGAAACTTATACGCATCGAAGCGGAAGAACAGGACGCGCGGGTAAAAACGGTATTTCCATTGCCATTATTCACACAAGGGAAACGGGACGGTTGAAAGAAATTGCCAAGAAATCGGGCATTACTTTTCGCAAGGAAACTGTTCCCGGAGGAAAAGAAATCTGCCAAAAGCAATTGTATGCACTTATTGATAAGATGGAAAATGTAGAGGTTGACGAAAAGCAAATCGGACCTTTCCTGCCCTCAATATATGAAAAACTGGCCTGGCTCGACCGCGAAGAGCTTATCAAACACTTTGTTTCTGCGGAATTTAACCGCTTTCTCTCCTACTATAAAAATGCCCGTGATCTGAATGTTCCGGAGAATGGTAAAGAAAAATCCGGGAAGAATGAAAACAAAAAACGCAGAGATCGAGAGCGTGGAAGACAGGTCTCTTTTGAAAGATTATTTATCAGTGTCGGTTCTAAAAACCGCATGAATCCAGGTCGCCTTATCGGGATGATTAACGAAGGGCTGGACTCTTCCTCTGCTGAAATCGGAAAAATTGAAATCCTGAACAATTTTTCTTTTGTTGAAGTAGAAAATAATCATGCGGAAGCAGTTATCAACGCATTGAATGGCAATACATTTGACGGGGATCGGCTCCAAGTGGAGATATCCAAAGAGAAACCAGAATTCAGCCCCAGAAACAGGGGCAAAAAATCATCCCGGAAACCGGAAAAAGGGAAAGGAAACAAAAAAGGTTCTTACCGAAAGAAAAAATTTAATTAGACGGGAAATTTGTCAAAAAAAAGAAACTTTAACAATTTTAAAGGATTATTTGTGAATATATCCCTCAAATAATCAAGAAATAACTACATTTGTTTAATATTTTATTTTAATTATGAAAAAAGGAACAGTTAAATTCTTCAATAGTTCAAAAGGATTTGGATTTATTATTGAAGAGGAATCACAAAAAGAGTACTTTGTACACGTATCAGGTTTGTTAGATGAAATTCAAGAAGGTGACACCGTTGAGTTTGATCTGGCTGAAGGCAAAAAAGGCTTAAATGCCGTGAAAGTAAAACGGATTTAAGTTTTTAATTTCGTTTTCAAAAAAATTAAGCCTGACTTGGACAGGCTTTTTTTATACCCAAAAGTTGGTATTCCGGGGAGCTTGTAAATACTTTAGTTTTGCGAAAATTGAATTTGTCTTTACAAATAAATTTTGTCGCTATGAAAAAAGGATTGCTTCTCATTGATATTCAAAACGATTATTTCAAAAATGGCAGG
>CAZGZO010000178.1:0-5986 GCA_964529695.1 uncultured Lentimicrobiaceae bacterium
CTCACTGGCACGCATTTTTACCGGAACACTGGCGCACATTTCTGAATGCGTGACATGAAATTATGTTTTATTAAAAGGGAATGGCACGCGTTATTGAAAACGCTCGCCAGTTAATTCTAAGATAGGAGCACAATTGCAAATTGGAACCGGAACGCTGGCGCGCATTTCCGAATGCGTGACATTATATTTAATTTTGGTGATTGGCACGCGTTTTAAAAACGCGCGCCAGTGAAGAGAAGCAAAATCTTGCGTATGCGTAAAATGTCCGTTTTGTGACTACTATTTTTATGCATATCAAAATTTTATGTACGAATTGCATCGAAATTTTCTAATTTTGCACTCAATTTTTTTGTTAATATCTTAGTTTTTAAGCCTGATGGGGAAGAAATATCAAGAATACAAGCAGTTGAATTTGTCGCAAATCGCTGACGAAGTAAGGGAGCTTTGGGGGAAAAATAACATTTTTGAACAAAGTCTGAAAGTCCGCGAAGGTCATGAACCTTATGTTTTTTACGAAGGACCACCATCGGCGAATGGCCAGCCGGGAATTCATCATGTGATGGCCCGGACCATTAAAGACTTATTCTGTCGCTACCAAACACAAAAAGGAAAATACGTTCAGCGCAAAGCAGGCTGGGATACGCATGGGTTGCCTGTGGAAATCAGCGTTGAAAAAACATTGGGCATCACCAAGGAAGATATTGGCAAGAAAATCAGTGTAGAAGAATACAATAAAGCCTGCCGCACCGAGGTGCTCAAATATAAAGACCAATGGGATGACCTGACCCGTAAAATGGGTTATTGGGTTGATATGGATCATCCTTACATTACCTTCGACAACAAATACATTGAGTCTGTTTGGTATTTGCTGAAAAAGCTTTTTGAAAAAGGATTGTTGTACAAAGGATATACTATTCAGCCTTATTCACCGGCTGCCGGAACCGGACTGAGTACCCACGAACTAAACCAGCCGGGATGCTATCGCGATGAAACCGACACCACGGCTGTTGCCCAGTTTAAAGTTGTTCGCAATCAGGCTTCTGAATTTTTGTTTGATGGGGTTGAGAACGACCTTTTTTATCTGGCATGGACCACAACACCATGGACGTTGCCTTCCAACACAGCACTTACTGTAGGCGCTAACATTCAATATGTTAAAGTAAAAACTTTCAATCCTTATACCGGAATTCCAGAGACTGTAATTTTAGCCAAAGAAAGGTTGTCTGCCTATTTCAATGCCAAAGACAGCGAACTTGCTTTTGAAGATTATAAACCGGGAGACAAACACATTCCTTACAAGGTTTTGGCTGAATATACAGGCGAACAACTGTTGGGAACTTCTTACGAACAATTGTTCCCCTGGGTGAAACCGCTTGGCAAGGCTTTTGAAGTAATCGCGGGCGATTTTGTTACTACTGAAGACGGTACGGGTATCGTCCACACGGCTCCTACTTTTGGTGCTGATGACGACCGGGTTTGTAAAGCTGCAGGTATCGCTCCTGTGATTTTCATTGATAAAAACGGTGAAAAACGCCCCATGGTCGATTTGAAAGGTCGTTTTTTCAATTTGGATGAACTGGATGAAGATTTTGTCAAAGAAAATGTGAACGTTGAGCTTTACTCTGAGTTCGCCGGCCGTTACGTGAAAAATGATTATGATGAAAGTCTGAAAGATAGTGACGCAACGCTGGATATCGACCTGGCCGTTTCTCTGAAAAAAGACAACAAAGCTTATAAAATAGAAAAACATACGCACAGCTATCCGCATTGCTGGAGAACAGATAAACCGGTATTGTATTATCCGCTGGATTCGTGGTTCGTTAAAACCACATCCATGAAAGACCGGATGATTGAACTGAACAAAACCATCAACTGGAAACCCAAAGCCACTGGTGAAGGCCGTTTTGGAAACTGGCTGGAAAACCTGGTGGACTGGAACCTTTCACGTTCCCGCTTCTGGGGCATTCCTTTACCTATCTGGGTTACAGAGGACCGGAGTGAAATGAAATGCCTGGGTTCTGCTGCTGAACTAAAAGCTGAAGTGGAAAAATCTGTGGCAGCCGGTGTTATGAAGGAAGATACGATGAAAGATTTCGACCCTTCAGACATGAGTGACGAAAACTACGGCACTTTTGATTTCCACAGGCCTTATGTGGATGACGTTGTACTGGTTTCTGAAAGTGGACAAAAAATGTACCGCGAACCCTCGCTTATCGACGTTTGGTTCGATTCAGGCTCCATGCCTTACGCCCAGCTGCATTATCCTTTCGAAAACAAAGAATTTTTTGAAAAGAATTTCCCGGCTGATTTCATCGCAGAAGGTGTTGATCAAACCCGTGGCTGGTTCTTTACATTGCACGCTATCGCCAGCATGCTGTTTGATTCTGTCGCATTTAAAAATGTAGTTTCCAACGGATTGGTTCTGGACAAAAACGGAAACAAAATGTCAAAACGGCTGGGGAATGCCGTTGATCCGTTTAGCACCATTCAGAAATATGGTCCCGACGCAACCCGTTGGTACATGATTTCCAATTCACAGCCTTGGGACAACCTGCGTTTCGACCTGGCCGGGGTGGATGAGGTAAGAAGAAAATTCTTTGGAACACTTTATAATACGTATGCTTTCTTCGCCTTGTATGCCAATATCGACGGGTTTACATACAGCGAAGCTGAAGTGCCGGTGGAACAGCGTTCAGAACTTGACCGTTGGATCTTATCCGAACTGAATTCTCTCATCCTCACAGTTGATGAAGCTTATGGAGATTACGAACCAACACGTGCCGTCCGGGCCATCCAGAATTTTGTGGATGAACATCTCAGCAACTGGTATGTCCGCTTATCGAGAAGAAGATTCTGGAAAGGTTCTTATTCAGAAGATAAAATTGAGGCTTATCAGACACTTTACCGCTGTCTGGAAGTCATTGCGCAGCTTTCCGCACCTGTAGCACCTTTCTTTGCCGAGAAATTATTCCTGGATTTGAATGCTGTAAGCGGAAGATATGATGAACCTTCAGTACACATGCTTCTGTTCCCGCAAGCTGATGAAAAACAGATCGATAAAGATTTGGAAGAAAAGATGCAGCTGGCTCAGAAAATCTCATCTATGATTCTTTCATTGAGGAAGAAATCTAACATCCGTGTACGTCAACCACTTCAGAAAGTGATGATTCCGGTTTTGGACGAACATTTCAAAACCCAGGTAGAAGCCATGAGCGAATTGATTCGTTCGGAAACCAATATCAAAGAAATTGAATACCTGACAGAAGACACCAGTTTACTCGTAAAACAAATTAAACCCAATTTTAAAACGTTGGGGCCCAAGTACGGCAAGCTGATGAAAGCTATTGCAGGAACCATTAACAGCTGGGGACAAGAAGACATTAAAAGGCTTGAAACGGAAGGGAAAGCTGTTCTTGAAATTGGCGATGAATCCGTTGAAATAACATTGGAAGATGTAGAAATCAGCACCAGCGACATTCCGGGATGGAGTGTTGCTACCGTTGACAATCTTACTGTTGCGCTTGATATTACCATTACCGAAGATTTGCAACAGGAAGGAATTGCCCGTGAACTGGTCAACCGTATTCAGAATCTAAGAAAAGATAAAGGACTGGAAGTCACTGACAGGATACATCTTAGAATCGCGAAAAATGAACAGACAAATGATGCATTTATTGGATATAAAGATTATATTTGCGCCGAAACTTTAGCTGACATAGAAATGGTAGAATCCCGTGAAGAGAATGGATTTGAGACTGTTGAGATTATTGATGGAATTGAAGCTAAAGTTGAACTTATAAAAACGAAATAAAAGACTAAAAGAAGCTATCCCAATACGATTATTTCGTATCTTACGTTGGGATAACTAAAGAAATCAAAACATTTTAAAAATAGAGGCTATGGAAGAACATTCAACTGAAGAGAAGACAAGATATTCTGCAGAAGAGCTGGAAGAATTTCGTCAGATTATCCTCCAAAAACTGGAAAAGGCGAAAGATGACCTTGCTTTACTTGTTGAAGCATATACAAATCACAGTGATTCGGATACAAACGACACTTCGCCAACTTTTAAAGTACTGGAAGAGGGACAGCAGGTTCTATCGAAAGAAGAGAATAGTCGCCTCGCCGATCGTCAACGCAGATTTATTAATAATCTGGAAGCAGCACTGATGCGAATTGAAAACGGAACCTACGGCATCTGCCGTGAGACTGGGAAACTGATTTCCAAAGACAGACTGCGCGCCGTGCCTCATGCTACTTTGAGCATAGAAGCTAAAAACAAGCGAATCTAAGCCATTAACCTAATTAACCACTCCTAATTATTTTCGGTTTGAAGAGATCCCTGTGGATAATTTTCTCGGTATTGCTTGCTGACCAAGCCCTGAAATTCTACATCAAGCTTACTATGACAGTAGGCGGGAAAATCCAGGTGATTCCTCACTTTTTCTACCTCTATTTCATCGAAAACAACGGAATGGCTTACGGCATGCAATTTGCCGGAGAATGGGGAAAACTATTTCTGAGTATTTTCAGAATTCTGGCCGCCATTGCACTCGCTATTTTCTTGGTTCATAGCATAAAGAACAAAAGAAAGCCCGGCTTAATTATCTGTGTTTCATTGATTTTTGCCGGAGCAGTAGGAAATATCATCGACAGCGCTTTTTATGGATTGATTTTTACTTCCAGTAATTTTTATTCAGTAGCTCATCTCGTAGCTCCGGGACATGGCTATGCATCTTTCCTGCATGGCAAGGTTGTTGACATGCTTTATTTCCCAATCATAGATGTAAGTCGCCAGGCAGCCCCATCGTGGATACCAAATTTTTTATTCGGACCCGATGGAAGATTGGTTTTTTTCCGCCCTATTTTTAACATTTCCGATTCTGCAATTACTGTTGGTGTATTTTGGTGGATTTTATTTCAGCGGAAAGCTTCTAAATAACAGTTTTTGATTTTCTATCTATGACCTTTGAACGAGGGATTTAGGTCTAATTTCACCTTAGAAAAATATTCTATCAAAAACTTGTATAAATATTTAATTCTTATATTTGCCGCACTTTAAACCCGTAAAGTGGCAATTACTTATGAGCAAAACAAATGTAGGCCGTATCGCACAAATTATCGGCCCCGTTATTGATGTCGTTTTCGATGATGAAAAACAACTCCCAAAGATTTACGATGCCCTTGTTGTTGATCGTGACAATGGAGAAAAATTAGTTCTGGAAGCCCAACAATCTGTTGGCGAAAATATGGTTCGTACCATAGCGATGGACTCAACCGACGGTTTAAGAAGAGGCATGAAAGTGACTTCCACCGGAAAACCTATTAGTATGCCTGTGGGCGAAGAAATCAAAGGCCGGTTATTTAACGTGATTGGTGATGCCATTGACGGTCTGGGAACTGTTGATACGGGAAACAGCTTTCCCATTCACCGGGATCCTCCCATTTATGAAAATCTGACCACCAAATCAGAAATACTTTACACAGGAATTAAGGTTATCGACCTCATCGAACCTTATTCTAAAGGAGGTAAGGTTGGATTGTTTGGAGGCGCCGGAGTAGGAAAGACGGTGATTATCATGGAGTTGATTAACAACATTGCCAAAGCTTATTCAGGAATGTCTGTATTCGGTGGTGTTGGCGAACGTACACGTGAAGGAAATGACCTGCTTCGCGAGATGATTGAATCAGGAGTTATCCGCTACGGAAAAGAGTTTGAAAAAAATATGGAAGAAGGCGGTTGGGACCTTTCCAAGGTTGATCGCGAGGAATTAGCCAAATCACAGGCTACTTTGGTGTTCGGACAGATGAACGAACCTCCCGGAGCCCGTGCCCGTGTTGCACTTTCCGGTTTGACACTAGCCGAATATTTCCGTGAAGGAGATGAAAAAACCGGAGGCCGCGATATTCTGTTTTTTATTGACAATATTTTCCGCTTTACCCAGGCCGGTTCCGAAGTTTCTGCCTTGCTGGGCCGTATGCCTTC
>CAZGZO010000179.1:0-5974 GCA_964529695.1 uncultured Lentimicrobiaceae bacterium
CGTGGAGTTAAAGTAAACTCCGGATAGACATGAATAGGGCCGCCTTGATTTTCGGACTTCCAGCGTCTGCCAAATGGCAAATCCCAAGAAGGTAAACAGGCCTGTCCTAGAATCATCTGAGCTAAACCCCAAAGCTTGTAGTGTTGAGTTTACAAACGTGAGATTATGCGGGTATATCTATGTAAAAGAACGTATTACTCTGAAGATAATTGAGCACTCAATACTTCATCTATTTCCTTCAATTTCTTTTCTAACTCTTTGTCTCTGAAGTTTTTTTCCTTCTCTAATTCAATTTTCCCTACAGCATTTTGTAGTGCCACCATGGCCAGCAAATCTTGCTGATCCTTATATTCAAATGAGTGTGCAAAGTCCTTTATTGTTTCATTGATTAGCTGGGCTGCTTTTCTAGCAACTTCTTCTTGTTCAGCTGTCACACTCATTTTGTAAGGTCTTCCTGCGATGGTCACTTTAATATTTAATGAATCTTTCTGCAAATTATAATTTATTCACTAATTACATCAATGCTCCGGTCTACTTCTTCAATCATTTGGTCAATTATCTCGATCCCTTTCTCAACACCAAATCTACTTTCCAAAGCTTTTGCCAGCGATAGTTTTAAAAAATCATTATTTTTTATATCTAACTCAGCCTGAAGTTTTTCCAGGTTTCCCTGCAGCAACTTCAGCCTTTCTCTCAGCTTCCTATTTTCTTCCTGAAGCAACTGTTTTTCTTCAATTAATTTCCTGACTTTAAATTCAATTCCGGAAACTAATAGTTGTTCATTTGCCATGGTTATCCAATATTCAGCGGTACAAAGTTAACATTTTTTGACCGTATTAGCAAGATATTTTTTTGATTTAAACAGTAATTACAAGTTGCTGAGAAATTGATAACTTAGCGCTTTAAACTTGAAAACCAACATCCCATGACAGAAGAATTTCTTTATTATTTGTGGTTATATTACCTTGCCGGTAAAGACATGGTTACAACTGAAGGAGCCCCTTTAAGGATTGAAAAACCAGGCGCTCGAAATGAGGACAGTGGCCCTGACTTTTTTAACTGCAGGATAAAAATAGGTGATACTTTATGGGCAGGAAATGTGGAAATTCACCAGAAAAGCAGCGATTGGTTCAGACATGGCCATCAGGATGATGAAAGTTACAACAGCATCATCCTTCATGCAGTTTACGAAAATGATAAAACCATATTCCGTGCGAACGGTGAACCTGTGGCATGTTTGGAACTAAAAGGAAAATTTAATGAACATTTATATGAAAAATACCAGGGATTTTTACTCTCTGAAAATTGGATTCCTTGCGGTTCAGATATTTCCAATGTGGGAAATTTTTTTATGCTAAATATTCTGGATCGGTTGGCTGTAGAGCGGCTGGAGCACAAAGCGGAAATCATTCAGGCTAGGCTGGAAGAAGCTAACGGCGATTTCCGGGAAGTATTTTACAGGAGCTTGATGAAAAGTTTTGGTTTAAAAGCTAATACTGAATCTTTTGAGCAATTGGCAGTTTCATTACCGCTCTCGACTCTATTTAAACACAAACAGAGTTTAATTCAACTGGAGGCATTGCTTTTCGGACAAGCAGGTTTGTTAAAAGGGTATCTTAAAGAAGATTACGCCAATCAACTTTACAGTGAATACAATTTTCTGGCTTCAAAGTATGACTTGACTCCTATGAAGCCTTTTGTATGGAAATTTATGAGAATGCGGCCCTCCAATTTTCCGACATTGCGAATGGCCCAGTTTGCCAGCCTGATTTTTCATTCTTCAGGTTTGATAGATAAAATATTAACGGCCAGAACCTTAAAAAGAGCCATTGAATTATTGCAATGCGAGCCATCAGTCTACTGGCAAAATCATTATCGTTTTGGGAAATCCAATCATCATAAAACCAGAAAGATGGGGCTTTCATTTATTCACTTGATTCTTATTAATACGATCATTCCCTATGCTTTCGTTTACGGGCGTTTTAAAAATGATTCAGGTATCGAGGAAAAAGCAGTTCAATGGCTTGAACAAATTGCTGTAGAAAATAACACGATTACAAGACATTTTTATGCTTTGGGTGTAAAAGCAACAAGTGCTCTTCATTCTCAGGCGCTCATCGAGTTGAAAACAAATTATTGCGACAAACAACAGTGCCTTCATTGCTCTATAGGGCATCATATTTTGAACAAATCGATGCTGTAATATTTTTTGTCATTTTGTTTGTGGCTGAAAATCAGTAATAAAGAATGTTAAACCAAGATCCTCTATTTGCATTCTTATAAATTACCAACTCTATTTTAAAGCTCGAAAGGAATCCTTATTTTTGTACGCTTTTTAAGGACAATAAAGAATGAAAAAAACAGCTTTGAATGAAATGCACCGCCAGATGGGTGGGAAGATGGTAGAGTTTGCAGGCTTTGATATGCCTGTACAATTTGAAGGAATTGCAGTTGAACATGAGACTGTTAGACACAAACTCGGCGTTTTTGACGTTTCCCATATGGGTGAGTTTTGGGTGGAAGGCCCCGGTGCTTTTGACCTGGTACAAAAAATTACAACTAATGACGTTGCTGCACTTTTTGATGGAAAAGTCCAGTATAGTTGCTTTCCAAACGGAAACGGCGGGATAGTTGATGATTTACTGGTTTACAGATTTGGCGAAGAGAAATATTTATTAGTTGTAAACGCTGCTAATATTGAAAAAGACTGGAATCATGTCGTTTCGCAAAATGATGGAAACGTAAAGCTTACCAATGCATCGGACGGAATTTCTCAGTTAGCTATTCAGGGCCCACTTGCTTTGGAAGCAATGCAGAAATTAACTTCTGAACCTGTAAAGGACATGGAATACTACTCTTTTAAAGTAATTGAGTTTGCTGGTGTTCCGGATGTTATTTTCTCCACTACAGGTTATACAGGTTCAGGTGGATGCGAAGTTTATATGCCCAATGAATTTGCTGAAAAGATTTATGCTGAAGTGCTGGATGCAGGAAAAGATTTTGGTATTAAACCCATCGGATTAGGTGCGCGCGATACCTTGAGACTTGAAGCTGGATTCTGCCTTTACGGAAATGATATTGATGACACAACTTCTCCGATAGCTGCCGGTCTGGGATGGATTACTAAATTTACCGATGGAAATAATTTTATCGATCGTGCGTTATTCGAAGAACAAAAAAAGAATGGCGTTCCTCGTCGTTTAAAAGGATTTGTAATGGCAGAAAGAGCAATTCCCAGACATGGTTATGAAATTGCAGATTCTGAGGGTAATGTGATTGGACAAGTTACCTCCGGGACAAGTTCTCCGCTCACAAAAGAAGGTATCGGTTTGGCGTATCTTGATAAACCATATTGGAAAGCAGGCTCTGAAATCTTTATAAAAGTTAGAAAAAAACTGGCCAGGGCAGTTGTTACTCCTCCGCCATTTTTCAAAATGTAACCAGAAATTTTGGTCATGGAAAAAGAAAAGACCATTGAAGTTGTCCTGGCACCCGGCCTTTTTAGCAATTTTACTATAGAAAAGCCCTATGTTGTGGTTGTGGTTGATGTCTTTCGTGCAACTACATCTATTTGTGCAGCACTGGATTATGGCGTAAAAGCCATTATCCCTGTTAAGCGTATCCGATTCGCCCGGTTCTTCAAACGACTGGGATACATTGTAGCGGCTGAAAGGGGAGGTAAAAAAGTCCGTTTTGCTGATTTGGATAACTCGGCTACTTCTTTTTTTAATCCAATTTATATAGGAAAGGAAATCGTTTATTCGACTACAAACGGTACCAAGGCCATTAAAAAAGCGGCCGGAGCTTCTGAAGTAATCATTGGTTCGTTCCTGAACCTGGATGCTGTGGCTGATTGGATTCACAAAAGCGATAAAAATGTTATCATCTTTTGTGCCGGATGGAAAAATATGGTGAACATGGAAGATTCTTTGTTCGCTGGTGCGCTTTCGGAAATGTTGATGAATAAATTCCAGTTCACTACCGATAGCGATTCGGTAAATATGGCAATCGATCAATGGAATATGGCTAAATCGGATGTGTTAACTTATATCGATAGGTCTTCCCATAGAAACCGTCTTAGGAATTTGGTAGATGATGAGTTGTTAAACCTGACTTTTAATTTCAATAAAAGCAAAATTGTTCCTATTGTAAAGAATTATAAAATTGTGGCTTACAAAGAAAATGGTGCCCCCAAAGTTTCTCATCAATAACGATACCTTTTCTGCCATAGTGCTTTCAGACGTTTTCTGATATCTTCTTCCCGTGGATTTTTTCCTGGATTGTATAGAATTGTGCCTTTTACGGCATCCGGCAGAAATTCCTGATCCACAAAATTGCCTTCATAACTGTGTGCATAACCGTAATTTTTCCCGTATCCAATCTCCTTCATCAATTTTGTAGGTGCATTCCGCAGATGTAAAGGTACTGGTAGATCGCCTGTTTTTCTCACAAGAGCCAGCGCATCATCAATGGCCATGTAGGAAGCATTACTTTTAGGTGATGATGCTAGGTAAATGGCTGTTTGTGATAGGATTATACGGCTTTCTGGCCAGCCGATTTTGTTGACGGCATCGAAACAATTATTGGCCAGCAACAACGCATTAGGATTAGCATTTCCAATATCCTCAGCAGCCAGAATCAGCATACGACGGGCAATGAATTTAGGATCTTCACCTGCATCTACCATCCGTGCCAGCCAATAAACAGCAGCATTAGGGTCACTGCCGCGCATGGATTTTATAAAAGCCGAAATGATATCGTAATGCATCTCACCCTGTTTGTCGTAAACCAACAGGTTTTCCTGGATGGATTTACTGATACTTTCATTGTCAATTACCAGAGTTCCGGATTTATCTTTTTGCTGTTGCACAAACAGTTCCAACGCGTTGTACAGTTTTCGGGCATCCCCGCCTGAAATCCGCATCAACGCTTCATCTTCTTTAATTTCAATTTTAATATTGTATTCTTCTGAGAGTCTTTCTGTTCCTCTTTGAATCAGGGTTTTAAGATGTCCTTTGTCCAGTGAGTTTAAGATGTAAACCTGACATCTTGAGAGTAGGGGAGAAATCACTTCGAAAGATGGATTTTCGGTTGTGGCACCAATCAGGGTAAGAATTCCGGTTTCCACAGCATGTAACAATGAATCTTGCTGCGATTTACTGAAACGGTGAATCTCATCAATAAATAAAATCACATTTCCCTGGAAAGCAGACGCCGCATCAATGACTTTTCGGACATCCTTAACACCTGCATTTACAGCACTTAAAGTGTAAAATGAGAGGCTTAGCTGGTTTGCAATAATGTTGGCAAGTGTGGTTTTTCCCACGCCTGGAGGTCCCCAGAGAATCATGGAAGGAATTTTCCCGGAATCAATCGCCTGACGCAAAATACCACCTTTGCCTACCAGCTTTTCCTGTCCGATATATTCATCCAGATTTCTGGGTCTTAATTGTTCTGCCAAAGGAGTGTTCATGCGATTCTGATTTGATTCAATGCAAAAATAATCAAAAAGAGGGCATTAGTTAGTAGTAATCCGATTAAGAAAATATAAGAAATACTTGTGCTGATGAGCTCATAAGAATCATGGAATAAATGTAAATTTGCACTTTATGTTTCAAGATTTAAACCAAATTATAAAGCATGTACCCGAAGCTTAGCGACTTAATCAATGCAATTTTTGGAACGCATCTGAATCTCCCTATTATGAGTTATGGATTTTTTGTGGCGCTGGCTTTCCTGGCAGGGGCTTATTTGCTTTACCTGGAACTCAAAAGAAAGGAGAATGAAGGGCTTTTAAAGCCGACGGAAAAGAAAATCTTTATCGGGAAACCGGCTTCAATATCTGAGTTGGCTGTCAATTTCGTCATCGCTTTTTATCTGGCTTTCAAAATTCCGGCTGCTATCACCGATTACAGCCACTTCGCTGCTGACCCACAGGATTTTTTGTTTTCAACCGAAGGTTCTGCATGGATAG
>CAZGZO010000180.1:0-5953 GCA_964529695.1 uncultured Lentimicrobiaceae bacterium
TCTTCCTGGTAAACAGCTTCTAAATCCGTGCCCCGCCATTTTTCCATTTTCAAATTGGGGAAGCCTTGCTTTTTAAAATAGTCGATGGCTCCCTTTCTTTGCGATGTAACCTCCGGCGAATCATGCTGCTCCCACTCCTCCGCATGTTCTGCGAAGTGTTGAATCAGAATGTTCTCCAAAGGGTAATATGTTTTTTTTGTGTTATCCATAATTAACTCCTCCTGGCATTATCCTGCATAAGGTTCTTTAAGCCATTCATAGCCTTTTTCTTCCAGTTCCAGTGCCAGTCCTTTTCCGCCTGATTTTACAATACGTCCTTCGTACATCACGTGTACAAAATCAGGAATGATATAATCCAGAAGTCTCTGATAGTGCGTAATCACCAGAAATCCGTTTTCATTGGATTTCAATTGATTCACACCATCGGCAACCACTTTCAAAGCATCAATATCCAATCCGGAATCTGTCTCATCGAGAATAGCCAACTGAGGTTCCAGCATAGCCATCTGGAAGATTTCATTTTTCTTTTTTTCACCACCGGAAAAGCCTTCGTTAACCGAACGGCTGGCCAGCTTAGCATTGATATCCACCAGTTTCTTTTTTTCTTCCATTTTCTTGAGAAAATCGCCGGCTGACATGGGAGGTAATTCCAGGTATTCTCTCTTGGCATTCATGGCCGTCCTCATAAAATTGGTCATGCTCACGCCCGGAATTTCAATAGGATATTGAAAGCTCAGGAAAACACCTTCATTGGCCCTTTGGTCAGGTGACCAATCCAGAATAGACTGACCGTTGTAAAGGATGTCTCCCTGGGTAATTTCATAACCTTCCCTTCCGGTGATGGCAGCTGCCAATGTACTTTTCCCGGTTCCATTAGGTCCCATAATGGCATGTATCTCGCCTTTGTTGATACTCAGGTTCAACCCTTTGATAATTTCCTTACCATTAATGGCTACATGTAAATCTTTAATATTTAACAACATGTTATCTTGTTCTATTAAAATCTAATCTATAATTCAATTTCTTCAAACTTAGGTCTTCGATCTTCCATTCATCATTCAACCTTTCGAAAACCCACCCCTCCGCCCCTCCCAGGAGGGGATTTGGGTACTTGCCTAATAATCAATTAATCATTCTGCAAGCAATTTTCTTTTTCATTGGGTTTAAACAATGTAATAATTTGACAAAGAACTGTTTCTTATTTTGATTTCATTCGTCATTTACCTCTACCCAACGCTATTTTCCAAAGTAATAGCCAAAAGTTTCTGCGCTTCAACCGCAAACTCCATTGGCAACTTATTCAACACCTGTTTGGCATAACCATTCACAATCAATCCAATGGCTTTTTCCATGTCAATGCCGCGTTGCTGGCAGTAAAACAGCTGATCATCGGAAATCTTGGAAGTCGTTGCTTCGTGTTCCACGATGGCTGATGGATTTCCCGTTTTAATATATGGAAATGTATGTGCTCCGCATTTATCGCCCAGCAATAAAGAATCGCACTGCGAAAAATTCCGGGCATTACTGGCTCTTTTTGCCACCCTGACTAATCCACGGTAACTGTTGTTGCTGCTGCCGGCAGAAATTCCTTTGGAAATAATGGTGCTGGTTGTGTTTTTACCGATATGCGTCATCTTCGTTCCCGTATCCGCCTGTTGGAAATTATTGGTTACAGCAACGGAATAAAATTCACCTGTTGAATAATCACCTCTTAGAATACAACTGGGGTATTTCCACGTAATGGCCGAACCGGTTTCAACCTGGGTCCAACTAATCTTGGAATGATGACCTTTACAAAGCCCCCGTTTGGTAACGAAATTGTAAACGCCGCCTTTACCATTTTTATCTCCCGGGTACCAGTTCTGGACCGTAGAATATTTAATTTCAGCATTATCGTGGGCAATCAGTTCAACGATAGCCGCATGCAGCTGATTTTCATCACGCATAGGAGCCGTACATCCTTCCAGGTAACTAACATAACTTTCGTCATCGGCAATGAGCAGTGTTCTCTCAAATTGTCCTGTGTTGGCCGCATTGATCCTGAAGTAAGTAGAAAGTTCAATGGGACAACGAACCCCTTTCGGGATATAACAAAATGAACCGTCACTGAAGACTGCTGAATTCAAAGCGGCAAAGTAATTATCTGTATATGGAACCACCGACCCAAGATATTTTTTCACCAGGTCAGGGTGATTTTGTACAGCTTCACTGAACGAGCAGAAAATGATATCATGTTTTTTCAGGGTATCCTGAAACGTTGTTTTCACAGAAACACTGTCGATCACAGCATCCACAGCCACTCCCGCCAGATGTTTTTGTTCTTCCAGCGAAATACCCAGCTTCTCAAATGTTTCCAAAAGTTCAGGATCCACTTCATCCAGGCTTTTCAGTTCCTTTTTCTTTTTGGGAGCTGAATAATATATAATATCCTGATAATTAATTGGTTCGTGATGCAACAGCGCCCAGTTTGGTTCTTCCATTGTGAGCCAGTGTCTGTAAGCTTTTAAACGAAATTCCAAAAGCCAGTCGGGCTCATTTTTCTTTTTGGAAATAAACCGGATGATATCTTCCGAAAGTCCTTTCGGCGCTTGATCGGCATCCAAATTTGTTACAAAACCATATTTATATTCACCTGAAGTGACTTCTTCCAAAGCTTTATTTTCCTTCTTCTTGTCACTCATAATTCGCTATTTAGAATAATTTCAAATTAGGCCACAAAATTACAAAAAATTTAGACGTTATATCTTTTACAACTTTCTAAATAGCGTTACAAACAATGGCTTAAAAAGAACCTCAGATATGAGTCTTTAAACAATATTTTTAAGGAATTTTACTAAGGATGAAATCAGGAATACTTTTCACTTTTAAGCATCCTGTAGATTGTTGATTTTCCTACACCGAGTTTTTTGGCAGCTTCCACCACGTTGCCATCATATTTATCAAGGTAATAGAAGATGATTTTCCGGTTAAATTCGGCCAATGTATTTTCCTGACCCAAAAAATCAGTAACCATGTGTGTTGAGTTGAACTTGATATGCTCTGAATCGATTTGGTTCTGGTCCGACATCACCACTGCCAGTTCAACAACAGAACGCAGTTCACGAACATTACCCGGGTAGGCATATTTCATGAGTTTTTCCTGGGCTTCCGGTGTAAATTTCTTCTGTTCCATCCCATTTTCAGCAGCAAACTCGGAGGCAAAATAAGAAGCAAGAATCAGAATATCATTTCCCCGATTTCTCAAAGGAGGTAAATTGATGGGCAACCCAAGCAAACGGTAATAAAGGTCTTGTCTGAAATTTCCTTTATGAACTTCCTGGCTGAGATCTTTGTTAGTAGCTACAATAAGCCTGGTATCCACCGGAATTTCTTTATTTCCGCCCAACCGACTGATTTCTTTTTCCTGAAGTACACGCAACAATTTGGCCTGCATATTCATGTCCATATCGGCAATTTCATCCAAAAACAATGTTCCGCCTGAAGCCTGCTCAAATTTTCCGATTTTGCGGGTATCGGCTCCGGTAAAAGCTCCTTTCTCATATCCAAATAACTCACTTTCTATTAAAGTATCGGGGATTGCAGAGACATTAATGGCAATAAAGGGCTTCTTGGAACGGGAAGAATTATAATGAATTGCTTTAGCAACCAGCTCTTTACCCGTACCTGTTTCACCTGAAATAGAAACCGTTATGTTGGATTTCAAAGCACGTTCCATCAAATCAAAGACTTCTTTAATTGCCGGACTGCTGCCTTTGATAACACTTCGGAAAGCATATTTCTTTGCTACTTCCTGCTTTAATTCATCCAATTCGTTATTCAAGCTCTTTCGATCCCTAATTTTATTAACCTCATTCCAAAGACGATCTTTGGTATCTTCATCCTTGACGAGATAATCATAGACCCCCAACCTTAAAAGGTTAATAGCAGTTCTCACATCTTCCTGACCGGAAACAATAATCACCGGTAGATCAGGGTATTCAGCCTTTATCTTTTTCAGGCATTGTTCTCCTGAGGTATCAGGAAGCATATAATCTAAAGAAATGACATCGGGTTTTTTGTGTAAATTTTCAAGACATTCTTTTCCTGTCCTGAATAAAATGACTTCATTGGACGGATTTAACGATAAGTGATGCTTGAGCACTTCTCCATAAACCTTATCGTCTTCGACAACAAAAATCTTTAAGGTACTCATAAACTATCTTTAGATAAATTGGCATTTCTTTACATTAAAAGTATAAAAAAATTTCCATTATTAGAATTATCTGTAAAATAATTATTTACATCTCAAATTGGGAACTGCCTCTCAAAATAAATAATTTTACAAAAAATATTTACAACACACTACCTATAAAGTTTTTATGTTGTTTCCAAAAATCGGAAAGAGAAAGAAAAATTTTAAATAAAAATAGCATGCAGCATGAAATTAGCTAAAGTTCGCGATGGGTATTGTCACAAAAAGGGCCCTCTTTACTATGCCTGCACATACACCATTTAACAAAAGTCCGCTCCTTGAAGACTACTTTTACAGGACGGAAGGAAGTTCCAATATGGGATTTGTCACAAAACGGCTGATTTTTACTACGTCCGCAGGCACACCATAAATAGGTGCCAGGATCCATGAACATTTTGAATGAGTGTTTTTGAACAATTACCGGTTCTTCCATTGTGGATATTGTTATGATGGAGCGTCGAAAGTATAAAAAATACCGGTTGCCAAAAAAAGACAACCGGTATTTAATCTTTTTTGAAAAGGTTTATTCCCCTCTTTTAAATACAATGGAAGTGACAGTCACGTCGTCGCCACCCATGTTAATAGTCAGTCCGTAAGGACGATTTTCGTTAATTTTGATTTGTGCATCACCGGCATTACCTGTCAATTGTTGCCAAATAGTCACACCTTGATGAACACCTGTACAACCCGTTGGATGTCCCCATCCGATGAGCCCACCGGTGGTATTAAAAGGAAGTTCCGAATTTCTTGAAGTCTTACCTGCATCTACATAATCTGCACCTTCGCCTTTAGCAGCCAGACCTAAAGCTTCCACAGCTAAAATTCCGGCAATCGAGAAACAGTCATGGGTCTCAATAGTTCCAACCTGTTCGATGGTAATCCCTGCATTTTTCATGGCTTCATGCGCTGCAAACTTAATGGTTTCCAGTTCCGTCAAATCAGTCGGTTGGGAAGTAATATCCCTCACGGCATGTCCGAAGCCCATCACTTCAACGGCATTTTTCTTATCCACACCAATGCGTTTCAATCCCTCTTCCGAACATATAGCAATAGCAGATGCACCGTCGGAAACTTTGGAGCAATCCAGAACCGTCAGGTGATCCACGAAGAACTTCCCGTTGGGTTGCATTTTCAATGCTGTTCCGTAAGGATCAGGATTGGTGTTGTGATATTCCTGAGCGGTTGGGTCAAGTCTGGCATTTTCGATGGCATTGGCATACCAGCGAGCCATTCCTTTCCGGCTTCTTTCGTAACCGTATTTTTCATAGTAGGCTCCTGCACGGTCGCTGAACTGTCCCGGGAAAAAGTAAGCGTGTCCGGTTTTTCGTTTCTGAAACCACCCTGCTAAAGCCAGAATATCCGCGCCGTAAATCGCTTTCACGGTATTCTGAACTTCAAAACCAAGCGAAAGATTCACTTCAGCTGTTTCAGACAGAATATTTCGGATACCTGTTACCAGTGAAAGTCCGCCGGAAGCGCAAGCTCCTTCCACACGAGTGGCAGGTTTCATAGCCAGACCTTTATCTATCATGGGAATAAATCCGTCCAAATGGCCCTGGTGATTGAAGCGGCTGGCCATAAAGTTGCCAATCACCGACTCATCCACATTTTGTGCGCCACCGATTTGTTTTAAAGTGCCCTGTCCGGCTTCTTTGATGTAATGCTCTATGCCCGGACGGGGTTTTCTGGGATTAAATTCTTTTCTGCCGGTTCCCAAAGAAA
>CAZGZO010000181.1:0-5937 GCA_964529695.1 uncultured Lentimicrobiaceae bacterium
CTTCAATGATTTTCTTACGTGCTTCTATTTCTTCAACTGGCCATACTTTTCCATTCGGTATTTCATGCAAAGCAGTAACAATTCCGGTTGCTCCTGCCTGCTTAATATCCCGCAATGTAATTCTGTCACGCGGTCCGTACCATCTCCATGTTTGTTCCATTATCTTACTGATTTACAATTATTAAACTCCTCCAAATGCACTATATCCGCCATCGACAGGAATGGAAATTCCAGTCACAAATTTTGACACATCCGATAACAGATAAAGAATTGTCCCTACCAGTTCTTCAACTTCTCCACACCTGCCCATCGGTGTATTATCAATTATTTTATTTCCTCGTTTCGTTAGGGCTCCATTTTCTTCGTACAGCAAAAACTTATTCTGTTTGGTTGAGAAAAATCCAGGGGCAATGGCGTTGACACGGATACCTGTTTTTGCCAGATGTACAGAAAGCCACTCTGTGAAGTTATTAACGGACGCTTTGGCTGCTGAATATGCCGGAATTTTAGTCAACGGTTTTATCGCATTCATTGAGGAGATATTAACTACCGCTCCTTTACCGAGTTTCAACATGTCACCCGTCAAAACTTTTGTTGAAATAACAGTACCTTTAAAATTCAAGTCAAAAACAAAATCAAAGCTATTCAAATCAAGACCATAAAACGATCCTTCCAAATCATCCAGCTTGTCTTTATCAATTTGTTCATATTGTGTAGTTGCTTTGGGGTGATTTCCGCCGGCACCATTAATTAATAAAGTGATCTCACCCATTTCCTGATTAATCTTTTCCTTAACATGCTGCATAGATGCCAAATCCAATACATTGGACTGAAATCCTTTTACTACACCTCCTGTCTTCGAAGCAATTTCAGAAGCCACTTTAACGGCACTTTCTTTATTAATATCAAGAATGGCTACATGGATACCGGCCAATGCCAACCCTTCAGCCAAAGCAGAACCTATAACACCAGCTCCACCGGTAATCGCGCAAACTTGATTTTTTAAATCATCAAAATTCAGGTTATTCATTTCTAAACTCTTTGTAAAATCCTATATTCTCCTTAGTAATTATGTCAATAGGGCTATAATTCAGTTTTTTTATTTCTTTCTTTAAAACAATATGATCAAAAAGAGATTTAATCGCCTTATAAGCCTGCTCCTCCGGTCTTTGACCAATTAAAAAATTAATTGATCCGTCTTCCAGGTACTTAATATTTTTAGGAATTAAGTCGTAACCGATTATTAGCGGAATCTGGACATTCTTTTCTTTCATGCATTGTACAAGCCTAAAAGACCTTGAGTTTGGAACAAAAATACCGTCGGCTTGATGTTGCTGGAAAAAATTGCTGAGCGATTTGCTAGGTTCATTCTTATCTAGCAAGTCAACTTCCAGATCAAAAATCTGATAATCTCCTGAAATTTTATTCTTAATAAAAAAATCCTTAAAACCTTTTTCCCTGTTTTCAACATGCTTGGAAATTAACAAATTATTAACAAGTTTTAAAATAAGCAATGTTCCATGCCCTAACCCATAGTCCATTAATTTACCGGATAAATATCCGCTGTTAAATGCATCCTGACCAAAATATGCGATGTTGGATGAATTCTTGAGGTTAGAATCAATAAATACAAAAGGGATATTTTGCTTATTAAGTTCCTTGATAAAATTACGGGAAGCACGGTAGAAAACCGGGCTAAAAACAACCCCTTCCGGTTTTTTTTGTAAGATTTTTTCAGTCAGATCGGCAAACGATTGCTCTGAGGAATAGTCATAAGTATAAAGATCGATAACTGCTCTAAAATTTGATATTTCATCTACAGCTTGCTTAACTCCCAAGACTGGCTGCTTCCAGTAAGAGTTGTCATCTTTTGAATCGGGAATTAAAATTGCAAACCGCGTTGTTCTTTTCGAAGCAAGAGTTTTTGCGACCAAGTTTGGACTATAATCTATTTCTTCTAACAACTTTAAAATCTTGTCTTTCGTTTCTTTTTTTACTCCAGGCCTGTCATGCAGTACACGATCTACAGTCCCCGGTGAGACATTGGCGATTTCTGCAATATCTCTGATTCTCAATTGTCCGTCTTTTGAAAGTGTCATAATTTTAAAACAAATTAGCTTGTATTAACACGCAAAAATAAAAATAATTTTTAATTGCGTGTGCGCACACAATATTTTTAATAAAAAGATTACATAAAACACCCAAAATATTTTATAAAATTAAGCTGTAAAATATCTTTTAACCTGTTATTTACAAAAGTATCTTGGGTTAAATTTTATAAGATATTCTGTCCCCGTTCCACAAAAAATTATATTTTTTCACCTTCCATCCTGCTAATACCTCCTCCGAGCTCCTTCTTAGTCACATTTTTAAACCCGGCATTATTAAATATTTCTGTGACCTCATCTTCTGTGAAACAATCACCAAAATAGGTTCCAACAAGCATATTTATCGCAAAAATAGCTCCAGTGATGGGCTCAGTTCTCTCACCATTCATTATCCAGTCATGGAGGATAATTCTGCCACCAGGATTCAAGGCGTTATAACATTTGTTTATTAATTGTTGGTTGGTTTCCAATGAGTTACTGTGAATAATTGCAGATAAGAACACCAAATCGAATCCCTGAGGCAACTCATCTTTGGTATAATCACCTGTATATGTTTTTATTTTACCGTCAAAACCTTCCAGTTTCACAAAATGTTTTGTAATTGGAACAACATTCTCCAAGTCAAAGACGGTAGCTTCTATTTGAGGATTTCTGTTAACAAACTCCATAGAATAAGCTCCGGAACCACCACCCACATCCAAGGTGGACTTCACTCCAGTCAAATCAACATTTGCCAAATGCCCGGGAGCCAGTTTTTTGGCCCGGTCGTGCATGGCATTGATAAAAGCAAACAACCAACCCTCTCCCCTTTCATTCACTTCTTCCGAACGGGCAGATTTTCCGGTTTTCACCACTTCGGTTAAATGGCTCCAGGTATTCCAGAGATGATTGGTATGCATGAGGCCACCGATATAATTGGTACCTCTTTTTGAAAGGAAATGGAAACTATCTTCGGTATTATAAAATAAATTGTCTTTTTTAACAAGAAATTCAAGGGCTACAAGAGCATTCATAAGACGGTCACAGGCACGTGCATTCAGTTTCAAACGGTTGGCTACAGTACCACTTGTAGTGCCTTCTTCATCAATATTTGAAAATAAGTCAAGTTCGAAACCCGTTAATAAAATTCTGCTTTTTTGGAAGGAAGCAGCAAACTCTCTAATTGTTAATGGATTCATAACACGAATATTTAGGAGTTAACTATTTATCTTAAAATGGACGTGAAGCAAAGTTACTTTTTTCCGCTAAGTTTACCCACCAAAAGCAAGCATCCATCAATCTGTTCCCTCTTGTAACATTAAATGTACAGTAGATTTCGCCAAGGGAATTATGTATTATAATGAATAATTTCTATAGGTTCATCAACCAAAAACGATTTAATTGGCCACATAGTTCACCTTTTTGTCCAGATATTAAATGTGAGGCGTGTTGACGAATTTTATTTTTGTTTTGAATTTTATATCCTTTGCTATAGAATAATTTATTGAAGAAACTTTGTTGGTGAGAATAAAGTTGTAATAAAGAACGCGAGATTAGATGAAAATCGAAAAGAATCTATTTTTCAGCCTTTTAATTAGCGGATTGATCTTACAAACGGGCTGCAAGAAAAAACAACCGCTGAACACACTTTCTGTGGGCCCCCAAAATGTTTCATTTGCAAGTGCCGGGGGAAGCGCAAATCTTGCTCTTTCAACAGATGCTCAAACATGGCAGATTGATAATCCAAACACCTGGGTGAAGTTATCGAGTAACAGTGGATCAGGTAAAGAAGCTACAATAAAGTTGACTGTAGATTCCAAGTCTCTTACACAGCGTTATGATTCAATTACTATTACGGCAGGAAATGCCAAGCCGGTTCTGATTAGAGTATCTCAACTTGCTTCCAAGTACATCTATTCACTGACAACCAATATTTTATCAGGCCTGAATTTTAGAAGAGCAGGTGATTCGGCATCGATAGTTATTCATACAGATGCACCGAGCTGGAATCTTTCAAGGGACACAACAAGTTGGTTGCAATTAAGCCGGAGTGCTGGTAGCAACAGCGATACCACGGTAATAGTAAAAGCATCAAAAAATCCAGGCACCGGGGCACGGACCGCAACGCTTACATTAAGCGCCGAACATGCTCCTTCTGTTCAAATTTCTGTCAAACAAGTAGGAGACTTATATCCTGATTACAACACTTCACCAATACCACCAGATGCAAATGGAATGAGCCTCAATGCTCAACAAATAGCATCAAAGATGACCTTGGGATGGAATATCTGGAATACGCTGGAAGCTATCGGTGGTGAGACATTCTGGGGAAATCCGAAAGTCACACAGGGACTCATTGACGAAGTTAAGAAAAGTGGTTTCAACTGTATCAGGATCCCCTGCTCCTATGACCAGTATGCAAATCAAGCAACTGCCAAGATACAAGACACATGGCTCCAAAGGGTAAAACAAGTAGTTCAATATTGTATTAATGATAGCATGTATATTGTCCTGAACATCCATTGGGATGGAGGGTGGCTTGAAGATCATGTGGATGTGGCAGACTCAGCGGCAGTCAATGCAAAACAAAAAGCTTATTGGCAGCAAATCGCTACCACCATGCGCGGATTTGGAGATCATCTTATGTTTGCAAGCGCCAATGAACCTCACGTTAATAATGCCACACAGATGGGAGTGTTGTTATCCTATCATCAGACTTTTATCAACGCGGTTCGGTCTACCGGAGGAAGAAATAGTTACCGAGATTTGGTTATACAGGGGCCGTCAACGAGTCTTGAGCTGACTCCGCAGCTTATGACTAAAATGCCCACTGATTCTATTCCAAATCATTTAATAGTAGAAGTCCATGAATACACACCTCCTACGTTTTGTATCCTGAGCAAGGATGCCAGTTGGGGAAATGTAGATTATTACTGGGGGAAAAATTACCATTCAAAAACCGATACAAAACATAACTGTACCTGGGGAGAAGAATCTTATATAGATTCCACTTTTCAAACCATGCAGAAAGCATTTGTTGACAAAGGGATTCCGGTGATAATCGGTGAGTTTGGTGCGACTGACCATTCGAATGTAGCAAGCGATTCTCTGTTGGCTCGAGACTCCTACCTTCATTATCTGGGATTTATTGCTCATGAAGCAACAATCCATGGGATGGTTCCATTTTTGTGGACTGGTGTTTTTGACAGACAAACGAATACCGTCAAAGATCAGCAGGCTTTGGATTCAGTACGCCAGGGGGCAGGAGAATAATTTATTTTTTCTGGTAATAATTCCTTCAGGAAGCTGTTCCTTAAAGTAAAAGGCAGGATACATTTATTATAATAGTTCCGAAGTGCAACGAAACACCAGGTTACAAAGAGAAATCTGGTGTTTCCGTGGCATTTCTATACCAATTATGCATTTCTAAGTTTGCGTTTACGCTTCCTTGTTTCATGAGTTTCCGGCCAATTGATAGCACTATCTGCCATAGAGCTAAATAGGGCTAATATCCAATATCTAACGGATTTTCTGTCATATACATAAAAACCTTAAAGAATTGCATTAGTATTATAAGATTCAGAAAAGTAAAAAATGGCTAAATTATCTATTTTTTTGTCCAGATATTAAATACAAAACGCTTATTTGGAAACTACATTTGTAAAAAGATTTTTTATGCACTGCAAGGGTAATGAGAAACAAAGATCCATTCTCTCAAATTTGAACGGTCAGATAAAATAAAAAATTCTATTTTATCTGACCACTTGTGGAAGCCCCAAGATTTGTGTAAACTTCTTTTCATAACACTAGTGAAGTGCCACGATACACCGGTTCCGTACAAATTGATGTA
>CAZGZO010000182.1:0-4085 GCA_964529695.1 uncultured Lentimicrobiaceae bacterium
CTGTCATTGCGCCAGGCACCATGGTACCATACCTGGTTGGAATCAGCCGGATTGACTTTTTCCGCATATAAATCCATATTATCAAACGGGAAAATAGTCAGTCCCCAGCCGTAATGATCATTGTGACCGACCAAAGCAAAAGGAATCCCGGCCAGGTAATATCCGTACATGTCGAAACCGGGATATTGGATATAAGCCTCATACCAAACAGCCGGTTGTGAGTATGGTATGTGAGTGTCGTTGGCCAACAGTACTTTTCCGGATTTGGAATGTTTTCCGCTAACCACCCAGTTATTGGAGCCATCCCAAATGGGCACAGGGACCAGATCCTGCAACGAGCGGGCATTTTTAAATAATCCGGCGAGGATAATATCTTTATTGTTATGGTAATAAGCTGTGTTGGAAATGGAATCAAGTCCCAAATCTTTCAGATAAGCTTTTCCCCATTTGTCATAAATTCTTGATGCCACGGGGTTTTCTGAAAGAGAAGATGTGAAGGTCAAAGACATGTAGCCGATGATGCCAAAAACATCTTTCACCGTAAATTTCTGGGGTTTGAAGTTTAGCAAAGTAAACTCAATGGGCAGTTTATGGTTTTTGATAAAACTGTTGATGCCGGCCACATAAGCCAATACTTCATCTTTGACCGGTTTGTCGGCAGTCTTCATGAATTCATCCGCCCACTGTTGCGCCATTTTATTAATAGAAAGGGTCCGCATGTACTTATCTGCCTTGACCATACTTTTTCCAAAGAGTTCGGAAAGGCGGCCTTCCATCACGCGGCGAAGCATTACCATCTGGAAAAGGCGGTCCTGTGCATGCACGTACCCAAAAGCATAATAAGCATCGTGTGCATTTTGCGCGTAAATATGCGGCACGCCGTAATGGTCATAAACCACGGCGACCCTGTCCT
This sequence comes from uncultured Lentimicrobiaceae bacterium, assembly GCA_964529695.1. Lineage (GTDB taxonomy): Bacteria > Bacteroidota > Bacteroidia > Bacteroidales > F082 > Sulfidibacterium. Next base: position 914 of record CAZGZO010000182.1, read on the forward strand.
GCAAACCTTTAATATGAACTTTGCCGGAATAATCAGGAGCAGTACTTCTTATCCAGAAATAAGCCACCCCTCCAACTACGATAATGATTACCAGTAAGGCAAGTAAAATTCTTTTGAAGATTTTCATGGCATCATGTTTTGGAAATTCAAATGTAACCAAATTTTACATAGAGCGCAGGCTCAGAAAAAACTAAATATGCCTGTGCGAATTTTAACCTCAAATTATTGGTAAGCCACGAATTCACAAATGATATCAATACAAATGAATCCAGATTCAACTTGTCGAAGAATCGATTTAGTGTTTTCTTTGAAATAGAAAAGGGGTGTGTCGATTTAAGCATCATTTTTAAACTCATGCAGTCGTAGTTATTCGTTTTCAATTTGTGAATTCGTGGCAAAAAAATCCATGCCATTCGTGATAATTTGAGCGCGTTTTTCCCAAACTTTCACCATTTCACATCGTAATTCCTGAAAATTATCTTTTTTAAACCCACAAACACAGCGAGGCACCAAAATCCTTAACTTTGTGATTTGAAATGTACTAATAAAGAGATGGTAACCTTTGTCCTGAACGATCGGCTGATTCGTACCGAAAAACCACAAGGAATGGTTTTGCTGGATTTTATCCGCTATGAGACGAATTTGATGGGTACGAAAATAGGATGCCGTGAAGGTGATTGCGGCGCCTGTACCGTGTTGGAAGGAAGTCTGGAACAAGGAAAAGTGAGTTACAAAAGCATCGTTTCCTGCCTGACACCTTTGGGAAATGTTCAGGGAAAACATATTGTTACTATCGAAGGGCTTCAAAAAAATCAGATGTCGCCTGTACAACAGGCCATTATCGATAATGCCGGCACCCAGTGTGGCTTTTGTACCCCCGGTTTTGTGATGTCGCTTACGGCACACAGTCTGGATTCTGAACCTTCCAATGAGGAAAATGTCCTGGCATCTATCAGTGGAAATATTTGCCGTTGCACAGGATATAAATCCATCGAAAGAGCTGCTTTGGATCTGTCGAAAGCGCTGTCTCATAAAGATGCTGAAAAAAATCTCGACTGGTTGATTGAACATGCCTTTATCCCCGAGTATTTCAAGGATATTGCAGGAAGACTTGCAGCGATTCAGCAACCTCTCAAAATCGGTGACGGCATTCCGGTCGGGGCCGGAACGGATTTGTTTGTGCAAAAAGCCGATCAGCTTTTCCCGGCACAATTGCAGTTTTTGAGATCCCATCCCGATTTGCTCAAAATAGAAATAGGTGAAGAAAAGTGTTTTATCGGTGCTTCGGTGACAGTGACGGATATGCTCGCCCATAAGGGATTACAAAAGATATTCCCGAGGCTGAAAGAACATTTCAAATTGATTTCTTCTGAACCTATCCGGAATATGGGAACGGTGGCCGGAAATATTATGAATGCTTCTCCGATTGCAGATGTGGTGGTTTTTTTACTGGCGCTGGATGCCATTGTGCATATTAAAAACAAAGAGGGAGTCAGACGATTTGTACCCTTGAGAAAATTCTATCACGGTTACAAACAAACCGATTTAAAAGAGGGAGAGCTGATTGAAATAATTGAATTTGAAGTGCCGGGATCGGGCGTTTTTTTCAACTTCGAAAAGGTAAGCAAACGCAGGTTTCTGGATATTGCCAGCGTTAATTCTGCCATAAGAGTTCAGGTGGATGGAAACAAAATTATGAAAGCAGATTTGTCTGCCGGTGGTGTATTTCCGTTTCCGTTTTATGCAGAACAAACCGCGCAATTCCTTGTCGGAAAAGAACTGGACCAGCAAACGCTGTTGGATGCATCAAAAATCTTGCAGGAAGAAATTGCGCCCATCAGCGACATCAGGGGCGATAAAGAATATAAAAGATTATTATTGAGGCAATTGTTTTTTGCCCATTTCATAGAATTGTTTCCCGGTTTCATTGCTGCGGATAACTTGTTAAAAAAGGCGGTGTTATCATGAAGAATATTGATTCAAAAGGGCATGTGACCGGGAAATCGTTGTATCTGGACGACATCCCGGTAAGGCAGGGAACCCTGCATGCGGTTGTATTTTTCTCACCTGTTGCTCATGCAAATATCAAGAATCTCGATATTACCGAAGCAAAAAAATATCCTGGAGTTATTGATATTATTACTGCAAAAGATATTCCCGGTGAAAATCAAATCGGAGGCATTGTTCCTGATGAGCCGCTTTTTGCAGAAGATGAAACTGATTTTCTCGGACAACCGATTGCCCTGGTGGTAGCAGAAAGTGAACGTATTGCAAGGAGAGCCAGGCAGTTGATTAAAATGGATTTGGAAGAATTGGAAGTGGTTACTGATCCAAGGAAAGCGGCAGAAAAAGGATTGCTTTTAACACCACCATCCATTTTCTCCATGGGCGATCCTGAAGAAAAATGGTCACGTTGTAAATATGTTTTTGAAGGTTCTGTGGAACAGGCCGGGCAGGAACATTTGTATCTGGAAACGCAGGGTGCGTATTGTTATCCGGCAGAAACCGGACGGCTGATGGTACATTCTTCCACCCAAAGTCCAACGGCTGCGCAACGAACCATTGCCAAAGTACTGGGCATTTCCATGAATCATATTCAGGTGGATGTGGTTCGGCTCGGTGGCGGTTTCGGTGGAAAGGAAGATCAGGCAACGGCTCCTGCTGTGATGGTAGCGCTGGCTGCTCATAAGCTGGAAAAGCCTGTGAAACTGGTTCTTTCACGCGCCGATGATATGCAGATGACCGGGAAACGCCATCCTTATTCTTCTGATTTTAAAATTGGATTGTCATCCGATTTAAAGATACTGGCTTACGAAGTCACCTATTTCCAAAATGGCGGTGCCTCCAACGATTTGAGTCCGGCCATTTCGCACAGAACGCTTTTCCATACAACCAATTCCTATTATATTCCGGATGTCAAGGCAACACTTTATAGCTGCAAAACAAATCTGCCGCCCAACACGGCTTTCCGCGGATTTGGTGCACCGCAGGGAATGTTCGTTATTGAATCGGCCATTGCCAAGGCAGCCATGGAACTCCATGTTCCTGCATCTTTGATACAAAAAAGGAATCTTTTAAAAGAAAACGACCTGTTTTATTACGGACAAAGGGCCAAACAATCTAACATCCGGAAAGCCTGGAAAACGCTTTGCGACGAATATCAGCTACAGGA
>CAZGZO010000182.1:4185-5915 GCA_964529695.1 uncultured Lentimicrobiaceae bacterium
CAGGAAGCTTTCCTGAACCGAATCAATCTTTCGGAACACGGACATTATGCAACACCCATCATTCATTTCGATGTTGAAAAAGGTAAGGGCCATCCATTTGCTTATCATGTTTACGGAACAGCAGCTTTTGTTGTGAAAGTGGATGTGTTGCGCGGCATTTACGAAGTGGAAGAGGTACATGTTGTTCACGATTTTGGTGACAGTATGAATGAAACCATTGATGCGGGACAAATGGAAGGAGGCCTGGTACAGGGAATCGGTTACATGACCATGGAAGAACTGAGCTACAACAGCAAAGGAAAGTTGCTCTCCAACAGTCTGTCCACTTACAAAGTGCCTGATATTTATGCTGCTCCAAAGGTGTTTAACATTACGCCTTTAAAAACCACCGGGCATCCTTTGGCCATCATGGGTTCCAAAGCTGTCGGCGAACCACCGTTGCTTTACGGAGTAGGTGTTTATTTTGCCATCCAGAATGCCATGCGGGAATTTAATCCTCAATTTGCTTCTTTTGATGCCCCTATGACACCCGAAAAAGTTTTGATGGGATTGTATCCACAAAACAAATCGGTAGCAGAACCTGATAAAGCTGAAAAACATCTTCTTAAAACGGAATAGTATTTTACTAAGCTCATTCGGATTTGCAATCCGAATGTTTTGAAGCCAAGGATTTAAAATCCGTCAATTCTCAAGGTCGGGATTGCAAATCCCGACCAGCACATTGAGAGAAATTCCCAAAGTTTTTAAACATGTTAACTGTGGTTAAATAATCTTAAATCAGGTTGTTATGATGGTTTTATGACTTGATTTTTTGTTGGACTGAGTATAATTTTGCCCTGAACAATAAAAATGAAGCGTCATGAAAAAGATGGTTTTTATAACGGCAGCACTTTTGCTTACAAGTGTAATTGCTTCTGCCCAGAACAAATCAGACAATGTGAAATATACCAAACCGGGCAATCCAAAAGTGCACTATAATGTACATAAGGTTTATGATAAAAATGGCAACTTAATCAGTTATGATTCGACTTATTCCTGGACTTATCATCATGGAAGTATGGGAAAATCCATTGACGTGGACAGCGTGATGAAAAAATTCATGCCTTATTTCCGTCAGAATTTTCCCAATGCTGACACGAAATCGATGCGACAGCATTTTCTGGGTTCGCCGGATTCTGCCATGATTTTGGATTTCTTTAACAATAAAAAATTCTTCGATCAGTGGCAGGGTCAGCTTTTCAATTTCCAGCAACAGATCCGGGAGATGGATTCGTTGAGAAACAGGTTCTTTAAACAATTTATGCAGCAGCAGGCGAAGACAAAGACTAGTGATTCTAATGCGAGTATTTATTAAGGAAAAGCCAGCAGCCTAAGGTTGTAATGACGTGATGCATCGCGTCATTACAATCGTCTCACAATCGTCTTACTACTGTTTGACGATTGCCTGACAATCGATTGCGTTCCTTTTCAAAAAAGAGTCCTAAATACTTTTCAGACTTCTGTTGTCTGGTAAAAGGAAAAGGTTCTATAGTTTGAAAGCTATTTTCGTACTTTAGCTGCCCCAAGATAAAGATTATGATTTCGTTAAATTTTGATTTTAAAAATGCTTTGAAATTCGTTTCCAAAGCAGAGATTGAACAATTTCAGGAAGCACTCTATCATCATTTCAGTGCCGTAAAGGACAGAACCGGTAAAGGCAATGATTTTTTAGGATGGACTGATCTTCCCAC
>CAZGZO010000183.1:0-5780 GCA_964529695.1 uncultured Lentimicrobiaceae bacterium
AAATCAAGCCAGTGGGGGGGGGCGTGCCGCGGTCGCCACTTAAAAAAAACTATTACATCCTCCCCGGGTGCCAAGCGCGCGCCAGTGTAAATATTGAAGAAGAAAAATTAACATGAAAGAAGAAAATAAAAAAGAAATGAAAGTAGGTGTTGTAGGCATCGGATTGATTGGCGGTTCTCTGGCGCTCGACTTGAAAAAACGAGAGTTTGCCGATATGGTGATTGGGGTGGATAACAACGTACAACACACCAACATCGCCAAACTTAGCAAGCTGGTAGACAAAACTGCGAATCTGGAAAAGGCGGTTGCACAGTGTGATCTGATTGTGTTAGCCACTCCGATTGATGTCACGAAAAAATTGTTGCCGGAAGTGCTGGATTTATGTAACGGAACTCAAAAAGTGGTAACAGATGTAGGATCCACCAAATCCGGCATTGCCGAATCGATTAAAAATCATCCGAACCGAAAGCAATATGTGGCCTCGCATCCCATGGCCGGAACAGAATTTTCGGGACCATTAGCAGCCATCAGTCGGTTGTTCGATTACAAAACGGCCATCATCTGCGATCACCGCGATAGTTCGCTACAGGCCATTTCGGTTGTGAAAAGCATGTATGAAACGCTTCATATGAAAGTTATTTATATGGATGCCCACGAACATGACGTAAGCGCCGCTTATGTTTCTCATATTTCGCACCTGACTTCATTCGCGTTGTCACTTGCCGTCCTGGAAAAAGAAAAAGATGAAAAGCGCATTCTGGACCTCGCGAGCGGCGGTTTTGCTTCCACAGTAAGACTGGCAAAAAGCTCTGCCGAAATGTGGGTTCCGGTCTTTGACCAGAATTCCGACTACGTTTTGGAAGTACTTGACACTTATATGAATAAATTACAGCTTTTCCGAAGCGCAATCAAAAAAAAGGACCATCAACAGCTTACAGAATTAATTCACGAATCAAATAAAATTCAAAAAATACTTTAATAATTACGATCATGACCATTCAAGCAAACATAAAACCTCTTTCCGAGTGGGAAGAATATCACCAACGGCCCTTGGTAATCGCCGGTCCGTGCAGTGCAGAATCTGAAAAACAAGTGATGGAAACCGCCTTCGGTTTGAAAGAAATCGGTAAAGTGGATGTTTACCGTGCCGGTATCTGGAAACCACGGACGCGTCCTAACACCTTTGAAGGCGTAGGTTCCAAAGGCCTGGCATGGCTAAAAAAAGCCAAAGAAGAAACAGGACTTCCTTTAACTGTAGAAGTTGCTAACGCCAAACATGTGTATGAAGCACTGAAATTCGGTGTGGATATTCTCTGGATTGGAGCCAGAACTTCAGCCAATCCATTTGCAATGCAGGAAATTGCCAATGCTATGAAAGGCGCTGATATCGGTGTTCTTATAAAAAACCCTATTAACCCTGATTTAGAACTTTGGGTAGGTGCCATCGAGCGTATTTCCAATGCCGGAATCAGCAAAATCGGTTTAATACATCGTGGTTTTTCTACCTATGAAAAAACACATTACAGGAACCTCCCGCAGTGGCAGATTCCTATCGAAATGAAAAGCCGTTTGCCTGAAATTCCCATGATTAATGACCCAAGTCACATTGGAGGTGCTGCCGAATTGTTGCAGGAAATTTCACAAAAAGCCATGGATTTGAATTACGACGGATTGATGATTGAATCGCACTGTAATCCTAAGGTTGCATTGAGTGATGCCAAACAGCAAATTACCCCGAAAGAACTTGGAACGCTGCTGAACGATCTCGTATTGCGTGATCCTTTGCCTCATGATGAAAGTCAGCTGAATACGTTGGATGAACTGCGCCAGAAAATTGACTGGCTGGACGACCAGTTGCTGGATATCATCGAAGCCAGAATGCAAATTGTAAAATCCATCGGAGAATACAAGAAAAGGAATAATATCAGCGTTCTGCAAAACTCCCGATGGGAAGATATCATTTATAAAAGCATTGAAAAGGGAGCTAAAAAAGGATTGAGCCGCGAGTTCATCAACAAAGCTTTTAAAGCCATCCACCAGGAATCCATAAACCATCAAATGGAAATTCTGAACGGAAAAAAAGTGTAACAAAACGGATGGAAATTAAACGGTACCAATGTAAAGGGCACGTCCTTTTACACCGTTGAGAAGCGTTGTTTTATCAAAGTGTGTCTGCATTTCATTGGCAAACTGTTTTTTAAAATTCTTGTAATCGCTTTTTTCAAGGAATTCCAAAAACCGGGCAATGGGTTCCGTCGGTCCAAAATAATCGTGGATGACAACCTGTTGCCTGGCAACGCGTTTCATTTCAGACAACACTTGTGAGCGCTTTTCTGCTTTCATACCATGTAGGACAAAAGTTGCAGTAACGATATCAAAAGCGTTGTCCTCAAAATGTGAAAGTTGCGCGCCATTTTGCAAAACAAAATCAATATCCGAATGATTTTGCATGGCTATATTCAACATTTTTTCTGTGAAGTCTGCACCGGTTGGATTCTGAAGCCCGTATTCATTCATTATGGATATCCAGGCGCCTGTTCCACAACCCACATCCAGCACCGATTTTCCTTTTAAAGGGATATGCCGGTTCAGTACATCGGCCATTTTCTTAAAATCTTCATGCGTCCCTTTGTCAATGATACCATACACAGGTGCAATGAGATCAAAAATAAAATGAGCCCTTTTTTCTTCATCTTTTGAAAAATAACCGGACATTTCCATATGGACAAAATTACGATTTCTTTACCGCATAATGGCAATTACAATTTGCATAGAACCGATTCCGGATTTAACTTTGAGCTTTATCCTTTCGACGAATCGTAAAAACTGCATTTACAAGAACAATCTCCCATATAATTTCCTAACTTAGCGCAACATAAAACCCAAAACATGACTAACAAACTAACTTTTACCACAACTTTTTGCCCGAAAAATATGAAAGATGCATTTTTTACTTTCACAGAGGATCCCCATTGGACGGAAAAAAACAACATTTATCAATCATATTAACAATCAAAAATTAACATCATGAAAACAAAAAACTTTTTAATTCTCTTATTTTTTGCTTTTTGCTTACCCACAGGTGCTTATAGTCAAAATCCTAGATTATCAGGTTCAGGACAAGTCTATTTAACGAAAACTCAGATTTCCCCAGGCTCATCAATAAATATCAAATATGTAGTTTCAAATGGTGACACTTATGGAAGAGGCGATTTTAGATGTGAAATAAGAACTCCTGACGGACAAACTTTTACTACTAAAAGATACTCAACAGTATGGAGGAATGGTTATGCTAAGGCAACTTTTACTTGCCCATTCGACTTTACTAACAATGACGGCGTTAAAATTTCAACCAAGACAAAAGGCACTTATTTAGTCAAATGCTATTGGTATATTGATGGATATGGGGAAAATGAACATGGAGAAACGAATATAAGCAGAGCTGTATTCACAGTAAAGTAAGGGCCATAAGAGTCATTACCTATCACCTAAAAATAAAAGACTTGCGAATAGTATTGGCTCATAGCGCATTGCGGTTAACATTCTATACATGAACGAGTATAAAAAATTCCTTTGCCTATAAGAAACTTTTTATCACACGTTTAAAAGCGCGTGACAAGATTACTTATTAGTTTTAAGAAAAGCTTGCCTGCCGCATATAAGAAGGACTGATTTTGTATCTTCTTCTATACGTTCAACCTCTCTGCCTAAATAATAAGCAGACCCTACCGGTTTTTTCCATACTTTTGACTACCCTGAATAGGTTCTTTAGGGTCTAGAACATAAAGAATTCTTGTCATGAAAAATTTTAAAAAGTGGATTGCGGTTGCCGTAGTCATTATCGCCCTCCTTTATTTACTTGGTTTATTCATTAATTATTACGCTGACTGGCTCTGGTTCAACAACTTGCATTACGCATCTGTTTTCGGAACAATGCTTTTTGCACAGGTTGTATCCTTTACGGTGTTCTTTGTAATTTTCTTTGTTTTTGCAGCCATTCATGTGAACATTGCCTACCGGAGAGGTGGCACGAGCCGGCAAAATATGTTTTTACCGGAAGACGACCCGAGGCAACTAATTTTACCCTTGTATAAAGGCAAAGCCATTTTCTGGTTCTGGACAGTAGTCCTTGTGTTCTTTGCCATAATTTTAGGTTCTTCTGCTTCAAGTCATTGGAGCGAGTTTCTGCAGTTTACACACCCGGCTTCTTTTCATCTGAAGGAACCCATTTTCGGTAAGGATGCCGGATTTTATGTTTTTAAACTTCCTACTTACGAATTTATTTCAGGCTGGTACCTATTTATGGTTGCCATTACTTTTATAGCGGTGGTTTTCTCGTACTATCTTGACAGCGCTTTTGTTGTTTCAGGAAACCATTTTCATGTTCCGACCTCTGTCAGAAATCATCTTCTGAACCTGGTTGGTTTCTTTTCATTAGGAATTGCCGGTTCCTATATCATCAAGCTTTATAATCTTTTATACTCCTCAAACGGAGTTGCTTACGGAGCTTCTTACATGGATGTTCACGCGCAGATACCCGCTTACTGGACAATTTTTGTCATCACGCTTGTCATTACCGTGCTATTGTTCTTCTCTCCTGTGATAAAGAAGAAGCGGAATATTCTATATGCTGTAGGAGCCTGGGCAGTTATTTTGGTAGGATTTGTTTGGATTTATCCAAGCCTGATTGAACAGTATGTTGTCAAGCCTAACGAACTCCAGAAGGAAACCCCCTTTATCAAAAACAACATTAAGTTTACACAAGTTGCATACGGATTGAACAAGATAAAAACCAAGCCTTTCCCCGTAAAAGATTCATTGACTTATGCCGACATTCAGGAAAATCATCACACTATTGAAAACATCAGGTTGTGGGACAGAAGGCCACTAATCCAGACCTATAAACAATTACAGGAAATCCGGCTTTATTATGATTTCAATTCAGTGCAGATAGATCGTTATCATTTCAAAAAATATACGGAAGTTGCCATTGCAGGCCGTGAATTACCGGCTTCCCAAATTCCCATCAGGGCACAGACATGGGTAAACAGGCATTTGATTTTTACGCACGGCTATGGCATTGTCATGAATCCTGTCAATAAAATCACTCCGGACGGAATGCCGGATTTAGTTGTCAGCGATATTCCCCCAAAAACAACCGAGCCTTTGGATTTAAAACAAATGGCTATTTATTATGGTGAAGAAACCAATCAATATGTGCTGGTAAACACCAAAGCCAAGGAATTCGATTATCCCAAAGGGGATCAAAATGTTTATACCAGCTATTCCGGCAATGGGGGTGTTAAAATTTCCAATCTTTTCACCCGGTTGGTTTATGCCTGGAAATTCTCAGATATCAAGATTTTACTGACAGGCTATATCACCAATAAAAGCCGGATAATGTTTTACAGAAACATCAAGGATCGTGATCAGACCATTGCTCCGTTTCTTGCTTACGATAGTCAGCCCTATCTCGTGGTTGGTAAAGACGGTCATTTGTATTGGATACACGATGCCTATACCACAAGTAATATGTTCCCTTATTCGGAACCGGTATATCAAAATTCTGTGGAAAGGAGTATCAACTACATAAACAATTCTGTAAAAGTGGTGATTGATGCTTATAACGGTGATGTTACTTATTACGTGATTAATCCAAAAGATCCTTTGGTTCAATCTTATGAAAAGATTTATCCGCATCTTTTCAAGCCTTTCAAAGACATGCCTGATTTCCTGAAATCGCACATCCGTTATCCTACCGATCTGTTTAATATTCAGAC
>CAZGZO010000184.1:0-5766 GCA_964529695.1 uncultured Lentimicrobiaceae bacterium
GCCATTTTGGGTATGGACGAGCTTTCGGAAGAAGATAAACTTACTGTACACCGTGCAAGACGGGTACAACGTTTCCTGTCACAGCCTTTCCACGTTGCCGAACAGTTTACGGGATTAACAGGAACGTTGGTTTCCATCGAAGACACTATCAAAGGTTTCAACATGATTATGGACGGCGAAGTGGATGAATATCCGGAAGCCGCTTTCAACCTTGTTGGAACCATTGAAGAAGCCATCGAAAAAGGAAAGAAACTTATGGCCGAAGCCAAATAATAATATCTGACGTTTAATCCCATATTCAAATTACAAATGGAGCTTGAGATAGTCACACCGGACAAAACAATATTTAAAGGAGAAGCCGATTTGGTTCAGCTGCCAGGGATTGACGGCTCCTTTGAAATCCTGAGTAATCATGCCCCTTTGATTTCTGTCTTGAAAAAGGGAATTATTAAAATAAGAAAAGATAAAATTGAAGATTTTTATGAAGTCAAGGCCGGTGTTGTAGAAGTACTGAATGACAGGGTACTTGTCCTTGCTGAATAACAATATCTATTATCATAAAACAGAAAGGGTTGTCCTAAAAAGACAACCCTTTTTATTTATACAGTATGAAAGTAGAGACGCAAAGTATTGCGTCTCTACTCTTCCTTGTTCTTTCATCTTCCGATTTAATCAATTGTGATGATGATGTTTATGAATCGGCGTCTTAATCACATTCAAGAACCTGAGGTGTGACTTTTTAGCACCATGTTCAAGGTTACGATACATTGCCATTTTAGCCCAGTCTTCAATAAAGATCCAAGCAATACAATAAGCCCAGATGAATCCTACATCACCCCAACTGATTGGTGTAATTAAACCCAATGGGTAAACCACAAATAACGTAGCAAGTATTTTTGTAAAAACAGCCGACCACAGCAGCGACGGAGCAGGATGCGGTGACTTAAGAAATGATTTCTTTGTTCGCGTTACAAACAATGTAAGGTGCCCGGCCACAGCCAGTTTCAGGAAAATAAATGTTTGAATTTGAGGTGTGGTCAAATGCATGTAATTTTTAGCAATAATGAGAATACCAAAAGTTTCAATAACGCCTATAAGGCCCAAAACTGTTGAAATACTCATCACTTTTGTCATATCCCATTTGACCGGCCTCTTACTTAAGAAAGTGTTATCGTAAGCGATGGCCATAATGGGGACATCATTAAAGAATGCAAGTAGAATGATCATCAACGCCGTGATGGGATAAAAATTATAGAAAATCATAGCAAGTACCACAAAGAACATGATACGGATGGTTTCAATTATCCGGTACATGGCATAGCTGTTCATCCTCTCGAATATCTTCCGGGCTTCTGATACCGCATTGATAATCACTGACAAACCCGGCATTGTCAAAATCAGGTCGGCGGCAGCACGGGCGGCGTCTGTAGCCCCACTCACGGCAATACCAATATCTGCCTGCTTCAGCGCCGGAGCATCATTCACCCCGTCTCCGGTCATTCCGGTAATGTGATCCTGCGTTTGCAACGCTTTAACAATACCATATTTATGTTCAGGAAACACTTCGGCAAAACCATCGGCAGCTTCAATCTTCCTTTCTACCTGCCTTCCGGGATGCTTAATGTCATCATCGTTTCTGAAAATGTCGTCCACCCGTTTAATATTTGTCCCCATGCCAAGCTGACCGGAAATTTCACGGCCAATGGAAACATTATCTCCGGTAACCATCTTCACTTTAATGCCTTGCTCATTAGCCTGTTCAATGGTTGATTTCGAGTCTTCACGCGGTGGATCAAACAAAGTCAAGATGCCGGAAAATTTCCAGTCACCATTACCATCTTTCCTGGCAACACCCAGCGTTTTATAACCTTCCGAAGCAAATTTGTTAACTTCTTCCTCAACCCGTTTTTTATCGGCATCATTTAGGCCACATAATTCCAAAATGACCTGGGTAGCTCCTTTTGTTACTGAGAATTCTTTTCCGTCTGAACCGGTTATCACGGCCTCGGTTCTTTTTCTTACAGGATCAAAAGGCACATATTTTTTTAAGGTATATCCCGATAGGACCTTTTTATCTGTTAAACCGGAAAGCACTGTTTTGTCAATGACGTCACGGGTATCCGTTTCGGAAGCAAGGGAAGCATTGAGGATCAATTCCTGATCGTCTTTCGCCTGAAACAAAATGGAATCACCCAGGGTAAGTTTGGCCTGCGTCAGCGTACCGGTTTTATCAGAACACAAAATGTCCATTCCTGCAGCCTCCTCGATTGCTTCCAAACGCGAAACAATAACCTTCTTTTTTGAAAGCACCAACGCTCCGACAGCCATGGTCACCGACAGCACCGCAGGCATGGCAACCGGGATGGAAGCAACGGTAAGAATCAGTGCAAACTGAAACAATAATAATACATTATCGCCCCTTGATAATTGAACAATAAATAATATCGCTACCAGCGCTAAACTCAAATATATCAAGTAATCACCAATATGGATAACGGCTTTCTGGAAGTGTGATGTAGCACCGGCTTTGGAAACCAAACCAGCTGTTCTTCCAAAGTAGGTTTTGGCACCCGTTGCAGAAACAACGCCTGTCATTTGTCCTTGCTTAACAATGGTACCTGAATAACAAATATCGCCTGATTTCTTGTTCACCGGAAGCGATTCTCCCGTAAGTGCTGCCTGATCTACACTCACATAATCACCGTCAAGCAATTTCATATCGGCTGGAATGATGTCCCCAATGTTGATCTTTACAATGTCTCCGGGAACAATATTAACAGCATCTATTTCCTGCCACTTTCCGTCTCGCAGCACTTTTGCCTTCAGGGCTAACTGCGCTTTCAATGCATCCAGCGCATTACTGGCTTTCATTTCCTGCCAGAAACCAATGCCTGCATTAAATAGCAGTAAAGCTAAAATCACAAAGAAATCGGTCCAATGTTTTACCACAAGCGATAAAATTGCGGCGATTTCAATCATCCAGGGAATTGGCCCCCAAAAGTAGGCCAAAAACATCATAATAACACTCTTATGTTTCTCAGGCAAGGCGTTGAGGCCCACCTGAGCAAGTCTTTTACCGGCTTCTTCATTGGAAAGTCCTTTGGATGTAGTGTTTAGCTTCTTGAATAACTCCTCATCCTGCATCTTCTTAGCATCATCTACTTTTATTTGCTCCATAATGAAAAATTTTTGTGAAACCGGTGGTAAATACCATCGATAAAATTTATTTTTTATTATAAAATCTCACGCATCCGTTCATCTCCAATTTTCCTCAGATTGTCGGAGATAAAAGGCAACATCACACTTTCCAGTGCTTCCCCTACATAGCTTCTGGCGTGAGTAATAAATCCAAGCAAAGCATCTCTAAACACAATTCCCTGATTTCCTGGTATCTTATCTATGAAATGTTTTACAGGGACTAACCTTTCTTCAATCTCTGTTTTCCTCTCTTTCTGACCTTTTGGTAATTCTTTATTCAGAGTATTTAAATCGTCATTGAAAGTCTCTTTTACTTCTTTGAAAAAGTCCTTAAATTCTTCGGGGCCTTGATTACACAAAACAGACAGATAAATTCCGGCAGACCGTCCTTCGGACTGTTCCAGATGTTTATCTCTGTGGCTGATTGCATATAAAGTGAGATAAGCAGGCGTTTTATAGATAAGTTCCTGCAATTCTGCTTTCTGTTTTTTTATGAATTTATTCATGGTTTTATTAGTTTAGTATTGATTTTTCATTTTATCATCGATATAATTAAGTTTTTTTCTTACCCGAAACATACTATCAAAGATAACACCCTTCAGCCAATTTAGTATGGAAGAAACATTTAAAAAATCTAAAAATATCAGGAATTCAAGATGTTAAGCAATTGCCCTAATTAACTTCGAAAACGTGTGCGGAGCGATATAGCGTAATGATCTATCCTACAATGATAGAAGACTCTGCATATTTGTAATTGGTGGAAATTGCCCTGGTGCTGAGAGCCATGGCTAAGGTCAGCGAACCAATCCTACCGATAAACATAGACGAAACTATGATTACCTTTCCCGCTACAGACAAGGAAGATGTTATACCTGTTGAGAGACCTACTGTTCCAAAAGCAGAAAACTCCTCAAAAAGAAGTTTTAAAAATTGGGTATGAGGCTCGGTAATGCTGAGTAAAAAAGATGACACAAATATGACTGTGATGGAAAAAAGTGCAATAGAGTATGCCCGGTCAATGGCACTGAATGGAATGGTTCGTTTGAAAAAAACAACATGTTTTTCTCCCTTGATAGTTGCCAGGGCAGATTTTACAATCACAGCAAAAGTTGTGACTTTAATACCACCACCGGTAGAGCCCGAACCCGCACCTACAAACATCAGGAAAATAAACAAGATGAGCACAGGTGCCTTCAGTATGGAAATATCCACGGTATTAAAGCCAGCCGTCCTTGTCGTAACAGACTGAAATACAGATGTAATTCCTATTTGAAACGCATCCTCAGAACCATAAATGTGGGCGTTTCTTTCCACCAGATAAAAAATAATAGCTCCGAATGCAATCAGGAACAATGACATGTAGAGCGTTACCTTAGTACTGATATTCAATCGCTTCCAAGGCATTTTTCGTCTTTCTTTAATCCGGCTCCAGCTAAAAATATCTTCCATGGACATAAAACCAAATCCTCCAAAGAAGATCAGCAAGATGATTACAACCTGTACGGCATAAAGATCACGAATACCATTTTGATAAAGGTTATTGGTAAAAGTTGAAAAACCAGCATTGTTGAATGCCGAAACCGCATGAAAAGCAGAATGGAATAACTGATCCTTCCAGCTGGCAAACTGAACATTCCCCCAGGAGAAAAAGAGTAATGTAGTGCCGATGGCTTCACTCAGAAGACTGAATAATACGATGCTTCTCAATAAGTGCTTGGTGTCGGATAACCGCTCAGTGCTCAAAAAATCTTTAATGAATGATTGGTATTTTATGTTTCCATGAGCCCTGGAAAATGTCACGAAAAAAGTAGCAAATGATATAATGTTAATCCCACCTAACTGAATCAGTAACATGATTACCAACTTTCCTTTAAAAGTGAAAAAAGTGGCAGTATCCACCACAATCAGCCCAGTGACGCAACTTGCACTGGTGGAGGTAAACAGGGCATTAATAAAACTGATATGACCCGCTGTGGTCATTTCAGGAAGCATTAGCAATCCGGCTCCCGATCCTATCAAAATAATAAAAGAAAGAATCAACGCTGAAGCCGGGCTCAGGTTCAGGGCAGAAAACTTAGGTCCTGATTTCCCTAATTCCACAACAAAAATGCTAAGGAAGTAGATCTGGAAAAGTATGTGTGAATGGCTTTCTACAATATCATGAAACAGAGACCTGAATATCAAATAATTGAAAAAACCTGGAATTATCATGTAAATGACAAACAAAAGCAAAACAATGCCTTCAACACGATTATTTTTAATAAAATCGACGGGATGAAAGTCATAAAAGATATAAATCAAAAACCTGATGCTGAAGAATATCAGGCTGTATTTAATGATCCGCTGGTCAAATAATATAGAATGCGCTGTTTGGGGAAAGCCATAAAAATAAACGCCGGAAGCAATAACAGCAGTAAAAACAAAAAAACTCAGAATCCTCAAAAGCTTAATTACAAAACCTTTACTATTGAAAATACGTAGATTAATATTTTCACGAAATTTGAAAATTCTGGAAGGCATAAGGTTTTAGCTGTTGATGTCTATGAATTTATCAATGTCTTTTGCACT
>CAZGZO010000185.1:0-5757 GCA_964529695.1 uncultured Lentimicrobiaceae bacterium
TCAATCATTCTGAGTGTGATGCAAATTTAACAAAAGAATGGTTTGATGCAGGAATAAAAAAATGGTTCTCAACCCTTAAAAATACTTGGAAAGTATTTCTTTCAGTCCCGCAAGGAAAACAGGCTTTGAAATATAGTCGTTGCAGCCGGAAGCCAGAATTTCATCCCTTTCACTTGCCAACGCCAGGGCAGTCTGGGCAATGATAATAATATCCTTGTTAAATTTCCGAATTTGTTTTGTGGCCTCAAATCCATTCATGTTGGGCATCAGCATATCCATCAAAATCACATCAATATGAGATTTATTTTTTGTCATTTCCACAGCTTCTGCACCATCTTTAGCCCATAAAATCTCTTTGGCGATGTTGGTCAATAATTTGGTTAGATATTGATACGAAACCTCGTCATCTTCAACAACAAGCACGGTTAGATCTTTCAGAAGTCTATGTGGTTTGTGAACATTGTCAGCCTTCTTTTTCATATTTCCCGGGAAAATATTCAAGGGCAGCTTAAAACGAAATTCTGATCCACTATCCGGTATTGAACGCACGAGCCACAAATCTCCACCGATAGCTTCTGCATATGCTTTTGAAATAGATAACCCGAGTCCTGAACCACCCCTGGCTTTTTTATCTTCAATATCCGCTTGTACAAAACGATCAAAAACAGCCTTTTGCCGCTCTTTGGAAATTCCAATTCCCGTATCTATAATACAAAATTCTATCTCACCGCTGTTTTTATAATAACCCGTTTTAATATCTCCTTTGTTGGTGTACTTTATTGCATTTTTTATAAGGTTGGAGATAATAGATTCAAATTTATGTTTATCAGTAACTATTTTAGCTTCCTTCTTATCAACTAACTTTTCAATATAAAGGTGAATATTTTTTTTCACAGCTTCAGGTTGGAAGAACAAAACCAAGCCTTCCAGAACGTCATTTATATCAACCGATGTGGGATTCAAAGAAATAAGTCCGGTTTCAATTTTCGAGATTTCGATGATATCATTCACCGTATCTAACATTCGTCGACCGCTTTGCTGGATAATACTAATGTATTTATCTTTTTCATCACCTGTCAAATCAGGTTCTCGCAAAAGCTCCGTAAATCCAAGGATTCCATTCATCGGGGTGCGAACCTCATGACTCATATTAGCCATAAAAGCCGTTTTAAGCCTGTCGCTTTCTTCGGCTTTTTCTTTGGCAAGCTGAAGTTCCTTCGTCCTGATAATCACCTGTCTTCTCAACAAAAAATTTAACAAAACCATCAAAAGCACAACAAACGTAATGCCACCAATAATCAGTAAATAAAAGGATGCTGTATGCGAAAGGATTGTCACGTCATCTTCTGACCGCGGTAGGATTTGATAATCATCATCAGGCGTTTTATCATAATCAAATTGTGATAAAACTCCGGTAATTTTTATCGTTTCTCCAACATGAAAATTATTCAGGATCCCTGGTATTCCTGAACTTCTTGACGCAAACACCATTAAAGTGCTATCCACACCGTGTGTACGCGAAATAATCAAAAATTTTCCGCCCGAATTATTGCCCCTGTCAATCACAATGCCTTTCAAAGAAACCAACCTTCCCTCGTAATATTCATAACTGTGATGTGATATTTCTATTGGTGTAGGAGTTTTTCGGTGAATGGTATCAACAAAAGAAACATGAGGAGAAACAATCTCCGTCACGCCAGCATACTGGCTTACAACTCCGGTAACTTTTATACTATCACCTTGCTTAATCAGCGGGCCGTGATAATTTTGTTGATAAAGGAAAATACCGGCAGTTGAATCCTCAACGCCAATAAGTAAATTATTCCTTGAAAATACCCCGGAAGAAACTGTAACCCGTCCGGCAACCGTTACAGTATCACCCATCCTGTCAGGAATAAAATCGCCGTTTTGATCTACTTTTGCCTGAGAAATTGAATAAGTTGTCTCTGGATGAGTAGGATTATCCTTATCAGGTAATGCTTTCGCATTGTGAATAAAGAATAAAATCAGCGTAATGCATAGTACAAACCGCATGATTTTTTTTAAATATGCTCCTTTTCTTCTCATACTTAATGAGCAAATATAAGATTTCCTTTCTCCCAAAAAATTGCCGGGAAAAATGAGGAAGCTGAAACTTTTTGCATTACCCTAACATGCAAAGTTCAACCGTATCATATGTGAAACACTCCCGATACAACTTACATAATCAAAGGTAATCTTTTTTATAACTTATTTTTGTTAATACTCATTATTATTTACAATTTCTTACAAAATTTACACTCATTTTAATCTTTTCTAAAGGCTGCTTTTGTCATAATTAAGTCAGATAATTAAAACTATTAAAGTACTTTTGCTTAAAAGAATTATTTGAAAGTTTTTTATCGGTTTATTATTTTAAAATTCTGAATAATAGCAATTTAATAAAACAAACTCACAAAGCCATGAACTACTATTTTTCTAAGAAACTACCGGGCATTACTCACAAAGAAGCTATTGACAAGACAAAACAGGCACTGCAAAATCAGGGATTTGGTGTGATTGCTGAAATTGACTTTCAAAAAACGCTGAAAGAAAAAATCGATGTGGATTTCAGAAAATATGTTGTCCTAGAAGCCTGCAGTCCCTTAGAGGCATACAATTCTCTTCAAGCCGAGGATAATATCGGATTACTCCTTCCCTGCAATTTACTGGTTCAGGAAAAGGAAGACGGCATTGAAGTAAGTTCCATCGATCCTTCCCTCATGATGAAAGCGCTGGAAAACGAACAACTTCAGGAAATTGCAGAAGAAGTTACCCAACGATTAAAAAAAGCTATCGAAAGTCTTTAAGCTGCTTCCCTTTTGACCTTTAAATGAGAATTTTTCCCTTTATTAACGAAAAAACTTGCAAGTCTTTTCAAGAATTATGTAACATCGCCTGACGGTTGTCATATTACTTTTGCTTCAAATATTGGAAGTTATGAAAAGTAATCTGATAACCGAACGTTTTTATTCCGGAGACATCATTTCCCCGGAAGATCGCGATAATTTGTTCCAAAGCCTTTCAAAGTTAACCGGAATGGAATCAGTTCATTTCGGGCTGGACTTTGTGGAGATGGATTTCAATGCGAAAGCACAAAGCTATAATTCTATACAGCAGGAACTGATAAATCTTTCTTTTAATTTCAAGGACAAACCTAAAACTTCAAAAAACGGATTTTTCAGTAAACTGATTCCCAAAAAGAGTGGTAAAAGCAGTCCCTTTTCCAAGTCAAAAGGCTCCTGCTGTGATTAAACTTTTCCAAAGTTCGAAACTTTGGAAAAGCTAATAATTAGAAACTTATAAATTAAGAGATCATGATGCACTTTGGAAATATGGCAGGATGGGGCATGGGATTCTGGTGGATTGGAGGTCTGGTTCTTTTAGGCCTTTTCGGATGGTTCCTGGCAACAGCTTTCAGGCGGTCGGCTAACGATCCTTTCCGCAGCGAATCTCCCATAGATATTCTGAAAAAAAGATATGCACGCGGTGAAATTGATAAGGAAGAGTTTGATCGCATGACTTATGACCTCCGTCATTAAAACTCAACTTTTCCAAAGTTCGGAACTTTGGAAAAGTTTAAATAAAAATCAGCCAACGAGTGAAAAACAAAAAAGATATTAAGATGAGTTCAAAAGAAAAAAACAAGGAAGAAAAGCTTAGTGAAAGCAATGTAAAATACTATTGCCCGATGTATTGCGAAGGTGATAAAACATACGATGAACACGGTGATTGTCCCGTTTGCGGGATGCATCTTGTTCCGGAATCTGAGAAAGGCAAGCATAATCACCAGAGTCACAAACATGAAGGGCATCACGCTGAAATGAAAATGGCTGATAATCCGAAAGAAAAAGAGGGGCAAAACTACTATTGCCCCATGTTTTGCGAAGGTGATAAAATTTATGATGAACCCGGAAAATGCCCCGTTTGCGGGATGAATCTCGTCCCTGTTTCCAGTGAAAAACCAAAACATGAACATCAGCATCACATGCATAACGGGCATCAGCCTAAACCTTCCGGTGAATTGAAGATGGCTGATAATCCAAAAGCTCACAAAGCTGAAAAATACTATTGTCCCATGCTTTGCGAAGGTGAAAAAACTTATGATGAACCCGGTGACTGCCCGGTTTGCGGTATGCATCTCGTCCCTGTTTCCGGCAATAAACCGGAACACAAGCATGAACATCAGCACAAGGAACATCATCATAAAGAGGAAAAATCGAAAAAACTTGCTGAAAACCATACAGGAGGCAAATATTACTGCCCCATGCGTTGTGAAGGTGATAAAACTTACGATGAACCCGGTGATTGCCCGGTTTGCGGCATGCACTTAATTGAAGAAGTAAGCGCGACCCCAAAAAAGAGCAGTAAATATACCTGCCCGATGCACACGGAGGTCATCAGCGACACGCCTGGGAGTTGTCCAAAATGCGGTATGGACCTGATTCCGGTACCCGGTGAAGAAAAAAGCGCAGAAGACAAGGCCTACAGCAACATGAAAAAACGTTTCTGGCTGGCCCTGGTTTTATCTGTACCTGTGCTGATTATTTCCATGTCCGGGTTAGTTTTCGATATCAACAAAATAGCTCCGGAAAATTTCTGGAGATGGACCGAATTTATTCTAACACTCCCGGTTGTGTTCTATGCCGGCTGGGATTTCTTTATTCGTGGCTGGAATTCCGTGCGGCGCTGGTCACCTAATATGTGGACACTCATCTCACTGGGTGTCGGCGCTGCATTTACCTTTAGTGTACTGGGAATGTTTTTCCCGGGATTGTTTCCGGCTCAGTTTAAAGATGCACAAGGTAACGTACATCTATATTTTGAGGCGGCCGCATTCATTCTAACCCTGGTTTTGATGGGACAGGTGTTGGAGCTTCGTGCCCACAGCAAAACCAACACAGCTTTAAAAGCGCTACTCAATCTTGTTCCACCGGTTGCACGCGTTATCCGTAACGGGAAAGAGCAGGAAATTCCTGTGGAAGAAGTTATTGAAGGTGATATAATTCAAATTCGTCCTGGTGAGAAATTGCCTGTGGACGGGACAATCATAGAAGGAAGTGGTGTAGTAGACGAAAGCATGATTACCGGCGAGCCCATTCCTGACGAAAAAACAGTTGGCGATTCCGTAATTGGCGGAACCGTAAACGGAAAAACGACTTTCAAAATGAAAGCCGAAAAAATTGGTTCTGAAACCCTGCTTTCACAGATTATCGACATGGTGAACAAAGCCAGCCGGTCCAGAGCCCCCATCCAGAAACTTGCAGATAAAGTGGCAAAATATTTCGTGCAAATTGTGGTTTCTGCAGCCATCCTCACTTTTATAGTTTGGTATTTCTGGGGGCCGCAACCTGCTGTGGTTTATGCTTTTGTAAATGCTATTGCCGTGCTGGTTATTGCTTGTCCCTGTGCCCTGGGCCTGGCCACGCCAATGTCCATCATGGTTGGAACCGGAAGAGCTGCCCAGTCGGGAATTCTGGTAAAAGATGCCCGTGCTATTGAAGAAATGAACAAGGTAGATACGCTTATCGTTGATAAAACCGGAACACTTACAGAAGGCAAACCCAGCCTGAATTCTTATATCTCTTTTAATGGCAACTACAAAGAAGAAGATATCCTTCAACTGGCAGCATCTGTCGACAAAAACAGTGAGCATCCGGTGGCCGAAGCCATTGTAAAAGGCGCTGAGAAAAAGAAAATTTCCCTGAAAGAGGTTCAGGATTTTGAATCCGTTACCGG
>CAZGZO010000186.1:0-5706 GCA_964529695.1 uncultured Lentimicrobiaceae bacterium
TAATTATCGTTTTTTTTAACGATATTTTGAATTATCGTTTTTTTTAACGATATTTGCGTTATGATCGCTATAATAAAAGGAGATATTATTGCTTCACGCAAAGTGGACGACCCAGAAAGGTGGTTAATTCCTCTCAAAAATTTATTGGGGAAATGGGGCAACTCACCACGCCAATGGGAATTGGTTTGGGGAGATTTTTTTCAGATAGAAATTGAAGATCCGGCAGATTCTTTAAGAAAAGCATTAGAAATAAAAGCGTTAATCAAAAGCATCGGCCCAAATAACCTAAACAAAAAAATAGGCCCGATTAATGTCCGGATGGCTATCGGAATAGGTGAAAAAAAATATTCTGCTCCAAGAATATCTGAAAGCAATGGACCAGCATTTGTTTATTCGGGAGATAAGTTCGAAAAATTGAAAAAAGAAAAAAGAAATCTGGCGGTTCAAAGCCGCTGGTCGGATTTTGATGACGAGATCAATCTGTATCTTAAACTAACCAACTCATTTATGGATAATTGGTCCGTTTCATCTGCTGAATTAATGAGGATTGTCCTTCAATCACCAGGAGCCACGCAAGAAGAAATAGGACAAATCCTTGGCATAAAACAAAATTCCGTAAGTGGACGTTGGAATAGGGCCAAAATAGATGAAATTATGGAAGTCGAACATGTTTTCCGCAAAAAATTAAAAAACTTTCTTCAATGATTATTTTACTGAAACTCTTCCTGGCACACCTCGTTGGGGACTTTCTATTGCAGCCAAAAGCATGGGTAGAAGACAAAGAAAAGGAGAAGATAAAGTCTATAAAATTATATCTCCATATATTACTGCATGGGTTGTTGCTACTATTATTCTTATGGAACTGGAATTTATGGGGACTTGTAATATTAATTACGATCTTTCATGGATTCATCGATATTTTAAAACTTTACTATCAGAATGAAAACAAAAAAGCAGAATGGTTTTTTAAGGATCAAATTCTTCACCTATTAAGCATCATTGCATTGTATTACATTTGGTTCCAGCCGGCACTTCATCTTGATAAGGTATTTCAAAATCCAATTCTATGGATTTACCTTACAGCCCTTTTATTTTTATCAGTAGCAACGGGTATAATCATACAGATGTTGATGTCTAATTGGTCGCAACAAATTTCTGATGGCAAGGACAAATCATTAAATAACGCCGGTAAATATATCGGGATATTAGAGCGCCTTTTTGTTTTCATTTTAATCATAACAGCACACTGGGAAGCCATTGGTTTTCTTTTGGCTGCTAAATCCGTTTTCCGTTTTGGGGATCTTAAAGAATCTAAGGACCGAAAACTTACTGAATATATTCTTATAGGAACCTTATTAAGTTTTGGGATTGCAATTATAACGGGGATTTTGGTAGTTCAATTAACTTCCATTTATAAAGTTTGAACTCCCTTATGAAAATTCGCCTTTCAACTTACAATAAACTTATTATCAATTATTTACCATTAGTGAAATTTTTCTATTTCACCATCATCATCTTCACCAATTTGGGAATTAACCGCCTTTTTGTCAAGTATTCAATCCGGTCGTAATGCTTGGTGCTTTTGAGCATTCCTTCCACTAAAAATGGCGTAACGGTTTCCACGTCCTCTGCCAGTAATTCCATTACTTTCTTGTTTTGCGGCTGTTGTTCAGCATCTGCTTTAGACATGGCATCTTTCAGAAAATCAGTGCGCACCATTCCCGGACTAAGAATTCCAATTTGTATATCTTCGTTTTTCACCTCTCTGGAGACAGCTTTGGTAAAATAATTCACCGCTCGTTTGGTCGAGCCGTAAAGTACCAGTTTATCCCGCATCCGGCCTTTGCTACCAAACCCTTCCATGTTAAAAATCTTTCCGTTGCCCTGCTTTTTAAAAAACCGTATGGCGGCCTGCGTTCCCAACATCAGCCCTGCTATATTTACGGAAACAACATCCTGAATATCTTTGGTTTCCAAAACATCAAAATACTGCTGAGGCTGGGGAATACCGGCATTATTAATCCAAATATCGATCTTCCTGTAGTTTTTCAAAGCCATATGAATCAGTGCTTCATGGGTAGTTACCTGGGTAACATCACCTGCAACGCCAATTACATCATGCCCTTGTTTTTTCAGTTCTTGAACTTTCTTTTCAACCACATCAGGTTGCCTTCCGTTCAAAACTACCTGATGACCTCTTTGCAGAAATCCCAGGGCAAGACCTAGTCCAATGCCTCTTGTACTTCCGGTAATAACAACAGTTTTTTGATTCATAATCAGCTTCTTTACGATTCTTTTAAACTGTAAAATTACAAAAACCGGACCGGGTTTAAAAGCATAACTATTTTGCAACATGTTGTTTTATTTTCAGAAAGAAATATCTACCTTTGTTAGATATGATGGTTTCGTGGTAGGTCTAATAAATAGCTCGCAAAGCCTAAGCTGAAAGCTCATTATAAATCAAAAATTTAATTCAAATAACCCAACCCTATTAAAATTACTATCATGAAAAAAATTCTATTCATCGCATTGATGGGCTGTTTTCTTTCTGTAACGGTTCATGCACAAAATGATGTTGTAAAAAATTCAAAAATCCCTTCCCTAATGCAACGCATTACCAAAGAAATTTCCGAATTTAAGATTGACACTGCTTCAGTACCCAACGACAAGATAACCAGAAAAATAGAGGAGTTACGAAAATACCGTGGCAATTTCAATGTAGACGCTCTTATTGACTTTATGCTTCAACAAGAGAAAAATAACCACAAAATGCCTGAAGCAAGCTATAACAAAGTTTACAATTTTTTTAAAAACGGAGACGGAGCAAGATGGCTTCACAATTCCGTTATCTGGGTTTATCGAAAACATTTTACTTATAAAGAGTTGAAAGCGTTGGCCCGGTTTTACAAATCTTCAGCCGGCCAGAAATGGGCAGCCGAATTTCCCTTTATAGTTGTTCAGGTTGGATTATCAGCCGAACAAATTGGAAAAATTTATAAAATGAAGTACGAGAAGGAATAAATATAACACCACACTATTTTAAGAATTTGATTAATAATGAGTTTCCGTAAGGGGTTAAAAAAGCCTACTTTCCCGTGAAGTTTATGCCTGCAAACGACATTTGACTATCTTTGTCTTCATCTCAAAAAGACAAAACAGAAAATTTGTTTTAATGCTAGGGATTTCATTCTTCTTCACCAAATAAATGGAAAATGCACTTTAATAACCTGATAAAATTTCCCGGATTGGCATGGCGGGTTTACAGGAATTTAAAAGTGCAGAAACATTTCATTAAACAGACACTGGTTCAAGACATTGAACAAAGTAAAAAAGAAAATGACAACAGCCTGAACGATTCTGATTTCAGGAAGATCACAAACTATTACGGTTTTGCAGTGCCGGCCATTATGGGCGAAGGATTTTGCCTGTTGCGCGGCAAAAGCTTGACTGAAGGTGAACGAAGCGCTTTGACATACCTCGGCGCTTTGACCGGTTTGTTTGACGACTTTTTTGATAAAAAAGAGCTTGCGGAACATTATCTTAAAAACCTGACAGACAACCCAGAAACTGCCGAAACCAGTGATGCCAATGAACGGTTGTTTGTCCGTTTTGCACAAAAAGCCCTGAAAAACACGTTCAATCCAAATGTACTAAAACAAGCCGCTAAAATGGTATATGATGCACAGATTTTGAGCAAAAAACAAGCAGATGAAACAATAAATCAGGAAGAAATTAAGGATATCACTTTGAAAAAAGGTGGTTACTCCATTCTATTTTACCGCAGTGCTTTCCAGCAACCTGCCGGGGATGATGAAAAAGAAATGCTCTATCATCTGGGTGGCATAGGGCAATTGGAAAACGACATTTTTGACATATATAAAGATTCTGTGAGCGGAATTAAAACGCTGGCAACGACTACTAAGAAAATCCAGGAGTTACGGGAAACCTATACCTCTCTGATGCAGAAGACGTTTCAATTGGTACACGAGACAGATTTCTCATCAAAAAATAAAAAGAAATT
The DNA here is from genome assembly GCA_964529695.1 of uncultured Lentimicrobiaceae bacterium. Classification (GTDB taxonomy): domain Bacteria; phylum Bacteroidota; class Bacteroidia; order Bacteroidales; family F082; genus Sulfidibacterium. The sequence goes on from CAZGZO010000186.1 coordinate 4,022, forward strand.
TCTACGCTTTGTAGCATTGATTGTAGCCCGCGGATTCGTCTGTCTGGATTTCCTGGAAAAGAACGAAAAGAAAACCAACAACACTTTTTCACTTAAAGATTATAACCGGCAAGACCTTGTTTGTGACATGGGAACTACAAAAAACAACCTGAAACTCCTGGCCTATTATTTAAAGAGCAACATAGGGAAATAATGCTCTGGATTTTCCTCTACCTTTGCGAATCCCGTAATAAAAAGGCAATGAAAAAAATTTTACTCTTCGTCCTGATGCTTTCAGCTGTGACAGTTCAGGCCCAATTCAGCAAGTTTTTCGAAAACAAAAGTTTACGCATGGATTATTACCACAGCGGCAACGCAACCCATGAGTATTACACTTTCGATGAGTTAATTGCTGAACCGTATTGGGGCGGTTCACACGTGAATTTGGTTGACACCATGGATTACGGGTATTATTATGTAAAAGTATTTGATGTAAAAAATGATTCCTTGCTTTATTCGAGAGGCTATTCCACCCTTTTCAGGGAATGGCAAACCACGGAAGAGTCCAAAAAGATAAACCGCACATTTTCGGAAAGTGTGGTGATTCCATATCCCAAAGAAAAAGTACGCATTGTATTATACAGCCGCGACTGGAACGGTAAGTTTCACCAAAAGTTTTCTTACGTCGTTAACCCGAACGACCCTTATATAAAACACGACCGTCGATTGGTTTATCCCGATTTTAATATCTGGATATCAGGAAGTCCGGCCAAAAAAGTAGATGTTGTCATTCTGCCGGAAGGCTATACTAAAGATGAGATGGGGAAATTTATCAGCGATTGTAAGAAATTTGTAAACGAATTCTTTTCTGTTGCTCCCTACAGTCAAAATAAGGACAAATTCAATTTCAGGGCGGTGCTGGCTCCTTCGCAGCAATCCGGTTCTGACATTCCTTTGCAACATGTTTGGAGAAACACCATCATGAATACCAGCTATTACACCTTTGGAAGCGAACGCTACTTGATGACAATGGATGATAAAAGTGTGCGCGATTTGGCCGCCAACGCTCCTTATGATCAGATTTATATTTTGGTAAACAGTTCAAAATACGGAGGAGGTGCCATTTACAATGATTATAGCGTGGCAGTAAACGGAAACAGTGAATCCGGGAAAATTCTGGTTCATGAATTTGGTCATGGATTTGCCGGACTCGCTGATGAATATTATGATAATTCAACATCCTACAACAACTATTACAATTTAAACATCGAACCCTGGGAACCCAATATTACGACATTGAAAGACTTTGGGAAGAAATGGAAACATCTTATCAAACCGGGGACACCTATTCCGACTCCGGACACCAAAAGATATGTGAACACAGTGGGTGTTTTTCAAGGTGGCGGTTATTCAGCCAAAGGCATTTATCGTTCGCAGGAAGATTGTCTGATGAAGGACTTCAAGGGTGATAAATTCTGTGCAGCTTGTACCGAGGCCATTCAGAAAATGATTGACTTTTATACGAAGTAAAGAAAACCTGTCATGACTCTCACACACAATTCTTCTGAGACCTGACTGCTTTCTTCCAAGTAGGCCTATATCGTAAAGCTTTATCAGGGAAACCCTTAAAATGGCTCCTGTAAAGGCTATAATCTCAAACCAAGCATAAATTGTCCTAATTTTGTGAAAAATTTCACACGGACAAA
>CAZGZO010000187.1:0-5673 GCA_964529695.1 uncultured Lentimicrobiaceae bacterium
ACAGTTTGCTTGAACCCGGGCTGCCAGCTACAATTCGCCCAGTGTTGATAATAGATGAATAATCTGTTAATTGTACTCCTTCCCTGTGCGAGGCAGCATCATGACATCCCGTAACAGAGCAGTTGCTTACTAACAAAGGAAGAATGGTATTTTGAAAATAAACCGTGTCCGGGTCGCAGGTGGATGTTGAACCACCACTGCCGTTACCTCCGCCACCTGAATTTGAAAACGTGGTGTCTTTCACCCAAATGCCTATGGTTGAGATGTCGCAACTGCTTAATTTGGGCATTCCCTTCGGCATGGCAAAAACACCCGGATCCTGACGAATAGATGCCATCAGAGCACCAGAGCTGGCATAAGAGGACAGGGTAGAATAGTTAGTAAGGTCAATGCCCGCACCGGAAGAAGCCGTTCCACTATGGCATCCATAACAGTTTTGCTGCAAGATGGGAATAACACTTCCCTTGTAGGTAACATTGGTCGTGTCGCAGGCTGTGGGCTGGCCCGAACCACCTCCGCCGGTGGTGTCTCTGACCCAAATCCCAATCGTTGAAATTTCACAACTACTGAGTTTTGAACCGCCTAGTGGCATGGGGTAATATCCCGGGTCTTGTCTGATAGAAGCCATTAAAGCTCCGTTGTTTACAAGCACCATTAGCGATGACATGGTGCTCAGGTTGATGCCCCCCGAAGGATTCGAGCCGCTGTGACATCCAAGACAATACTTTTGCAAGATGGGTTGCACACTTCCAACAAAACTTACGGATGTTGTGTCACAATTCATTTGGGTACAGATGTTGTTTTTGGCACCTTGACTGATCCATGTCAGCAAATCTGCTTTCTGTGCTGAATTCCATGAAGGATAATTTTTCGGTGGCATATGCCCTTCACCGGTACTTGCTAGTGCTCTGTAAATTCTGCTGTAAGATGGATTCTGAATATTAATACCACCGGTTCGCATGACCGAACCATAATCAGCCAGTACGATGCCTTCTCTTCCAGTTGAAGCATCATGACAGCCTGTTACTGCACAGGTCGAATTTAGTAGTGGTAAAATGTCATTCTGAAAATAAACCGTGTCTGAGTTGCAGGCGCCGCTTTTGACGGGGGTGTTACTGTAATAAGTTCCGGGTGGATGGGTGCAGCCGCTCATCCACCAGATAAAACTGTAAAAAAATGCTACAATACTACCAGGTAGTCCTTTACGATTAAATAATTTCATATTAATAAATATTGGTTAAAAAACAGAAAATTATCTTTAGTTAAAGAAGTACCTAATAGCTTAAATTTTTATAATTTGAATCCCTGATTTATGATTTCATTATGCAAGTAGTTTGCTTCTAACGAAAACATATTGTCTTGAAAACGGGTTATGTGTGTTTATATTGTTTAAAAAAAGTTAAAGAATTGTTTCAGAAGTAAAAAGGTTAAGGTAAAAAAACCTTAGGTAAATGAAAGGGTTTTTATTTTAAGTTAATGATTTTTAGTGATTTATTAATTTGTCTACGGAGTACTGACAGAAACAAAAAAATTGATTTTTTTGAAAATAAATAAGTGGAACGAAACAAAAATTTCTTCTTAAAATGTAGTCCTCATAGCCTCCACAGGCTCAAGTCGCGCTGCAGTCCATGCGGGAATATATCCCGAGACCAGACCAATTATTATAGAAACAATAATCCCCAGCATAATATTATTTAAGTATAAGGTCAGCGGAAATCCCATCAGATGCGATGCAATAAAGGTTAAAATGTAAACAATCAGCAATCCTACAATTCCGCCAAGAACCGCCAGAAAAATAGCTTCAAAAAGAAATTGAAGTAAAATGAAATAATTCTTGGCACCCAAAGATTTTTGGATTCCAATCTGTCCGGTACGTTCTTTCACCGTTACAAACATGATATTTGCAATTCCAAAACCACCGACTAAAAGTGAAAATGCCCCGATTATCCATCCCACAAGGGAAATCACATGGAACAACGAATCAAATCCTTTGGTGATAATGTCGGTTTGGTTAATGGAAAAATTATCATCTGCATTAGGTCGTAATTTTCTGATGGAGCGCATAATACCGGTCAACTCACTTTTTAATTCAGCAATGGAAACATTGGGTTTCCCTTTTACCACAATGGTGCCGCTAATATGTCTTGTATCAACCACATCCCGGGCAAAATTCAGAGGAACGATAACCTGGTTATCTGAGGAAGTTCCAAACATATTATTTCCCTGTTTTTTCATGACCCCGATGATATGGAGTCTTCTTCCAAAGACTTTAATTTCTTTACCAATCGGGTTTTGGTGAGGAAACAGTTCTTCGGCAATGGTGGCCCCGATAATGGCCATATTTCTGCCACCCAGACTTTCTGCCCGTGTAAAATACCGACCCTCATTTAATTCGAAAGACATGACCTTGTTGTACTCATAGGAGATGGCCATAATGGGAGCATCTTCTACTGAATTATCACGGTAATAAACATTTCGTGAAACCCCAAACATGAAAGCGGCATCTTGTGCGGCGTAGCTTCTTTTTAAAATTTCTTTTACCTCCTGCGGCTTTGGCTGAGGGCGCTGATAATATTTCCACCAGGGATAATTGCCTCCCATGAGCCAAGGCCACTTTTGGATATAAAGAACATTATTCCCCAAAGAGTTGATACTACTTGTGATGTTATTCTGCATGCTGTCAAATACTGTAAAAACTGATATAACAGAGAAAATACCAATGGTAATCCCCAAAAGAGAAAGAATGGTTCTTACTTTATTCATTCTTAATGAATTAAGAGCCATCACTATACTTTCGTAGAGAAGCTTGAAAATAATCATATTTTATATTTTTGGTGCGGTTTTCACGCAGAAAAGCGGTTGTAAAATATATTTTCAAAGTTAAGCCAAAAATTCATCAATAACTTGTATTTTGCAAAAAGAAAAATGTTCGCATTACCATTATTATAAATCACTTAAAATCATTTTGTTGTGAAAAAAATAAAAACTGCATTAATTTCGGTTTACCACAAAGAAGGTTTAGAAAATGTATTAATTAAGCTGAAAGAACTTGGTGTTGAGGTGTATTCTACTGGGGGTACTTACAATTTCATTCAGGAAAAAGGGTTCGAAGCGAAGACGGTAGAATCCCTGACTTCTTATCCTTCTATTCTCGGTGGCCGGGTTAAGACCTTACATCCTAAAGTTTTTGGTGGTATTCTGGCCCGACGTAACAACGAATCCGATTTACAACAGTTATCAGAGTATGAAATTCCTCAGATTGATTTGATAATAGTGGATTTATATCCTTTTGAAGAAACACTTGCTAATACAGATAACGCTGATGAGATTATTGAAAAAATCGACATTGGCGGAATTGCTTTAATTCGCGCAGCTGCGAAGAACTTTCAAGATGTTTTGGTGGTTGCTGCATCTGATAAATACAATGATTTGCTTACGTTGCTTGATGAAAAATCAGGCAGTACCAATAAAGAAGATCGCAGACAATTTGCTGCTCACGCTTTTGACATTAGTTCCCATTATGATACCGCTATTTTCCGTTGGATGAACGAGGGAAAAACCCAGTCATTCAAACAAAGCATACGAAATGCAAAAACTTTGCGTTATGGAGAAAACCCTCATCAGAAAGGTATTTTTTACGGCGATCTGGATCAGGTTTTCGAACAGTTGCACGGAAAAGAAATTTCTTACAACAATCTCCAGGATTTGGATGCAGCTATTCATTTGATTGATGAATTTGAGGAAACAACTTTTGTTGTAATGAAACATAACAATGCTTGCGGTGTTGCAACACGTAACAATTTGCTGGATGCCTGGAAAGACGCCCTCGCCGGCGATCCGGTTTCTGCTTTTGGCGGCGTCTTAATTACCAACCGCAAAGTCACAAAAGATGTTGCTGAAGAAATCAACAAGTTGTTTTTCGAGATCATCACAGCTCCCGATTATGATGAGGATGCGATGGAAATTCTGAAAACGAAGAAAAACAGAATTATCCTGAAAAGAAAACCAGGTAGTTTCCCGAAAGAACAACAGCGTTCGCTCCTCAACGGCGTACTTTGGCAAGATGTAGATGCAGTTACAGAAACTGCAGATCAGCTTGAAGCAAAAACAAATACAAAGCCGACCCAGGAACAGATTGAAGAATTGTTGTTCGCCAATAAAATTGTAAAACATACGAAATCGAATGCTATTGTTTTAACAAAAAACAAACAGCTGGTAGGTTCCGGAACCGGACAGACCTCCCGGGTGGATGCATTAAAACAAGCCATTGCAAAAGCAGAAAGCTTTGAACTTTCACTGGATGGAGCTGTCATGGCTTCGGATGCTTTCTTCCCGTTTGCCGACTCGGTTGAGATTGCTTCCAAAGCAGGCGTGAAAGCCGTAATTCAGCCCGGTGGATCCATCAGAGACAAAGATTCTATCGAGTATTGCAACGAACATGATGTGGCTATGGTATTTACAGGCGTTCGACATTTCAAACATTAACTACCTTTGTATATTTGAATTTTTAAAAAACGGACAAATAAAAAGTAAGCAATGGGCGCATTTTCATTTCTAACCAGAGAGATAGCCATCGACCTGGGAACTGCCAACACGATTATTATTTATGATGACAAAGTAGTGGTCGATGAACCCTCTATTGTCGCTATTGAAAGAAATACCGGCAAAATTATTGCCGTGGGTAAAAAAGCCATGATGATGCATGGGAAAACTCACGATAATATTAAAACAATCAGACCATTACGTGATGGTGTTATCGCAGACTTTCAGGCAGCGGAAGTGATGATCCGGGAAATGATCAGAATGGTTGGAATCAGAAATGCCTGGTTTCCCCAGGCGTTGAAAATGGTGATTTGTATTCCATCCGGTATTACCGAAGTGGAACAGCGGGCTGTAAAAGACTCTGCAGAGCAGGCCGGTGCCAAAGAAATTCGTTTGATTCACGAACCGATGGCTGCTGCTATCGGTATCGGAATTGACGTTTTGGAGCCTACCGGAAACATGATCATCGATATCGGAGGCGGTACCAGCGAGATTGCTGTGATTGCTTTGGGCGGGATTGTCAACAATACTTCCATTCGTATTGCCGGCGATGATTTTACTTACGATATTGCGGAATACATGCGGAAACAGCACAATATCACCATCGGTGAAAGGACAGCAGAACGTATAAAAATTGAAGTAGGTTCAGCGCTTACTGAGCTGGAAAATCCCCCAGATGATTTTGCCGTTCATGGCCGGGACCTGCTTACCGGAATCCCAAAAGAAATCAGGGTAAACTATAAAGAAATTGCTGCTTGTCTGGATAAGTCGATTTCCAAAGTGGAAGCCGCCGTATTGAATGCATTGGAAAAAACCCCTCCTGAATTATCTGCCGATATTTACCGGACCGGTATTTATCTTGCCGGAGGTGGTTCGCTGCTGCGCGGTCTTGACAAACGAATTCATCAAAAAACAAAACTTCCGGTTCACGTGGCTGAAGATCCCTTGCGTGCCGTGGCCCGCGGAACAGGAATTGCTTTGAAAAACTTCGAGGAGTTTACCTTCCTGATCAAGTAATAAACCAATTGGCTTCATGCGGAATTTGATTATTTTCTTATGGAAACATCAGTTTTTTTTCCTGTTTTTAATCCTGGAAATAATTGCTTTCAGCATGTTGGTCAATTCCTATTC
>CAZGZO010000188.1:0-5644 GCA_964529695.1 uncultured Lentimicrobiaceae bacterium
TTCCCAACCCACTCACATTGTGTTTCTTAAAATTATTTCTTATATTTGAAGAAACAAGGAAAAATATTCCTTTCCAAACCCAAAAAAGTTTTTTCTTACTCACGACTAATATTTACGATCATGACTAAGCAAACACTCAAACTCCTTCAACTTTCAGCCATTCTTATGCTTTTTATCAGCATGGGCTGTTCGCAGGGAAATTACCGATATCATCAACCTGCAGAAACCACTGATGGTCTGAAAACCGGAACCTTATCTGAAGTAGGCATTGACACAGCGCTCATAAAAAAAGCCATGAACCGGGTCGAACGAGGTAAATACGGAGAAGTTCATTCTGTCCTTATTTACAAAGACGGAAAACTGGTACTTGATGAATATTTTAAAGGCCACGACTACAAATGGGAGGCTAAAAAACATTACGGTCCCATGGTTGTCTGGAATGCCGATAGGGCCCACAGTGCCCATTCCGTCAGCAAAAGCATTACTTCTTTGTGCGTCGGTATTGCCGTTGACAAAGGGCTTATTAAAGATATTCATCAATCCATTTTTGATTACCTGTCAGAAAAGTATCAATATCTGAATGTAGGTGACAAGAAGTATATCACTGTCGAAAATATGTTGACTTGTACCAGCGGTTTGCTCTGGGAAGAATGGAGTGCCCCGCTAAGTAGTAAAAGGAACGACCAGGTCGGCATTTATTTTCATAAAAAGGGACCTCTTGATTTTGTTCTAAGCCGGCCCTTTGTGGCCATACCCGGACAACGATTCAATTATTCGGGTGGCGGGGTAGAAGTACTGGGTGAAATTGTGAAAAATGTTTCCGGGATGCCCTTCGATGAATTCTCTCAAAAGTATCTGTTTGAACCCATGGGCATTCATACAGCCAGGTGGGCTCTTAAATATCTCACGGGCGAGGTCCATGCAGCCGGCAGTTTGAAAATCAGGCCACGGGATATGATAAAAATCGGGGCCATGATGCTGAATAACGGTGTCTGGAATGGTAAACGCATTGTTTCTGAAAGCTGGGTAGAAAATAGCAAAAAGCCCTGGGGAAACAACCGGGGCATCGATATTCCGGGCGAAGACCTCCGCGACATGGGTTATGCCTACAACTGGTGGACAAAGAATGAAAAGATTAATGGAAAGGCTGTCCACTGGTTTTCCGCCAACGGCTGGGGTGGCCAGCAAATCATTGTACTACCTGAAATCAAGACAGTTATTGTGCTCACAGGAGCCAATTACAACCGGAAAGTGAGACAGTATGCCCTGCTGGCGGATTATATTTTTCCTGCGATTAAGTAAGTTCATAGAGTGCCTAAAATGCCTAAAGTTACGGATGATAAAACAAGTTTCGTACTTTAGTCACCCGACCTACTGGCGCAAGCGTCCGCTTGTGCCCTAAACAGGCCCTAAAAACATAATTATATCGTAAATTTATCTCGCCAAAAATCACTAACTCTTTAAAACCAACAGTTTCATGAGCGAGAAATACAAATTTTACAATAAAGAAGATTTATATTTTGTCACACTTACCGTTGTTAATTGGATTGACGTTTTTACAAGAAATGTTTACAAAGATGCATTGCTGGATAGTTGGAAATATTGCATAAGGGAAAAAGGATTAGTCATCCATGCCTGGTGCATTATGACTAACCATGTGCACATGATTATTTCAAGCGAGGAAAATGAATTAAGTGACATCATGCGCGACATGAAAAGCTATACATCAACAACTATCAGAAAGCTTATTATAGAAAACGCGGAAGAAAGCAGAAAAGAATGGATGCTGAAAATGATGATACAAAAAGGGGAACAAAATAAGAACAACATAGATTTTCAACTATGGCAACAGCATAATCATCCGATTGTACTGGATTCGAATTATTTGAAAGATCAAAAGCTGAATTATATCCATAATAATCCGGTGAAAGCTGGTTTTGTGGAAGAACCGGAAGACTATTTATATAGCAGTGCACGAGATTATTGCGGCATTCAGGGACTGGTTGAAATTGTAATGATAGAATAGATTTTTGGAAAAAAAGGTTGGGTGAGTGGCACAAGCGGACGCTTGCGCCAGTTACGGAGCTGAATTACAAATTCAGAAAATAAATACATCCGGGTTGCAAACCCGGACGAGCAGTTTTCTGCGAAATTGTTTCGTACTTTAGTCACCCAATTGGAAAAGTATCAGGTCATGAAAAAGAAAAAAACATTTTGCGATTTAAGCAAAGACGATATAAAAGAACAACTGGGTGAACTTATTTTAATGGTCAATGAACCCCGTTTTATTTGCCGGAAATGTGCGCGTGTAAGTAATACCGGGGACCATTTGTGTAAACCGGTGGAGATGAGTTCATAAAGTTCATAGAGTGCCTAAAATATCTAAAATTATGGGAGAACCCCAACTTTATGAACTTTAGTGCACTTTAGGCACTTTTTCCAATACTTTATCAGATAGTTTCAATGCTAAATACAGAAGGGTTCATGCAAGATTTAAAAGGGTTATTTGACAGAATAAAACAACACGATAAAATTGCTGTCAGGGTAAGTTCTGATAAGCATAATGATTTGCCCCCGGATGTAGTTGAAAAGCTGATTAAACCTCATAAATCAGATACTTACTTTTTTATTTTTATTTATAAAGGTTCCTACCGGCATAAGGTAGACCTGGAAATTTTAACGGTCTCCGAAGGTCAGTTACTTTTTATTTTGCCAAATCAGATTCGGAACCACAGGCCCAAAAATAATAATCTTAAGTATTTTAAAATGAGCTTTGATCAGGAGTGTTTGTCGCTGCTTCCCAAACAATTTTCATTTCTTATCAACCCACTGAATGAATCGATAATCACCTTTGATGATGAGGCGAAAGAAAGGGTTCGGATGCTTTTTAAAAGCCTGAATCAGATATTGCAGTCTGACAGCAGCCAGAAAGATGCGGAAACGATTCTGGCTTATCTGAATGCGCTGTTGGCTGAATTCAACAGTGCCTATTTTAAAAACGGGGCAGATGACAAACAACCGGGTAGCAGACTTTCTAAATATATTGAGTTTAAAGCGTTCATAGAGAATCATTTGAATGAACAGTTTTCTATCGATACAATCGCAAAGAAACTTTCGGTGTCAACCAATAGTTTATACAATGTTGTAAAAGAGTTTTCCGGCGTTTCGCCAAAACAATACATCACCTCCCGTTTGATGCTGGAAGCCCAGAGAATACTTCATTATTCCAATCCTTCCGCCAAAGAGCTTGCTTATGAGCTTGGCTTTAACGATCCGGACTATTTTTCCCGGCTTTTTAAAAAGAGCACCGGGAAGAATATCAGCAACTATTTGGAAGATATTCAGGATTTGTGAGGTAATTCGTGTGATTTGTCCTGTCTCTTCCATCCTAAAGAACCGATTTTTGTGCTCATCAAAATTAGCTAAAAATGAAAACAGTATTAATTACAGGAGCCAACAAAGGCATTGGTTTTGAAACTGCAAAACAGTTGGCTAAACTTGGATATTTTGTGTTTTTGGGCAGCCGGGATGAAAACAAAGGAATTCAGGCTGTTGAGAAATTGAAAGCACTTGGATTAACAAATATTGACTGGGTACTATTGGATATTTCCGATATAGATTCTATAAAAAAGGCTCGAAAGGAAATGGAAGCCAAAATTTCTCAATTGGACGTTTTGGTTAACAATGCGGGTATTTTAGGAAAGGTACCACAGCCGGCAGCAACCGTAGCTGTTGATGAAATAAGAAAGGTCTTTGATACCAATTTCTTCGGAACAATACAGGTAACTCAGGAGTTTATCCCTTTGTTGCAAAAGTCAGAAGCCGGAAAGATCGTGAATGTTACAAGCGGACTTGGTTCCTTGACGCGACACAGCGATCCTTCATGGAAATATTATAAATTTAAATCGGGAGGATATTCCGTATCAAAGACAGCGTTAAATGCCTATACAGTGATGCTGGCCTTTGGACTGAAGGATACAAACATCAAAGTCAATGTCGTCGATCCCGGGTATACAGCAACAGATTTTAATAATTATCGCGGTGAAAATACTCCGGAACATGCTGCAAAAGTAATTGTGGAATACGCCACTTTTGATGGTGATGGTCCGTCAGGGAAATTTTTTGATGAAGACGGGGAAGTTCCGTGGTAATAAGGGCTGAGTTAACCGTTTTGTACTTTATAACATTACGTCATTGCGATGAACTTGTGGGGGTTGTGGGCAAGCGTGAAGAAGCAATCTCCTATTTTACAATGCTAATTTAACAATGGGATTGCTTCGTCGTGCCGCCTCGCAATGAACTGTGTTAAAAAGCAAATGTTTTTTTAGCCTTCCGGGAAATAAACCAGCCGCACAATCTTCTCCAATTCAGCAGCATCCACCTCATCAAAGGAGTTATGTTCTTTGCTGTCCACATCCAGCACACCAACGAGTTCGTTCTCCCGGTTTCTTACTGGGATAACAATTTCTGATTTGGAACGTGAATCGCAGGCAATGTGTCCCGGGAAAGCCTCCACATCGGGGACAACAAGACTTGTTTGCTGTTCCAGTGCTGCCTGGCAAACACCTGTCCCTTTCGCCAGGTTGATGCAGGCCAGGGAACCCTGATAAGGACCTACCTGCAGTTTTCCGTCCTGGTAAAGATAGAAGCCGCACCAGAAGAAAGTTTCCATTTTATGATACAATACGGCATTGATGGTGGCCATGTTGGAAAGGGGATTGTTGCTGCTTTTGACAATTAAGTCCTGTATTTGTTTGTATAATCGCTGATAGCGCTTTTGTTTTTTTTCTTTGTCCATGAGATTTTAAATTAGGGTGCAAAATTAAGGAAAGTTTTTTGGGGCTGTTCCCCAGAGAAAGACCCTGTCATTTCGAAGGAGAAACGACTGAGAAATCCCCGATGCTTCAACCTGCTGCCCGGGAGGTTTCTCACGCTAACGCACTAACCTCCCAAAGGTTCGAAATGACAGAAAAACACGCGTTCAGCCTGTCATGCTTAAACTATTAGAAAGATCTTCCAAATAATCTTTCGTATTCCTGAGGTGAATTAATATTCGCTAAAATGTTAGGATCGTTTACCGGAACCTGAATCTGGTCATAAGATTCCAGAAAAACCCGCAAAATCTGCTCATAATCAGGTGTTTTTATCAATGCTTTTACGATTTCCTGCGAAAGCAAAATGGGATGGCCTCCTTCATTTTGATAAGTGGGAGTCAGGTAAGTTGGGGCACAAGCGGACGCTTGCGCCAGATCATAGTTTTCCTTGGATGCTTCAGCCAGAGCCTGTAAAATGTCCTGCGTCACAAAGGGATTATCCACGTTATGGAGAAATACTGAGCCTTTAGGTTTCAGTGCTTTCAAACCGGTTTGCAAGGAGAAAAAACGTTCTTTTTCGGGAGCTGGATTGAGAATGGCGGTGATGTTGTCTTTGTGCTTCATCTGCATTTTTTCATACAGTTTCATGCCCTCTTCATTTAACACCACGGCCACAGATATACAGCCAAATTTCAGGTATTCTGAGACAATTTTCTCCAGAAAAGTCAGGTTGGTATCATAAGGCAAAAAAGCTTTGGACATGCCCATTCTGCCGGAATAACCGGCGGCAAGAATCAAGGCAGCACATTCTTCGGGTTTTTGTCCTGACT
>CAZGZO010000189.1:0-1467 GCA_964529695.1 uncultured Lentimicrobiaceae bacterium
GGCAAATTCACTTCACCAATGCTGCACCGTGGACCGGAAGCCAGGTAACGGATGTTGTTGGCAATATGCATCAGGCTGATAGCCAGTTGCTTTAATGCGCCTGAAGTTTCTACAATGGCGTCATGAGCGGAAAGTGCTTCAAACTTGTTGTCAGCAGTTTTAAATGGAAGTTCGGTAAGTTCAGCAATTTTCTCAGCCACTTTCACGGCATAACCTTTCGGCGTGTTCAGTCCGGTTCCTACAGCCGTTCCACCCAAAGCCAGTTCAGACAAATGTTCCAAAGTAGCTTCCAACGCTTTCAATCCATGGTCAAGCTGTGAAACGTAACCTGAAAATTCTTGTCCCAAAGTCAAAGGTGTGGCGTCCATCCAGTGTGTACGTCCGGTTTTGACGATAGATTTAAAGGCCTCAGCTTTTTCAGCCAACGCATCACGCAGTTGCTGAACGCCGGGGAATGTAACTTCTACGAGCATTTTGTATGCAGCAATATGCATGGCTGTTGGGAAAGTGTCGTTGGACGATTGTGACTTGTTCACGTCATCGTTGGGATGCAATGCCTTTTTTTCGTCGGTGAGTTTACCACCTTTCAGCACATGAGCCCGGTTGGCAATCACTTCATTTACATTCATGTTCGATTGCGTTCCCGAACCGGTTTGCCAGATAACCAACGGAAAGTTGTCATACAGTTTTCCGGCAAGGATTTCATCGGCCACCTGTCCAATCAAATCGCATTTTTCCTTGTCCAGTACTCCCAGTTCATTATTTGCCAGGGCGGCTGCTTTTTTCAGGTATGCAAAAGCATCGATAATTTCTCTGGGCATGGAGCCTTCGGGGCCGATTTTAAAATTCATTTTTGAACGCTGGGTTTGTGCAGCCCAGTACTTGTCAACCGGGACTTTTACTTCACCCAAAGTGTCATGTTCAATTCTGTATTCCATAGTTATTATAATTATAATTTTGTGTTAAAATAAGCTGTCAATTTCCTCGGCCGGGTCACCCCAAACGGCTTTGTTTCCACGGACTACAATCGGACGTTTTATCAGTTTCGGATTTTCTTCCATAATTTTTATCCACTCTTCATCCGCGAAGTTCTTCCCTTTAAAGTTCTGTTTGTAAATAGCTTCCTGCGTTCGGATCATGTCCTGGGGTTTTTTGTTGAGTTTCACCAGCAAGTCTTTAATGGTGTCGTAAGAAATGGGATTTTTGATGTAATCTACAACTTCAAAATCCTGGGTTTTTTCTTTAAGGTGTTCTAGTCCGGCTCTGGATTTTCTGCATCTCGGATTGTGATAAATAGTAATCATGATAATAAGTTTTTGTGCTCTCAAAATTAGAGAAATTTCACGAGAATTTTCTTGGAAAAGCTTATTTATATTGGCTTCTAATTCGCTGAAAAGCAATAAAAATTGCTGGATCTAAGGTTCAAAGGCTCAGAATCTCAAAGGTTCACCTACGATAGTCTGACCA
>CAZGZO010000189.1:1567-5644 GCA_964529695.1 uncultured Lentimicrobiaceae bacterium
AATTGTCTGACTACCGCCCTCACCAATTCAAAATCTTCATCATATCAAATTCTTCCGGATTGGCCAGATACTCTTTGGCAGCTTCGTAATCTGCAGGTCCAATGTACTGCATGCCGTGCTGGAAGATGAGTTTCTGTTTCTCACCTTCAATATCCACAAGGCGGGGAACAATTTTCCCATTTTCATCAGAAACATCTTCCAAATATAGTGGTTTGATAGTGCCTTTCGTGTAGTCGGCAGTCACCATACAACCGGTGCAACCCTGATCGAAAAGTTGTTTTACACCATAACCCAGCAGAGCACAGTAGAGTAGATCGTAAGCTGTGGGCTGAACGCAACGCAGCTCATATCCCAATTCTACCGGGCGGCTCTTCACGCTTATGCCCATTTCTTTGAGTTTTTTCTGAAGCAATATATTGAAAATATGTGCTTTACTAACGTTTCCTAACTCAGGATGCCCGTGCTCATCGTAGGTGAAGTTGATATTTGAGTTTGTGATTTCTTCATCGGTCATGAAATGGAAAACACCTTCGCTAACGATGGCCAGTCCGTAACCAATACCAAGAATTTTTCTTTTTACGATTGCAGAAATGATCAATTTGATGATGCGATCAAAAGTAACCGGAACTTTGTTGAACATTTCCGGAATAATGATCATCGGGAAGTGGCTGGAAGCACCGATACCGAATGCCAGGTGACCGGCTTCGCGACCCATGGCCGACACCACAAACCAGTTTCCACTGGTGCGGGCATCTTCATAAATGGTCTGGGCGATGCGCACACCTTCCTGCTTGGCAGACTGATATCCGAAAGTAGGCGTGTCGCCCGGTAACGGAAGGTCGTTGTCGATGGTTTTGGGAACGTGAATGTTCTGTATGGGAACATTGTTTTCACTTAAATACTTTGAAATTCGATTTGCTGTTGAGGCGGTGTCGTCTCCGCCAATGGTGACCAGTAACTTGACATTGTGTTTTACGAAGAAATTCGTGTTGAATTCTGAGTCTTTGGGCTTGAATCGGCTCATTATCAGGGCAGAACCGCCCCGTTTGTGAATATCGTCGGCCAGATTAAAATCTATTTCCACGAAATCAGGATTATCCGAAAACAGGCCTTTGTATCCTTCATGGATTCCCAACACGCGGTATCCACCGTATAAAAATGCTTTTGCTACTGAGCTAATAACTGAGTTAATTCCCGGGGCTGGGCCACCACCACATAAAAGTGCAATCGATTGTTTCATTTATTAAAATTTTACGCAAAGATAAAAAATGAGGTTTTCGGGAGGGTTTTTTCTTGTTGTTTTTATGTGAAGTTGAGTTTTATGACCCCCTGGCCCCATAAAGGGGGGATTTCTTACACCTAAAAATTTTTGAAAATCCTTGGCTGAGGGAATCTGTATTTTGAGTATTTATACTTAACCTGGGGAAATAGTTGCAGGCCCCTTCAGGGGTTGGGGGTGCGATGGCAATGTAATATTCTATTTCTCTCCGGCTTGCAAAACCAATTGAACAGTAGTCCTGGTTTTTTGAGTCAGGAAAGTATGTTTTCCAATGGTCAGCTTTTTAATCAATGCATCGTTGTAATGCCTGATTGTCAGGAGTTCCAGTCCTGTGTTGTATTTTAAAATGAAAGTGTCACTTAATTCTTTGGTGATTTTTTCCAGTTTCTCAGGCTTTTCATCAAAGATTACGGAAAAGCTTACCGCTGAATTTTGCATCAGATTAATATGAAACCGGTTTTTGCTCAAAGCAGAAAAAACTTTCTTCAGTGACTCCTCTGCCATGAAAGAAAGATCGCGGGTACTGATGCTGAGCAACGCCTGATTTTTTTTGACAATGAATTTTGGAATCTTCGCATCATCCGACTCATCGGCATCAATAAGAGTGGGCTCTAATTGCGGATTAAAAAATGAACAAACTTTTAAAAGAATGCCTTTCTTCTTCAAGGGTTGGATGGTTTTAGGATGGATGACGGAAGCTCCGTAAAAGGCAAGCTCAATAGCTTCGTTGTAGGATACATGTGGGAGTTTTATGGCGTCTGGGAAAAGTCGCGGATCAGCGTTCATCAAGCCGGGAACATCTTTCCAGATACAAACTTCATTCGCTTCCAGAATGTACGCCAGGATGGCAGCGGTAAAATCGGAACCTTCACGCCCCAGCGTTGTCGGAATGCCTTTTAGGTCGGCAGCTACAAAACCTTGAGTTAAAACAACTTCTTGATTTTTAAGGGGTGGAAGTACTCGTGCTTCCACACTTTTCTGCGTCATTTCCCAGTTTACGGATGCGTTGGTATAACGACTGTCTGTAATTATCAGGGTTTGAGCATCCTGAAATCTTACCTTAATGCCCTGGCTGGCTAAATAAGCATTGACTATTTTTCCGGAGAATTCCTCTCCGAAAGGTATGATTTGATCATAACCTTGGTACCAATTCCTGTAATGGACATTCAAAGCATCCCATAACTTGCGAAAATTTTCTTCCAGCGCATGAACCATTTTTTCAGAATCCGGAATGTCCAGCGCTTCTGCAAGGCCAATATGTTGTTGTTTTAATTGGAAATATTTTTCCTGAAGTTGCTCCTTATTTTTTGATATGGAAAGCCTGTACAACTCTTCTAAAGCATTGGTCGTTTTCCCAATGGCCGAAACCACTACTACCATGGGTTCGCAATGAAATTCTTCCACCATGGACGCCATGCGCCTTATCCCGTCTGCGTCTTTCAGCAGCGCTCCTCCGAACTTGAAAACTCTTGGCATAATCCTCTCTACAAATGAAATCGTTCTTTAATCAGTCCCATTTTATAAGCATCCAACAGCATCTTCAAATCGTTGATTTGAAATAATATACTTTTACCAATATCTGTCTCCTTTACCCTTTTCCTTTTATTGTTATCTTCAATATAAATGAGTTTAGAAATAATATCTTTATCTTCCAGAATGGCTTTTTGCCTGGAGTCGAAAAAGTTATGTTCCACCAAAACCATCCCGTAGGAATTATAAATTAAAGTGTATCCTGAAACGCCAGTTACCTTTTGATATGGTTTTGACATACCTCCATCAATCACAAACAACTTGCCATTGGCTTTGATGGGAGTTTCGCCTTTCTTCACTTTCACAGGAACGTGTCCATTAATAATGTGCGAATTTGTGCCTGTAAGACCGAATTCCTTTAAAATGGCATTGCAGTATTTTTCATTATCATAAACCAATGAATAATAAGAATTTGCGGTTTCTATATAAGTTTCTTTTTCCGCGATAAAGTAACGCTCAAAAGTGGTCATTTTGGTTTTCCCAAACAATGGCGACGACTCACCGCACCACAGATACCAAAGATAATCAGATGAAGGCTCATGCTTACGCTGAAAACGATGGTGATGGGCTTTTCGCGCTACGCGATCAAATTGATCACAAAGTGCTTTTCCGGAATAAGATATTCCCTCAATTTCAAAAGAAGCAAATTCACCACTCTCGGTCAAGGGTATACAGCCATGGTAGAGCAGATTTTCATTGAATTTTAGATACATGCTTCCGTGTGAAAACAGAAAATCAATATGATCCTGCAAGCGCTTACTATTTTTAATACTGTTGGCCAGTTTCTCCATCACTGATTCTTCCTCAGCAGTCAATTCGTAAGGATTTTCCTTGTTGATGGTCGGAAAATAGTTGTCAAGCAACTTATATTCTTTTTTGTTTATCAGGACAGTCCCTTTATCAAAATCAATTTTATCCAACAACAGCCGGCCTTTCATGTTAAATGCGGGATTACGGGCAATTATTTGTCCTTCAAGCTTATACTGGATAATGAAAATAGCCTTGTGCATCTTTTTTATCAGCTCCAAATCTTTGGAATCTTCTGACATTTGCGGAATAAATTGTTTGCAGGGATCTTTACCGTAAACATCAATGGCCAGCGTTGCCAATGGCATCAGGTTTATTCCGTAAGCGTCCTCCAGTGTGTCGGTGTTTTTATATCGAAGTGAAACACGAATCATATTAGCAATGAGGGCCCGATTTCCTGAAGCAGCTCCCATCCACAACATATCGTGATTTCCCCACTGAATATCTACCGAATGATAGTT
>CAZGZO010000190.1:0-2993 GCA_964529695.1 uncultured Lentimicrobiaceae bacterium
GCTTCCACCGGGTCTTTAGCTTCAAACAGCATTCTTTCCGGTTGCTCGAGCATTTCTTTGACTTTCACCAGGAAACTTACAGACTCTCGGCCATCGATAATCCGGTGATCGTATGACAACGCCAGATACATCATGGGGTGAATTTCCACTTTTCCGTTTACGGCAATGGGACGTTCCACGATGTTGTGCATCCCCAAAATAGCGCTCTGGGGAGGATTGATAATTGGAGTGGACATCATGGAGCCAAAAACGCCTCCATTAGAAATAGTAAACGTACCACCTGCCATATCTTCCAGAGTAATTTTGTTATCACGTGCTTTGATTGCCAGTTCTTTGATGGTCCCTTCAATTTCTGCCAGACTCTTCATTTCTGCATTGCGAATTACCGGTACTACCAATCCTTTGGGAGCACTCACGGCAATACTCACATCTACATAATTAAACCGGACAAATTCATCACCTACAATTTGAGAATTTACCTGTGGGAAGTGTTTCAAAGCTTCCGTAACGGCTTTTGTAAAGAACGACATAAAGCCCAGGCTAACACCATATTTCTCTTTGAAAGCTTCCTTATATTTTTTTCGGATTTCCATGATGGGAGTCATGTTCACCTCGTTGAAAGTGGTCAGCATGGCTGTTTCATTTTTAACCGAAACCAATCGCTGAGCCAGCTTTTTGCGGAGCATGCTCATTTTAATATGCTCGCTATCACGGCCACCGGGCCAACTGGTGACAGCCGCAGATTTATCCTTGGGAGCCTTTACCTTATCTTTATTTTCCAGATAAAACTGAACATCTTCTTTTCCAAAACGATAATGCTTGAATAAGTCCAGCAAATCCTTATCAGAAACCCCTTCCTGTTTCATTATTTTCCTTGCCAGAGGCGAAACGTGAAGATCTACTTCAGCAGGAGCTTCATTCTTTTCAGGTATCGGTTCCTTTTTGGGAGCAGTTTTTGTTTCAGCTTTCGGTGCAGGTTTTTCTTCAACAGCTTTTTCTTTCTTTTCCTCAGGTTTAGCTTTTTCAACAACCGTGCCAGCAGCTTCCGTATCAATAGTAGCAATGATAGATCCCACAGCTAACGTGTCGCCTTCTTCGGCCTTAAACTGAATCTTCCCACTATCTTCAGCAACAATACTCAAGGTAGCTTTGTCTGAATCAATCTCAACAATATCCTCATCTTTTTCAACCTGCTGGCCATCTTCCACCAACCAGCTTGCCAACTGCACTTCACTGATGGATTCTCCCGGACTCGGAATTTTAACTTCAATTATCATGATGAAATTTCTTTTATTATTTCAAGGGTTTTTTCATAGAATGGAATGTGCTCTTTACATGATCAATATGCAAATCGTGCAACTCTTTCTCAAACGACTGCCATCTATTTCCTATGCATACCATCTCACAATCTTTCTCTAAAAACGGACAGTCACATTCCAAAAATGTTTTATCAACAATCTTCTGCTGACTAATAGCATGGAACTTAGATGAACCTGTTGCCGGGCTTCCACTGGGAGGTCGGGCGATAAATTTCAATTTATAATCAGGGCCCAATTCCCTTTGGACAAACTGCCATGCGCCCATATTAGCGGGTTCTTCCTGCGTCCACACAAAATCCTTTACCTTCTTATATTTCTTAACAATATTATCTATTGCAGCAGCAGGGAATGGATACAACTGCTCAATCCTTACAACAGCAACTGACTCATTTTTAATCTTTTCTCTTTCCGTTATCAGATCATAGTAAACTTTACCCGTACAAAATACCAGCCTTGTGACCTTATCAGGATTTGCATCCGGGTCATCCAACACCTCCTGAAATCTGCCTTTGGTAAAGTCTTCAACAGGCGATACAGCCTTGGGATGGCGCAGTAAACTTTTTGGAGTGAAAACCACAAGAGGTTTTCTGATCGGACGTTTTATCTGTCGGCGTAACATATGGAAAAAGTTAGCCGGTGTGGTACAATTTGTAACCTGAATGTTATTTTCGGCAGAAAGAGTTAAGAAACGTTCCAGTCTTGCGCTGGAGTGTTCGGCTCCCTGACCTTCGTAACCGTGTGGCAAAAAGACCACCAACCCGTTCATCACATTCCATTTTTCCTCGGCACTACTTATAAACTGATCGAAAATCACCTGACCGGTATTGGCAAAATCGCCGAATTGGGCTTCCCAAATTACCAGAGAATTAGGTGAAGCCAATGCATATCCGTATTCAAATCCCAGAACGCCATATTCAGAAAGCGAGGAGTTAAAAATCTCAAAAAGGGCCTGATCTTTATCAAGATGATTTAGCGGAACATATTTTTCATTAGAATCTTCTAAACTCAAAACAGCATGACGGTGTGAAAAAGTTCCTCTTTCAACATCCTGTCCGCTAATTCTTACCGGTGTTTTTTCCAATACCAAACTTCCGTAGGCAAGCATCTCTCCCATTCCCCAATCCAGCATGCCTTTTTTCGTAACCATTTCCTTACGGGTATTCTGCAAACGGATACTTTTTCTGAAAAAATTCTTATCTTCAGGGAGTTGTGTAACACCCTCAGTTATCTTCATCAGCATCTCTTTGGAGATAGAAGTATTCGGAGAGGAGACAAAATCTTTATCGGAAGCTCGTGGTACATCTTTCCAGATATCCTGTAGGAAACTATAAATATTTGCTTTTTCGTGTGTTTTAGATTTTTCGTAGTTGACTTCCAATTTATCATTGAAATGCGCTTCCTCGTCTTTACATTCTTCAGGGGTGATCATTTTCTGAGCCAAGAGCTCTTCCTTATAAATTGCATAGGCATCAGGATGTTTTTCAATCGCCTTGTAAAGCATCGGCTGTGTAAACCTGGGTTCGTCGCCTTCGTTATGGCCATAACGTCTGTAACAAAGAATATCAATAAAAACATCATTATGGAATCGGTTCCTGAACTCCATAGCTAGTTGCACCGTGAAAACCACAGCTTCTGCATCATCGCCGTTGACATGAAATACTGGAGAAAGCGTAG
>CAZGZO010000190.1:3003-5483 GCA_964529695.1 uncultured Lentimicrobiaceae bacterium
CTTCGGGCATCCAGGTAATCGGTAGTAAAACCAACCTGATTGTTAATAACCAGATGGATGGTTCCACCGGTAGAAAATCCCTTTAAATTGGACATTTGAACCACTTCATAAACCACACCCTGGCCTGCAATGGAAGAATCGCCATGAATTAAAATAGGTGCAATTTTATTGGCGTCACCTTTTTTGTAGGCCCCGAGCTTGGCTCTCGTAATCCCTTCCACAACCGGATCAACAGCCTCAAGGTGAGAAGGATTGGGTGACAAAGTAAACTGCACCGGTTTCCCTTTGCTTGTCTTTCGTTTTATTGTATAACCCAAATGATATTTTACGTCACCTAAAAGGGTTTCGTCTTCGTATTCTATACCTTCAAATTCAGAGAAAATATCATCAAACGGCTTTCTTAAAATATTAGCCAATACTGTAAGTCTCCCACGATGTGACATCCCGATAACAAATTCCTCGATACCCATCTCAGTTCCTTTTTCCATCACCGCATCCAAAGCAGGAATTAAAGCTTCTGCACCCTCCAGCGAAAACCGCTTTTGTCCGGGGAATTTCTTTTGTAAGAACTTTTCAAAAAAGACAGCCCTTCTCAACTTTTTCAGAATCAGCCTTTTTTCTTCCTTTGTATAATGAGGCGTATTGCGGGTTGACTCAAAATAATTTCTAAGCCAGCTAACAATTTCATTATCACGGATAAACATATATTCAACACCCAGCGAATGACAATAAGTTTCTTCCAGAAAACTTACGATATCTCGAAGTTTTGCAGGCCCGATTCCAATTTCATTACCAGCATAAAAAACACGATCCAAATCACTTTGTTGAAGCCCGTAATTTTCAATATTGAGTTTAGGTTGATAATCTCTTCTTTTGCGGACCGGATTTGTTTTGGTAAAAAGATGGCCGCGGCGGCGGTAATCCATCAAAAGATTAATGACTTTAAATTCATCTGAAGTCTCCAGACCTGCACTTTTTTTCGCAGGATAAGCATTCCGGGCGAACTCATATCCTTCAAAAAATTGTCGCCAACTCTTTTCTACCGATTCAGGATCCTCTTTAAACTTCTTGTAAAGGTCCTCAATTACAGCAGGATCAGTACTATTTAAAAAATCGTAATTATCCATTCCGCTTACTTACTTATGACACCACAAAAGTAATAATTATTTGAGTTATTTAGAATTATTTTAAAGAACATAAGCGGATGTATTATTTTTCTATAAAAGCCATCCAGCCTGCGTTTAAAACTAATGTGAAAGTACAAAAAAAGAAGAGAGGCAGGTAAAAGTGAAAAAGAGCCCACATAACAAAGTCAAAAACGGGAAAAGGCCATCCTCCTCTGGAAGATAGCCTTTTTCATATCCTGAGCCGGAAATGGTTTTATTCCGGGCTTATTGCTTCTGTAGGACAAACGTCAGCGCAGGCGCCACAATCGGTACATGCGTCAGGATCAATCACATAAACATCCCCTTCAGAAATGGCTTCTACAGGACACTCGTCTATACAGCTTCCACATGCTGTACATAAGTCGGGATCAATTTTATATGCCATAACAATCTGTTTTAAAATTAAAAATTGGCGCAAAGATATAATGAATGTATTTACAACCGATTACATATTGAAATTTATACATTATTTATAATGCTATGAAAAACAAATTATTATCACCAGACACAAAAAAATCCCGCATGGTTCACATACGGGATTTTTTTTCTTTTTTCCGTAATACTTATTCCGGACTTATTGCTTCTGTAGGGCAAACATCAACGCAAGCACCGTCATCGGTACATTTTTCAGCATCAATTACATAGGTATCACCCTCATCCAAAATGGCATCAAAAGCGCATTCATCAAGACAAGCGCCGCATGCTGTACATAAATCTGGATCAATTTTATATGCCATGACAATTCAATTTTTATGGGTTTATAATTGGGCAAATATATAATGAATGATTAAACAGGATCAATATTTCTGACAAAAAAAATTTAAATTCTCTAATTATTACTCATTCTTAATAACGGTACAATCAAAGGCAGGGACAAATTTAGACTCGTTTTAATTAATAAAACCGGCCTGTGATTTGCTAACAATTTCTTTTTAACATATTGACATATAAACACTTTAAAATATATAATTGTGTCAAATATGTTATTTCAAACGTTTTAAAAAAAAAGCTCAAGATTATCGTGTAGGAAAATAATTGCCTTAATTTTGCCCTGTTTTAATAACAAAAAAATTATATGACAACGAAAAGAGATAAAGTGGTTGAACTGGAGTCTGCAGTTGTTCGATTTGCGGGTGATTCCGGGGATGGAATGCAGTTAACCGGAAGCTTATTTTCAGATTCAACTGCCTTTGCCGGAAATGATTTTGCAACTTTTCCGGATTTCCCGTCAGAGATCAGGGCCCCACAGGGGACTATTTCAGGAGTATCAGGTTTTCAAATCCATTTCGGACACAGAAGTGTTCATACCACGGG
>CAZGZO010000191.1:0-5480 GCA_964529695.1 uncultured Lentimicrobiaceae bacterium
GGGCATGAATCGGCCAATGAACAACCGGCTTCCAAATCCGGCAGCAAAACCTTGGTATTTGGGTTTAATATCTTAGCTGTTTCAGCCATAAAATGAACGCCGGCAAAAAGAATGATATCTGCTTGAGCTTCAGCTGCTTTTTGTGATAGACCTAAGCTATCACCCACATAATCAGCAATATCCTGAATTTCATCGATCTGATAATAATGCGCCAGGATCAATGCATTTTTTTCTTTTTTTAGCTTTAATATTTCGTCTCTGTAATTCATTTTTTCAGTTACTAAGATTTCTCTTTATTATTAACAAATTTTAAAATTTTAATGTTTTATTATTATATGTCTGTTAATATGGGTGAATAAAAATTATTCAAAAATTTGCATTTTATAAAATCTTTATTTCCTCAACAGTTTTTAAACATATACTAACAAATCATTTTCTTTTATTTCAATCAAATAAGGTTTTAATGAACAATGGTTGATAACCGAATCGTTTTGTAAATTTATCTTAAAGTTACCTTAATAAATTGTTAATTGTTGTTTAATTTTTATTGATAAAAACCCGTCTAAAAATGGAATTTCAATTTTTGCCATTTTGTCGGTTTATAACCCTTCGTTTATTAAATTTTTGTTAACAAAAATACACACATATTAACAACGCTGGTTTGATAAATTTCAAAAAGTTGGAAGATAGTTTATTGCGAAATCAACAAATAATTTTTTCATTGTGAAAAACATTAGTTTTCAAAGTGTTTAACCCCACCTGTATTTTTATTTAATTTTGTACTTAGAAAAGTTATTGACAAAATGAGCAATTCGATAAAGATAATACCAATGGCATCTGATCATGCCGGATTCTGGACCAAGGAATTTATCAAACAGCAGTTGATTTATGCGGGTTACAGAGTTAAAGATTTTGGAACCTATTCTGCTGAAAGTGTGGATTATGCTGATTTTATTCACCCGTTAGCACAAGCTGTTAATAACGGTGAGTATAGTCTTGGAATTATTATGTGTGGAAGTGGCAACGGCGCACAAATGACTGCCAATAAATATCCCAATGTCCGTGCAGGTTTATGTTGGGATACGGAACAAGCCGACCTAATCAGGAGGCATAATGATGCTAATATCCTTTCTATTCCCGGGCGTTTCGTCACTTTGACAGAGGCCTGGAAAATCGTGGACACTTTTTTACATACTCCTTTTGATGGTGGCCGTCATGTCCGCCGGGTAGAAAAAATCTCACAAATTTTAAAATAAAAAGACTGCTGATTGTGAAAGCATCTCCTGAAAATAAAACGTTCCTCAAAAAGGCGGAACAAGTAGCTTTTGACAAAGTACACCGCGACAAAATCAAGTTTAATATCTCCCGTTACGATCAGGCAGTTGAGAATGGCAAAAAGATTTACCAGGATTTAGATTTAGCCAGATCACGCGCTGGCTTTCTTAAATATAAAGTAATTAATGATCTGGATAAATACCTGATAGAGTTTGAGGATAATTTTAAGAAAAACGGTGGAAAGGTTATTTGGGCAAAAGACAGCCGCGAAGCTGTGAATGCAATTTTACGTATTGCCAAAGATAACATGGTAAAAAAGGTAGTGAAATCCAAATCAATGACCACGGAAGAAGTGGATCTTAACGAAGCTTTCAAAAAGAACAAAATCGAATCGCTGGAAACCGATTTGGGTGAATTTATCGTGCAACAGGCCGGACAAAAACCATATCATATTGTAACGCCGGCTATGCACATGTCGAAAGGCGATATCGCCGGACTTTATCATGAAAAATTTAACACTCCGGAAACATTGACTCCTGAAGAACTTACGGCTTATACCCGCGATTTACTCCGTAAGAAATTCGTGGAATCGGAAATGGGTATCACCGGCGCCAATTTCATGATTGCTGACACCGGTTCTATTGCCGTAACGGAAAATGAAGGAAATGCCATGCTTTCCATGTCTTTTCCGAAAATTCATGTTGCTATTGCCGGTATAGAAAAACTAATCCCTAGGCTGGAAGATCTTGATTTATTCTGGCCTTTGCTGGCAACGCACGGCACCGGTCAAAATATGACGGTTTACAATTCCATTATCAGCGGCCCCAGAAAACCAGGAGAAAAAGATGGTCCGGAAGTGATGTATGTGGTTTTGCTGGACAACGGACGGACGAATTTGCTGGCTAAAGAACGGCAGCGTCAGGCACTTTCGTGTATTCGCTGCGGTGCCTGCCTGAATGCTTGTCCCGTTTACAAAAATATTGGCGGACATACTTATCAGACAACTTACAGCGGTCCGATTGGTTCGGTTATTACTCCTTATTTACAGGATCAGAAAACCTGGAAACACCTGAGTTTTGCGTCTTCACTTTGTGGGCGTTGTTCAGAAGTCTGTCCGGTGAAAATTCCTATCCACGAACTGTTACTGGTGAACCGCAACGATTCGGTGGAAAATGGTTTTTACACTTATTTTGAAAAACAGAGTATCAAAGTTTCCACAAAAGCATTGTCATCCAGAAAGAAACTGGATTTCTTCGATGGAAAAACCAAAAATTTCGGTTCCAAACTTGTCGTTGAAAAAATGTGGGGGCCAAGACGCGATCTTCCGAAATTTGCTAATAAATCATTCAGCAAGCAGTGGAAAGATAAACACGGAGAATAATTAGGACCGTAATCATTTTTGAAATTATCATAAGTATATGTCGGTCATGCGCTACAAGCGCACCTGCCTTGGTCAGATAGTTGTATAACAATAAAATTGGACTATTTTTTTACTTCTCAATTCACCCCTAACCCCTAAAGGGGAATGCGTTAGGATGTTAATAATAATCCGAATTTCTTTTTACTTACCGTGATTTCACACCCTTTAGGGTCGGGGTATTTTTAGAAATCGGTTTTTTCTGGTCATTGAATTTTCTTGAACTACTTTTGAATCTTTCAACCTTCTATCTTTTAAATGAATAACTTAATTATTTCGCTTTTGTTAAAGTGAAGGAAAATGTAGTTCCTTTCGAAACCTGACTCCGCACACTGATACTCTGACGGTGTGCTTCAATTATGTGTTTTACGATGGCCAGTCCTAAACCGGTACCGCCTTTATCACGCGAACGGCTTTTGTCGGTTCGGAAGAAACGCTCAAAAACGCGTGGAATACTTCCCTCGGGAATTCCTATTCCGTTGTCGCTGACTTCTACAAGATAATTGTCGTGGAAATCGTAAAATGAGATTTCGATGATGCCATTGATTTGATTCCCGTATTTTATTCCGTTGTCCACCAGGTTTATTAACACCTGCCGGATACGTTTTTTGTCGGCTTTCACTTTGACCGTTTTTCCCGGGGTTTCTTTTATAATGATTTTGGTGTTGTTTTTTTCTGCTTTAATTTCAAGAAAATCAGCGATTTCCCGGCACAGCTCATGCAAATCAAAAACTTCTTCATGTAATTCCAGTTCACCGGATTCGAACTTGGCAATTTCTTCCAGATCTTCTACAATAGCAATCATCCGGTTGATACTTTTTTCTGTTTTCTGCAGGAATTTGATGTTGATTTTATCATCTTCCAACCCCTGGTCTAAAAGCGTCAGGATGTAACCCTGAATATTAAAAATCGGAGTTTTCAACTCATGGGAGACATTTCCGAGGAATTCGCGGCGGTAGGCAGCATTTTTTTGCAGTTCGTCAATCTTTTTCTGTTGCTCGTCACGCCATTCCAAAACCATCTGATTAACAATATCCAACACGTCTTCAGTTTTGGAATTTTTTACTTTTTTGCTGTCAAAGCTGCCTATTTTACCAATGGTTTTATAAATGATTTTTAGGCGCTGGTATATGAATTTCTGGAGGGAAAAATTAATCACCAGGTAAGATAAAATGAACAATGCAAGGCTTCCCAGCAACAACGGCCAAAACATAATTTGATAAAAAAGCGCATCAATGGCCAGCAAAATGACGGCGAAAGCCAATGCAATAATTACTGCGTTAAGCAGCGCCACATTTTTAGGATTAAAATTCATAATTCCTTTTATGCTTCAAACTTGTAGCCGACACCTTTCACTGTTTGGATGTTGCTGATGCCGATCTTTTCACGGATCTTACGGATATGAACATCGATGGTGCGGTCACCTACAATCACATCGTCGCCCCAAATTTCGCGAAAAATATCTTCCCTGTTGAAAACTTTGTTGGGCGAAGAAGCCAGAAGATAAAGAATGCCGAATTCCTTTTTGGGAAGAAAGATTTTTTCTCCTCCCAATAATACTACATGTCGGATAGGATCGATGGTCATATTGTTAACTTCGATGCTTTTCCGTGGTGTTTCGGTGATTTTTGACCTGCGCAATAAAGCAGCGACCCGCTTAACAAGCACCTTCGGTTTGATAGGCTTGGTAACGTAATCATCGGCACCGGCTTCAAAACCTGCAATCTGTGAATAATCTTCGCCACGTGCAGTCAAAAAGACAATCAGCGTGTTGTCCAGATCTTTAATTTTCCTGATTTGTTCTACTGCCGTGATGCCATCCATTTCAGGCATCATTACATCCATAATAATTAAATGGGGAATTTCTGCTTTGGCCTTTTCTATGGCCTCAATACCATTGAGTGCAGTTGAAACGCGAAAACCTTCCCTTTCAAGGTTGTAGGATAAAAATTCAAGAATGTCTTCTTCATCATCCACCAAAAGGATTTTGAAAGAATTATTTTCCATTTTTTTGGTTTAAGAATTTGTTGCGAATGTCAAACATTTATGTAAACGCCTGGATGACCCATTGTTAAGTTTTGGTTAAATATTAAATTATTGTTATTTCCACTTAATACTGCAACCGGCACTGGGCGTTTGATCTTCTGAAATTTTTTCTCCGGCCAACAATTTATCCAACGCAGTGCGCATTTCTTTTCCCGTCACGGGAACCTCATTTCCCGGTCGGGCACCATCCAATTGTCCCCGGTAAACACATTTGTAATCTGTATCAAACAAGTCAAAATCCGGCGTACAAACCGCATCGTAAAGACGCGCCGAATCCTGACTTTCATCATAAAGATACGGAAAAGGAAATCCGTGTTTTTCAGCAAATTCTTTCATCTTTTCGGGGCTGTCCTGAGGATAGGCAACCACATCGTTTACACTGATGGCTACCATGCCAATTCCTTCTGGAATATAATCTTTTCCCAACTGCACCAATTCATGAATAACATGCAACACATAAGGACAATGGTTGCAGATAAACATGATCAGTGTGCCTTTTTCACCCTGAATATCTTTGTATGAAATCATCTTTCCGCTCACCACATCCGGGAGCATAAAATCCGGAGCTTTAAACCCCAATGCTATTGGTTTAGTGAATGTAAGTGCCATAATGCTACGAAGATAATTATTTTAAGTTTTTGAACCAATATTTTTACAAGCGAAGGTCCTTGTCATCCTGAGTGAAACGAAGGATCTCTATTTAAGCAGATTCTTCATTCCGCTCCGCTGCATTCAGAATGAC
>CAZGZO010000192.1:0-5479 GCA_964529695.1 uncultured Lentimicrobiaceae bacterium
CAGACTATCCATTCCAAAAACCGATTTGTCAGTTTTCGTACTATCTTTCAAAATCAAATGCTTAATTTGACTTGCCAATTGCAAGGCCCCGTTTTTTGTCTGTGCAGTGATGGTATTATCAAGAAAATCAATTCCCTGGTATTTTAACATTTTCGCATATCCCTGCGCTGTCATGGTATGATTGGTGAAATCAATTTTTGCATTAAATGAAGCATCAGGGCTCAACTGCAAACCACCCAAAAACTGATTGCCGATGAGAGCAGGTTTTATTAGTTGCAGATTTACATCCACATTTTTTGAAGCATACCCGGGAACTGGCGGAAGCATATCCGTTACGGGGAAAAAATGGTTTAAAAACTGCCCGGCAGTTCGGCCCAATTCAGTGAGCAGAAAATCACCCGTCATGCTGAATTTCAAAATATCCGAGTTAATTTTCAACACCATACCCTTTCCGGGTTCGATGTATTTCTCCAATGAAATTTTCTTAACCGGATAAGTCTGTCTGCCAAACTTCAGTTGAGAATTCGTTAAAAAAACGCGAGCAGACATGGAATCAGGATCGAGCCCCCTGAAATAGATATTCCCAAAGGTCTTCAGATGAAAATCCTTGCCGGTCCACCAGTTCAGTGAATCGAAATCAGCTTTCCGCATCGCCAATTTCAAATGAAAAGCAGGTTTGTTTTTCAAATTGGCAAAACCGTGCAGCAGCAAATTCAAATGAGGATCGTTGACTTTCAAAGCCGTTTTCAATGTATCATGATTCATCAAGCCGGTGAAATCGATATTGTGATAGTTGTAAGAATTGACTTCGATCTGATTAACTCCCAGCTTTATATCCATACCGGCTGAATCAGGTATCGCTTTGTTCATAAATACAGAACCTTGAAAACTGGCATCCCCCAGCATTCCACTTGAGTGTATGATTTCATCCAGCGGAAATTCGGTTCCTTTCATATTCAACCTCACTCTAACAAGCGTGTCATTATTGGTTTTCAAGGCAATACCCAAATCAAACAATCCGTGATCTTTCGGACGGATTTTAAGTTTAGTAATGAAATCGCCATACTTCCCATCGAAACGACCAGAAAATTCGAATGGTTTAAATTTCTTGATGGCATCAGGTAAAGAAATGTGCCAGGTGCTATCACCCGGGAGACCAAATGATTTCAAATCAGGATATGAAGTTACCAGTTTTTTGATGTCAGCATGGATATCAGAATTGTAAAAATCCGGAAGGCCTTTAAAATCAACATCACCAATAAAATGGGTTTTTTCCCCATACTTAACATCCAGGTTTTTGCTATGAAGATCAATCAACGGCCCTTCAGCACTACCACCCAGTATTTTCAACTTGTTGGGCATGGTGAACATCACAGAAGAAAAATAGCCCAGGTCAGCCATATCCAACACCGAAGGTCCAAACTTTGCAACCATCTTCACCGAATCGTAATAATCACTGTATGCACCCCAGTCGGCTCCCTGCATCTCATAATTTACGCGGATGATAGAATGGTTGGCCTCAGCATAGGTATTTTTGAAACTAAAATGTCTCGGATTGATAGTCATGTCGGTTTTCAGCTTCTTTACATGAAAACCTGAACGTTCAATCCCATTCAGATTTGTGATGACAAAATGCAGTGTCCCCCCAATCAGACTGAAATTCTTTATATGAATGTTGGCATGCTTCACATCCAAATCATTAAAATTGATGGTATGCGGTTCCAGCGTGTCCTTGTAATTTTCATCATGTAAAATAAAATGGACATGTGAAAGTTTAATCCTTTTAAAAATCAGTTTAAAAGGTTTTCCACCAGATGATGAAGTGGTATCTGTACCGGAAAGTTTATTGATGAACTGGACAAAAGAATAGTCGCTTTGTCCTTTGCGAATAATCATTCGTAAGTCAACAGTGTCAAGTGAAGCCGAACGAAATCTCAAACGTCCGGTAAAGAATTCAAGCCATTCCGGCTGTGCTTTGAGTTTGCCTATTTTCAATATCGAACGCCCCAAGGTATCTGTTAATTGAACATCAGTGGCTTCCAGGCCACGTGCCACGTCAATTTCCAATGTTTTGACGCTTAAATGGGTGCCGGTTTTTTTCGAAATTGAAGAGGTAACTTTCTGAGCAATATAATTCTGAACGAAGGTCTGTCTTAATAAAAAACTGGCAATCAAAACAATAAAAAACAACGTTAATAAAGTATAAAGGAAAAACCTAATGATCCTTTTTTTGATACTTTTGTTATGTTTAATATTTTCCAAATGAGTACTTACATATTAGGCATTGAATCTTCCTGCGACGACACCTCAGCAGCTGTCTTGAAAGATACGGTCATTCTTTCGAATGTTATCGCCAATCAAGACATTCACAAAACTTACGGGGGGGTTGTACCTGAACTTGCTTCACGTGCACACCAGCAAAATATTATACCCGTCGTTGAGGTGGCGTTACGCAAAGCAAATATACAGAAAAAACAGTTGAACGCGATTGCATTTACACGTGGCCCTGGACTGCTGGGTTCCTTGTTGGTAGGGACTTCCTTTGCCAAATCATTTGCGCTCGGACTGAACATTCCCATCATCGAAGTCAACCATCTGAAGGCACATATTCTGGCGCATTTTATCGAGGGAAAAGATCCCAAAAAGATTCCGGAATTTCCTTTTCTGTGTTTGACAGTTTCGGGAGGTCACACCCAAATTGTGAAAGTGAACAGCCCGTCAGATATGCATATCATTGGAAACACCATTGACGATGCAGCCGGAGAGGCATTTGATAAAACTGCCAAAATTATGGGACTGCCTTATCCCGGAGGTCCGCATATCGATCGGTTGGCAAAGATTGGAAATCCTGAAGCTTTTCATTTTCCGGAACCCAAAATTCAGGGGTTGAATTACAGTTTCAGTGGTTTGAAGACGTCCTTTTTGTATTTCGTCCGCGATCATCTGAAAGAAAATCCGGATTTTATTGAAGACAACAAAGCCAATCTGGCAGCTTCCATGCAGCATGCAATTATTAAAACCTTGCTGGGAAAATTAAAGCGTGCAGTGCGCGAAACCGGAATACGGGAAGTAGCCATAGCTGGAGGTGTTTCGGCCAATTCCGGACTTCGAAACGCTCTAACGGAACTGGCACAAAAAGAACATTGGACTACACATATTCCTGAATTTCAATTCACTACAGATAACGCTGCCATGATCGCCGTTACCGGATATTTTAAATACCTGAATAAGGATTTTGCTTCACAGAATATTGCTCCCCTGGCTAAGAGCTTGTTTTAAGAGAATATTATAGCATACGCTGAAAATAAACCAAAAAAATAAGGGGAGTCATTTGCGACGCCCCTTATTTTTTATTCTCCATTTAAAACTACTGTCTAACCAACTGCAAAGAGTGAACTTCACCCTTGCCTGACAAAACGTTCACGAAATAAAAACCGGAAAAAATCCTCTAACATTAATATTTATAACGAAAAACTTATTTCTGAATAATGCTTTTCTTATTCGTTTGTCAGGAAATTTTGCCTTTCATCGTTTATCATTTCTATACTTCTTTTCGTTGAAACATATCTTATTTTTCAATGTTTAATAATTGAAAATCAAAAAGAAATCATTAACTTAGTGCAATTATTTTTTTACCGAAAATAACCCAAGATCTAATATTATGAAAGAGCTAGTTACATTCACCCTTAACGGGAAGAAAGTTCGCGTTAATACTGACAGCAACCGTCTTCTTTTATGGGTTTTACGAACCGATCTGGGACTCACCGGAACGAAATATGGCTGTGGCGAAAGCCTTTGCGGCTCTTGCACGGTCCTCGTTGATAATGAAGCGGTGCGGTCTTGCCAGACGACACTAAAAGACGTTGAAAACAAATCGGTTGTCACAATCGAAGGACTTGCGACCAACGGAAAACCGAATCCTCTGCAGCAGGCTTTCATGGATCACGATGCCATGCAATGTGGCTACTGCACACCGGGAATGCTTATGAATGCATGGGCTATGCTCCTGAAGAATCCTCATCCGACTCGCGCACAAATTGTTGATGAAATGGAGGGAAACCTTTGCCGTTGCGGAGCACACCAAAGAATTTTTGAAGCGATTGAAACAGCATCTAAAGAAATGGGAGGACACTAAAATGAAAAATGAAGATTATCTTGATCTCGACTTTAAAGACATCTTTGTCGATCATCTCGACAGGCGTAACTTCATCAGACTTACCGGTGGCGGTATTTTCATCTTCCTGGTCCTCGGGCATTTCCCCTCGCTGTGGGCACAACGTGAAGGACGTTTTAATGCACATTCACTTCCAACTGATTTCAATGCTTTCCTTAGGATAGCGGAAGATGGAGAAGTATCTCTCTTTACAGGAAAAATTGAAATGGGCCAGGGCGTAATCACCTCGCTGGCTCAAATGCTCGCTGACGAACTGGATGTAAAAATGAAATCTGTAAAAATGGTTATGGGAGACACTGATGTTTGCCCTTGGGATATGGGAACTTTCGGTTCCATGTCCACGCGTTTCTTTGGCCCACCGTTGCGTGAAGCAGCAGCCGAGGGTCGTCATGTACTGATGGAACTGGCATCCGATCACTTAAAATGCCCTATAGACCAGTTAATTACAAAAGACGGAATTGTTTATAACCGTCTGAATAAAAGCCAAAAAGTCACTTACGGAGCCCTTGCTAAAGGAAAAGTCATGCATCGTCGTGCTTCCGGAAAGGTGCCAGTTAAGACTCCTGACCAGTTTAAAATCATGGGCAAATCATTTCTACGTGACGATTCTTTTGAGAAAGTAACCGGAGAAGCCAAATATGCCGGTGACATCCGGTTGCCCGGGATGCTTTATGCCGCCCTACTCCGACCACCGTCTCATGCTGCAAAACGCACTTCTCTGGATCTTTCTGAAGCCAAAAAAGTGGAAGGCGTTCAGGTCGTTGATGACGGTGATTTGGTTGCTGTACTTCATGAGCTGCCAGATGTAGCGGAAAATGCACTCTCAAAAGTCAAGGCCACTTACGATATCCCAAAATCGAACCTGAATGAAAAAACCATTTTCGATTATCTGGTAAAGATGGCTCCGGATGGCGAAACAATTGCTGTTTCCGGTAACCAACAACTCGGTGAAAAAGAATCAGAAACGATTTTTGAAAAGGAGTATCTCGATGGTTATAAAGCACATGCACCGATTGAACCTCATACTGCTACCGCTCACGTGGAAGGGGATAAAATAACTGTCTGGCCCTCTTCGCAGACGCCATTTCCGGCCAAAGATCAAGTGGCTGATGCTCTGGGATTCAAGCCTGAAAATGTGCACATTATTTCACCTTTTGTGGGAGGTGGTTTTGGCGGTAAGTCGAGAAACCTGCAGGTTATCCAGGCAGCGCGACTTTCTAAATTAACGGGCAAGCCTGTTCAGGTAGCCTGGACCCGTGCCGATGAATTCTTTGACGACTCCTTCCGTCCTGCTGCCGTGGTAAA
>CAZGZO010000193.1:0-5475 GCA_964529695.1 uncultured Lentimicrobiaceae bacterium
CAACAAATATTTAACTGAAACATACAACAAACTTCCTAATGGACAACAACTTGACTATATCTTTATTGGATTAGGCTCAAACGACACAAAGGCTGTTTTTAAAAACGAACAAAAAGAAGTCCCCAAAAACATGACTAAGTTATTGGTTGATATAAAAAGTTGGCTTAAAATTCACCATAAACAGAGGCCGCAAATTTGTATTATAACACCACCACCAACAGACAAACACAAATATTATGTTCCAAAATACGGGGGCAGTAACGCACGTATTCAGAAGAACAATATTAAATTTAAAAAGGTTGCAGAAAAGTCTCATGTTGGCTTCATTAATACATATTCTAATCTAGACAAGAGCATTTCAACAGGAACCATCGACGGTATACATTTGAAGCCACAGTTGCAATTTGAAGAAGCAAAAATTTTGGTAAATTATATCAATCACCATAAAGCCAAATAAAGATGAGAAGACTTCTGATACTATTTCTGGTTTCGGCAATATTTTGTCTCAACAGTGCATGTTCCCACCTGGCAACTAAAAAGGCTGCTTTGAATATTATAAATATTGCTGATACCAATGTGGTGTTGCCTCCCTCCTGGGCTTTTGGTGTTTTATATGGCGGTTATACAAATCAACAGGGAACTATCCATCGTGTTCAGGAAATTATGAATCATAATTATCCTATTGATGCCTACTGGATTGATTCATGGTTCTGGAGCTTTGCTGATAAAGGAAAAGGCCCTAAAGGGTACCTGAATTTTGTGGGTGATACCGTAAGTTATCCAAACCGGAAAAGTATGTGGAATTTTTTGCATAAACACGACATAAAAGGTGGCTTTTGGATTTGGAATTGCATACTGAAAACGGGCAACGAGAAAGCTTTCAATGAATTCAAAAAAAGAGGATTTTTCTCAAAGATTTATCTCGATAAAAACTCCTGGCATAATGGAAGTATGAGTACTGCAATGTTTCAAAACGGAAAAAAGATTAAGGGTACAGAATGTGGCAATATTGACTTTAAAAATCCAAAAGCTGTTGCTTTTTTCAAGAAAAAAATGAAGCATTTTTTTGATGAAGGAGTAGATTTCCTCAAACTCGATCGAACTTCGGAGTTAAGTGTTTGCAAAGCCATGTTCCAAATGACCCAAGAGTTTGGTAAAGAAACAAAAGGAAGAGGCTTTATACTTGCTCATACAGGTAATCAGGATAATCCGGAATACAAAAAATATCCCGCCCGTTGGACAAATGATACCCGATCGGACTGGACTGTTGAAAAGCCGACAGTAAAGTTTAATCCATGGGTTCCCAAAGTGGCATTTAAAGAAAATATTGCCATGTACACGAACCCAAAAGAAAAGTCAAGTGAAATTCCATTTATGACGAATGACATGGGCGGCTTTGATATGGGAAAAGTTAAACGCCCCAATGAAAAACTATACATCCGATGGATGGAGTTCTCCATGTTTTGTCCTATAACTGAAGTTTTTTCACAACCCGAAAATCCAACTTCCAATTTGGCCTGGAAGTATTCAAAACAGGCCGACAGCACATTTAGGTTTTATTCGCATTTGCGTATGCGCTTGTTTCCATATATTTATTCCTTCGCAGAGTTAACCAGAATAAAAGGGAAAAACATTATCAGGAAAATTCCAGGTCATTTATATGAATACATGTTTGGAGATGAATTCCTCGTCGCACCAGTATATCAGAAAGGAGCCATAAGCAGAAAAGTATATTTACCTGAAGGAAACTGGATTAACTATTGGACGGGTGAAAAGCTAAAAGGAAGTTCTGAACACACCGTTTCGGCACCACTGGAAAGAATACCTTTATTTGTCAAGCAAGGGGCTGTCATCCCCATGCGTAATTATGCATCTTCAATTGAAAAGGGGAACAATGACACACTTACATTAAATGTTTTTCCCGGAAATGATGGGAGTTTCGAATTAATTGAAGATGATGGAATAAGCAATGATTACTTAAAGGGAGGTTATGCATCAACCGTAATTAATTGGACACAAGACATATCTAACACAAGCAAACTAATAATTCACAGCATTAAAGGAAATTATCAAGGAATGCTTACACAGAGAAATTGGAAAATTGTCTTTCACTGTGAGTCCCGCCCAAAAATGATTAAGCTTAACGGAAAAAAGGTTCACTTTGAGTATGACACAAATAACAAAATAGCAAGGTTTGTTACTGGCGAACGAAATCTAAGACAAACTCTTGTCTGTAAAATATATAAATAGCTTTAATTCAAGCACAAGTGAATGCACTTATTTTGAATATTTATAAAATGAACACACTAGTTTTAAATTTCACTTAGTTTAGTGTCAGGGGGCCATCTGGATTACTTGCACGTGGTCTATAGATGGCACCCCTGTTTTTTGGAATTGGACAAAGTTAATGAAACATAAAACTAAAGAAAATATATCATATACAGACTTAAAGAAGAAATAGATTTGCATAGAATAATACTCTACCATTATTCAAGACATTAAAAATAAATACTTTAAAATCTATTTAGATTCTTGTTCTTATAATTAATTTAGACTTTTCTTTCCAAATTGAACCTTCATTAACTGGAAAACATATTCAAAGTATATACCAGATGTAAGGATACTAAATTCAGGAAATTTTTAAAAAACATCGGAAAGAATAATAAGACAATTAAACAATCTGAATTGAGAAAGGGCTGTCACAGGCTCCGTAACAAATACAAAACACCTTAGAAATTAAAACAGGTATAGTTTGAACTTTATCGAAGAGTTAAATTTTTTTATATAAGAATAATACCTTTTCGTAAATAGCTGTAAAAGTGTCGGTTGATTAAAGATGAAGGGAAGGATGATAGAGTGTACAATTTTCTCATAAGTTTTTTTTAAATCATGGG
Organism: uncultured Lentimicrobiaceae bacterium; assembly: GCA_964529695.1. Classification (GTDB taxonomy): domain Bacteria; phylum Bacteroidota; class Bacteroidia; order Bacteroidales; family F082; genus Sulfidibacterium. The sequence continues at coordinate 2,895 of CAZGZO010000193.1, forward strand.
GCTGTCTGAATTCATAACGTGATTTTTAGATGGCCCTATTGATTTTTGTTAAGAAAGCTGACATCTCATTTAGTAAGTTATACTTTTTCAACATAAAAAGGTTTTGTAGCAAACCAATTAGAAAAAATTATCAGGAAAATCTTCTTTTATCAGTTTTTTCATTTATTTCTCGTAGAAAATTCAGGGTGGTGTTCATGTACTGGCATTTTGGAATTTTCAAAAAACAACCTACTAATATGCCTTTGGAAAATATTGTTCTCTACACAATTTTCAATAATATCTGAATATATTTCTAACAGAGAAGTGAAATCCTCTCCCATTTCAGCTGCTATCTTATAACTTAGATGGATCAGTTGACGAAAATCAGGGTTATAATCTTTATTTTCAGGTATGTGTTGTAGCGTGTTTACAAATTTTTCACTGGTCCAGCCCAATACTTCTTGTTCTGACGGAAGTTTTGAAGCATCAATATCAATCACATCTGTATAAGGAGCTGCCAACTCTTTATGATGTTTTAAACCTTCAACATAAATATGCTTCACAGTTTCAAGCGCCTGATTTCCAGCAGATGCTAACCCAATTACTTCTTCTAACCAAGTAGTTCCGGCAGTTTTTAAATGCAGTCCTTTATCATATTTTCTGATAATCTGTCCCATAATCGGATAAATGGAAAATTTATCACTGCCTGTATGAATGCTTAATTTTAAATCATCAGGAAGTCCAAATTCTTTAATTGCAAAATTCAGAATCAGGATTTCTTCCTCAAATTCTTTGGAAAATTTTTGCAAATCCCCCTGGTAATCAACTCCTTTATTAAATCTTCCTGTAAATTTTGGAGCAATGGTTTGCACAGGTACGCCATGGTTTGCCAACATCTTCAATATAAAAAAGAGTTCTATGGGATTCTGGGGTTCAGGAACTTCATCCATTGATACTTCTGTGATAAAATTCTCCTGTCCTTTTCTGTATTTAATAAAGTCATATATTTTAGAAGCCTGCTTTGCTGCAGCCAAAAAATTATTGGCTATTGCTGTCAATAATTCCTTTGTAATTTCAAAAGGATGCACAATACCTGGAACAGTAAATTGCCCCAGGTACTCTTTGCAGGAAAAGACAAATTCGTCAACATTATGTGGTTCTGTACGTTTACCAATATAAGAAGCTACATCTATTGTAAAAAAGTCAGCAGTTTCAACAAAAGGGGGCACTGTTTTTAACGTTATATGATCAGCATCGACAAAATATTTTCCAGAAAAACCAGTAGCTTTTACCGCATCTTCAGCTTCTTTACGCACATCTGAAGGATGAGAACCTACAATCATATGTTCACGATTCGACTTATTCCAAACTGGACTAATATTTAATCCAAACTGATTAGCTTTCATTATTGCCTTTAGTTGTGCTTTCCCTTCATGTGCAAAACGATCACCAATACCTATACTATATTTTTCTAATTTCATAAACCTATATAAACAAAATAAATTCAAGTTCTTACAAACCCATTGGCAAAACAAGTTCTATCAAAATATCTAATGAAATACTCTCATCCCAGATAATTGGTAAATACTCCTCACCAAAACAGGATTTAAGTCATCTATTAGCCTTAATTCTTTTTACCAAGGCTAAAGCATTCATAACATTTTCCTTTATAGAGTCATAATCACCGCTAATAACCTGGGATTTAGGAATCAATTTAGAACCCATGCCTACGCATGCCACTCCCGCAGAAAACCATTCCTTAAGGTTTTCTTCTGTTGGGGAAACACCCCCGGAAGGCATTAATTGCGTCCATGGACTTGGAGCTAGAATTGCTTTCACAAATGCTGGTCCACCAACAGCGTTTCCTGGAAATATTTTAACAATTTCGCAACCCAGCTCTTCAGCCTGATGAATTTCTGACAACGTAGCACATCCTGGAATCCATGCAATTTTCCTTCTATTGCAGTTCCTGGCCATATCAGGATTAAAAGACGGAGAAACAATGAAATTGGCTCCCAATTGCATGTAAAGAGAAGCTGTTCCAGGTTCAACAACAGAGCCAACACCCATTATCATCTCTGGACATACGGCGTCTGCCCATTTATTGACTTCAGAAAAAACCTCATGTGCATAATCCCCCCTATTGGTAAACTCAAACACACGGGCTCCTCCATCGTAGCATGCTTTAACCGTTTTTTTTACGATTTCAGCATTTTTGTGATAAAATAAAGGAACAACTCCCGTATCTATAAAAGTTTGTAAAACAGACAAACGTGTAAATTTTGACATAACCTTTTCGATTAATTTTTTAACGTATTACCCTGCCTGAAACATCTCCATTCATTAAATTCTCAACTTCTGCTACTGTTACGCGGTTATAATCCCCGTAAATAGTGTGTTTCAGGCAGGAAGCTGCTACAGCAAAATTCAAGGCGCTCTGTAAGTCGTTTGCATAAGTCAGCAAACCATAAATGAGTCCACCCATGAAAGAATCGCCCCCTCCAACACGGTCCACAATGTGGGTAATCTGGTAAGTAGGAGCCTGATACAATTTTTCCCCGTCATACAATACTCCTGACCAGGAATTGTGGTTGGCGCTCAC
>CAZGZO010000194.1:0-5472 GCA_964529695.1 uncultured Lentimicrobiaceae bacterium
ATGGAAGATTTTTTTAGTTATTTGAAAAGGCCGGTTTATCGAATAAATGAAAGACCTGCATTTGTTTATTTTGTGGCGCTCTTTTTCATGTACGTTGCTACGGTAATTCCGTTAAGTCTGGTTTTGGCTCTTATTGACAAGTCATTTCATTTTACTCATAATATAGAGTTATCTTCTGTTGATAAAACCGTTCTATGGGCAGTGGCTCTTGCTCCGGTTTATGAAGAGGTGTTCTTCAGATCCTGGCTGAAGCTTAAAAAGGTTAATGTCGTTTTAATTATTGGCACTTTGGTTGCGTTTACAACAATGGCTATTCATGATTCAAAAATTGCTGGGATGATTGTTTTCCCGAGTTTATTGATTTTGTTCTCTACTCTTTTAATTGTAAAGGGAAGGGCTAGGATCGGTAAATTTATTAAATCAAATTTTAAATATTTCTTTTATGCCTCTGTATTGCTGTTTGGGTTGGTCCATGCCACCAATTTTAAAGGGAATCCCTGGCTGATTTTGGCTCTTGCTCCGATTTTAGGCAGCCCACAAATAATTTTAGGGGCTATTTTGGGCTTTATCAGAATGAAACATGGGCTTTTTTATAGTATTTCATTTCATATGCTTGTAAACGCAATTTTTGTTCTGTTAGCACTGCCTAAAATGCACTGATTACCCATGATAACAACAGAAATCGGTTTTTGTTGTTATCAGTCTGATTTTTTTGATTTTATCAAACAGCTTTTTCATTATTTAAAAACCTCGGATTATTGCCAATCTTAAAAACCTAAAATCAGTGATTTTATCAAGTTGTGTTTGATTTTTTCGTTTTTGCTATTCCTGTTAGACGTCCTATAAAATACAGAGATCAAAAAGAGTCCGGGCCCTTAACCCCGGACTCATAGGAAAATCTTCAATCTAAAATGCGATCGATTTTTAAAATCGATCACCCAATCATCATCCCCATATTATCTTCTCTTGTGTGGACTGTTGTTACTTCTACCGCCTTTATCTTTTTTGTCTTTTTTATCTCTGTTTACCTTTTGGTTTTCTTTTCTGTTATTGACTTTTCTGTTGTAGGATTTATTATTCCTTTTCTTAGTAGGGGTGACTTTTACAGGTCTGTAATCCTTCCGGTTATTTTTAAACCTGACAGGTTTGGTTTTTCTATACTTGGCTGGAGTCTTATTAACCCTGATTGTCTTTACACTACGATGTTGGTATTGCCTGTTTTCATTGGGATTTGAGGATCTGACGTTATGATTAAAGCCTCCTCTTTTTTGATGCAGTTCACGAGCGTTGCGATAGCCCTCATTCCTGTGAATAAAGCCATGGTCAGGATGCCCTTTTTCATATGCGTCATGGTGATGATACTTTAAATGACCATGAAAGGTTCTGGACTTCAGATATCTGTAATATTGTGGTCCCCTGATGTAAGACCGTATGTGCTGACGATATCTGTACAACGCATAGCAGCGCCACGGTCTATAATAATGTGGATAATAATTCCAATGGTAAGGTGAAACCCAGAGTCTGTAATAAGGATTCCAGAAAATACTGAAAACCAAAGGTCTGTTGGGGTATAGCGGTTCAATGACATAGTTCGATCCATAAAAATAAGGATTCCCGATAATTTCAACCCGGATGTTTCCCTGAACATTTCTTGTAACATCAATGGTGGCAAGATCCTGATATTGGTTGTCCCCTAAAACATCCTGAAGTGTAATAAGATATATACCGTTTTCATAGTTTTGAACTACACGGATATAATCAACATAGCCATCTCCGTTTAAATCCAAATTTGAAATTTGATTTCTGGGGTCATTCAAACGGGCCTCAAAATCCTGAAGGTTCCTACTATCCCCGAAAAGGGTAGCAACAGCCTCAAGGTTCAGATTTTCGCTAATATCATTGCTAACTGCCCCGACTGAAAACACGGTTTGTGTATAACATCCCGTTAAGGATAGAAGCATGACTACTAATAGGCTTAATATTTTCTTGCTCATTGTTTTTGAATTAAAAAGGTTATGAACTAGTGCTTTTTCTAATAACGAAGTTTATGAGTTTAAATTGTGTAAGATATTGATTCAATTGTGATTAATAGTTTTATTAAAACCTTTTTAGGAGCGCTTAATTAACAAACAATTAGATTTTGAATTCGGGATTTTCATATTTCTTTAATTTTGATTTAAAGGTTCAAGATTTTCTAACAAATATAGTCCTTTCTTTTCATTAAAACAATGTTTCCCAGCCTCTTTTAAATAAAAGAAGCTGGGAAAATTAAATGAATATTTTGAAAACAGAAAGTCTTGGGCTACTACCTGTGAAGATCACCACTACCATGAATGACAGTATTCAGAGTTTGTGGATTACCCCCAAGATAAAAATCCCCGGAACCTTTAATAGTGAGGTTGAGGTTATCGCTAACATACATATGAATATCTCCCGAACCAATCTGATTGGTGATAGCTTTTGAAACTTTAAAGCCTGTTCCTCTCAAGTCCCCTGAGCCTTGAATCATTACGTTGGCCGTACTGGCTTTCCCTGAAATGAGTACGTCTCCCGAACCGGCAATACTGAGATCTGCATGGTCGCATTGAAGATTGTTTATGCGAGAATCTCCCGAGCCTCTGACATTTAATTTCAGAGTGCTCATTTCTCCATTAAAATTCAGATCTCCTGAACCAATGATACTTGCCTGCACCGCGTCCATGTGAAGTGTTCCTACAATCACGTCTCCGGAACCTTTAATGCTGATGATTAGGTTTTTGCCATTAATGGAATGGGCATGAATATCACCGGAACCATTAATTTCCAACCCCTTAATTTGCGGAATTTCAACATAAACTCTCAACCGTTTCGTATGCATGTGAAACCATTGAAAAGGGCTAGAATTTTTTGTGGTGATTACTAATGTGTTTCCTTGAACACGGGTTAGAATCTTGTCCTGATTACTGGCTTCAGTTTCTACAACTACGGATTGGTTGTTTCCCTGAGTAAGATAAACGTCTGCAGAGCAATTGACACGTATTTGATCAAACGATGCGGTTTTCCGCTCTTGCTTAGTGTAATTTTGGGCCATCACAGTATTCCCAAAGAAGAACAGTACGGCAACTGATAAGAAAATAATTTTTTTGCGCATGATAATTTGTTTATGGTTGTGTTTTATCTATTAAAACGCAGAAGAGTATTGATTAGTTACAGATCTAATCCAAAATATTGAAAATATATTGTCGAAAAAAGTAAGTCTTAAATAAATAGAATGAATGGGTATGTTGAATAATACTTGTTTATGTTATTTGGAGGCCTTTTTGCTTCCTGCATAAAGCTCAAACTTCAAATACCGGCTTTCCAACTGACCATTAAATAATGTCAGCTTTTTTGAAGGCCGTAGTCCGATAAACTTGGCAGCTTCCAGATTTGAAGTAATAATCCAGGCTTCATAGCCCTTAAATTTGCTTTTCAGCACATCGCCAATGTGCTTGTAAAGAGCAATGATATCACCTTCTTCCAACCGCTCGCCGTAAGGTGGGTTAAATATCAGGATGCCTTTGCCACTTTCCGGGTTCATCTTCTCGAAAGGTTTATTGATTAAGGTTATATCCTGGTCAAGTTTAGCATTCCGAAGATTGTTTCGTGCAATCTTATATGCTCTGTAGGATTCGTCCGAGGCGATAATGGGGAAGTCATGTTCTTTGATTTCGCTATCAGCTTCTTCTTTGATTTGCTGCCAGAGTTCAGCATCAAAATCCTTCCAGTTTTCAAAAGAGAATTTTTTCCGGTAGTAACCAGCAGGAATATTCATCGCTTCCATAGCAGCTTCAATTGGAATTGTTCCGGAACCACACATGGGATCAAAAAAATCGCCATCTTTCTGCCATCCTGATAGCTTTATCAAACCTGCTGCTAACACTTCATTGATGGGGGCTTTGTCAACTTCAATACGATAACCTCGCTGGTGTAAAGAATGCCCGGAGCTATCCAATGAAAGTGTGCATTGTTCCTTACTGATGTGTACATCAATATGAATATCTGGATTTTCTGTGTTTACAGAAGGACGTCTTTTCAGCTTTTCGCGAAATTGGTCCACGATAGCGTCTTTTGTTTTTTGCGACACAAAAAGAGTATGTGTCATAGAAGAATGGAAAACTGATGCACTGATAGAAAAAGTCTGTCTTAAACCGAATATCTGGGTCCAGTCTATTTGCTTTACTTTTTTATATAGTTCATCCTCGTCTCTAACCGTAAAAACTCCAATGGGTTTCAGAATTCGTAATGCTGTTCTGCAGAGGTAGTTGGCTTTATACATCAAAGCCTGGTCACCACGGAATAAAACCACACGTTTGCCGGCTGTTATCTGAGTAGCTCCCAGTGATTTCAGCTCATCTGCCAGAATTTCTTCTAATCCTGAAAGCGTCTTAGCAGTCAGGTCCATACCTTGTTCAAAAGGAATTAAATTTTCCATCGCGCAAAAGTAGGAAAAATCAGAAGGTCAGTTTGTTTTAGGGAAACTTTTGTGCTATACACTAGATGATCACAAAACTGTATTTAAGTTTGAAGGTCAAAAGGTCGAAGGGTTGAAAGGTACAAGGTTCGAAAGCCTCTAACACTAGATAAAGCGCCTGCTTAATAAGATCATAACAAATCATTGCGGCTAACGAAAGATGTTATATCCTAAGGCAGATAAGTCAAAGTTAGAAAAACAAAAGAACAAACAGATCATAAAGATCATAACCATCATAAAAGATCAGTGTGCTATTTGAAGGCCAAAATGTTTAGCGTTTAAACTACAATTTTTGCCACACAACTGTCTCACAACCGCTTGACTATTATTTGACCACTGTTTGACAATCGTCTGACAATAGTCTTACCCAAATTCCCAATGCTTTCTTATTTTTGTTTTATAATTCTGAAAATTAAAATCATGACAATAGAAGAAGCGCAAAAAAGAGTAGATGATTGGATTAACACCACCGGGGTCAGATATTTCAACGAACTGACTAACATGGCTATGCTAACGGAAGAAGTGGGAGAGGTGTCCCGTATCATTGCACGGAAATATGGAGAACAGTCTTTCAAAGAGTCAGACAAAAAATATGATTTGGGAGATGAAATGGCCGACGTTTTGTTTGTATTGCTTTGTTTGGCCAATCAAACAGGTGTAGATTTGACGCAGGCGCTTGAAAAGAATTTTCAAAAAAAGGAAACCCGAGATAAGGACAGGCACAAGAATAACGAGAAGTTGAAATGAGATTGTTTTTACTACTATGTAAAATTTATGAAAAGCGCGGTCAGGTTCAAAAAAACCGTATATTTGCACCCCTTAAAAACAGGACATTATATCTTGCGGATGTGGCGAAATTGGTAGACGCGCCAGACTTAGGATCTGGTGCCGCAAGGCATGGGGGTTCGAGTCCCTTCATCCGCACATTTTTAAATTTAATAGTGTTTTAAATGAATATTACACAGGAAGAAACCGGAAAA
>CAZGZO010000195.1:0-5469 GCA_964529695.1 uncultured Lentimicrobiaceae bacterium
GTAACTACAACATAATTACCCTGTTGCTGAATTACAGCACCAATACCGCCATATTCACCCCGTGTCATTTGATTGAATTCTCCCAAACCCTTTTCAGGGATATAAACGGTATAGGGATCCATGTGATTGAGCATTGCATCAATAGCAGTCTGCGTCATCTTAACAGGCTTAATAGTATCTACGTAATTAAGATTCAATTGCCGCAACACATTGGAAAAAATCTCAATGCTTTTTGAAATCTTAAAATTATTGCTTTCCTGAGCGTTTATCTGGGTGAATGACAGAAATATCAATCCCAGAATAAAAAAATGTTTTTTCGTCATTACAGTTAAATTTTGATTTTATGGAACAGGATCATAACCGCTTCCTCCCCAGGGATTGCACGACAGCACTCTTTTCAAGGCCATCCAGCCTCCTTTAAAAGGACCATATTTTTTGATAGCCTCCACACTATATACGGAACAGGTCGGTGTGTACCGGCACGCACGCCCAAAGTAGGGCGACAGTGTATATTGATAGATTCTTATCAAAAGAATAAAAAACTTAGCCAGTAGCTTGTTCATTTTTCACTAATTCCTGCAAAATTAGAATTATTTTCTTCTCAACCTCTTCGTATTCAGGAATGACATTTCCTCTATGAATCAAGCCTATCACCCAGGTAGTTCGTGGAGCTTCCGATTCTGTTTCTTCTCCAAGGAGCAGGAATTTGTTTTTACGGTAAGCTTCCCGAATCAACCTTTTGATACGATTCCGGTCGACAGCCCGCTTAAAATTGTGCTTTGAAACACTGATCAAAACTTTTGCCGGATACGCTTTCGCCTCTTCCATCTTGAAATAAACAACCTTAAAAGGAAACTTGTAGAAAGATTTTCCTTCTTTGAACAAGGTCCCAATCAGTTTCTTTTCGTGTAACCGTTCTTCTTTTTTAAACGTCTGTCTCACCTGGTTTCTTTATTTTGGTGAAAAGTGGTTTTACTTTCCTGTGGATGCAAAAATAACTGTAATTATTTGAAATAATTCTGTTGGCATGACGAATATGGGTTGATTTAAAATTCTTTAACAGAGAAATTCCCTTTCATCGAATCTTAAAAACATCACTTATTGATTAATGTTTCGAGTTGCGTTGTGGTCTCCTCCCAACTGAAATTTTTTTGAGCGAAAAGGAATGCATTATGCGCCAGTTGGTTTTGTTTTTCTTCAGAAGCAAGTAACAATAAAATATTGTCAGCAAGTGTATTGGCGTTTTCCCCAATCAGGATTTCTTTTTCCGGTTTTGCATGAAGCGCTGCATTGGCCAAAGGTGTGGTGATAGCAGGAATTTTCAATGCCATTGCCTCTAAAAGCTTATTCTGTAATCCCGTTCCAATGCGCATAGGTGCGATAAAAACACGCGATGTGAGATAGGCTTCTCGAATGTCTTCCATCCAACCGCTCACTTTTACTTTTTCCTGAGCCAGTCTTTTTACTTTTCCACTGGGACAGGCTCCCGCTACAAGCAAGGTGATATCGGGATTTTGTTTCCACACTAAGGGCATGATTTCTTTAACCAGGAAAGTTGCAGCATCCACATTTGGCGGGTAATTCATATTCCCGCAAAATACAATGTCCTGCTTTTTTTGGGTAGGTACGGAAGTGAAGAAATCGAAATTCACCCCATTTTTAATCACTTGAATTTCAGATTTTTTTGGGTGTGTAATCAAATTTTTGTCTTGTTCAGAAATGATGGTTTTGTTGTCAAAAGCATCAAAAATTTGGTTTTCAAAACGAGAAAGTCTTTTGTATTCCATGTTGAGAACCAAACTGACAGGAAATAATGCACGTTCTTTTCTCCTTTTCATTCCATAGGAAAAAGCGTCTTGATAGTCGAGCGTTTTTGGAATGGGAATTTCAATCAGATAAGGTGCTACACGAACCAGTTGCCCATATAGATGATCGGGCTTGTATTCTTTAATAAGACTTTTGATTTTTCGGTAGGCTTTTCGGCTAAAAAAGTATCCGGTTTGAAACGGAAGTCCTGAAAAAAAAGCTTTTATGATGTTTATAACCCGAATCCGGAATGGAATATCAATAAAATTTACAGAGCGACAATAGGGCTGTAATTCAGCGAAAGCTTTTTGTTTATCCGCTTTGCGGATGGAGTTCAAAGCACAAAGGATAATCTCATGGTTTTTTGAAAGCTGCTTAATTTGGTTAAAGGCTCTGAGTTTATCACCCTTTTCCAGCGGGTAAGGAATCCTTGAAAGCAAAACAAAAATCCTCATAAGTTTACTTTTAATTGCAGCTCAAAGCACAAAAATCATAAAATTTCCCGATACAGTTCTGTGAGTCTTTGGATAATACCTTTGGTGCTGTTTAATTTGGCAATCAGCCGGCGTGCTTCCTTACCCATCCTTTCAGCTAATTCAGGTTGTGTGTATAAGATGCTTATGCTCTTAATAAATGCTTCGGCTGTATCAGCAACAAAAATGTTTTTGCCATTTTCATAATCGATGCCTTCTGCACCAGTAGATGTTGAAACAACTGCTTTTCCCAGGCTCATGCTTTCAATTATTTTTACACGGATACCACTTCCCGAAAGAATTGGAACAACAGCTATCTTCTTTGAACGGACAAATTGTACAGCATCTTCTACTTCGCCTAAAACAATAATATTTTTTGATTTTAGGTTCGCCAGCCAGGGTGGCATTTCACGACCGGCAATGTAAAACTTCAACTTCGGGAACTTAAGGCTCAGAGCAGGCCATACATTTTTCAAAAACCAACGAAGTCCTTCAACGTTGGGCATCCAGTTCATGGCACCGATGTAAAACAAAGCATTTTCAGGTTCCTGAACATTTTCCTCTTCGGGAATATCCATCCCAAAAGGGATGGTTTGAATTTTGGTTTTGGTGTGTTTTCTAAAAAACACAGTATCTTTTTCAGTAATGGGTAGCACGGCATCGACTTCATTAATAATGTTTAATTCGTAGTTCTTCAGTGTTTTATAAAGATGGTGAAAATAGATGCCTTTCGGCGAGAACCGGTTTTGCTCGTACATCCGTTTCCAGATGAGATGCTCAACATTGTGTTGCCTTAATACGATTTTTGAGGTACTGTTTGCTCTTATCACCGGAATGTATGGGCCCAGAAATAATGTCTCCAGCTGAATAATATCAAAATGTTCTGTTTCCAGAATCTCAATCAGTTTTGCTTTAAATGCTTCAGAAACAAAGCGGGCCACATGGTAAGATTTTCCAGAAATAAAATGGATGAAAGCCGGCCAGACTCTCACTGAAAGGTCCACATTCACCCACTCAATCTTAGTACTACTTAGGTACTCCTGTGGAACATCTTGTTTACGGGCATGATACTTTTTGGAATTAACAGCCAATACCTTCACTGAATGCCCGGCTTCTATCAACCCTTCAATAAGTTGATTCATAGCCATGGAACCTCCTTCCTTAGGAGGCCAGGGAGATTTGTTGCACAGAAACAGGATTTTCAAAGCCTATTAGATCAGTTAAAGTTTTTCTTTCTTTTCGGTATTAAGGCCTTTATCCAACTAAAAAAATTGTCGTGTACTGTAAGTATTATTTTAAGGCCTTTATGTTTTTCAAAATATTTCCGCCAGCTTTCTGCATCCACCAGAGGAGAGTCAGAGGTAGCTTTATACGTCAGGAACAAACCCAGCGGCAAGATTATGTATGTTGAAAGCCACATGCCGAAAATCATACTCATTTCGCCTGTCTTTGCCGATTTTTCACCAGTAACGGAAATCACATGGTATATAACAAAGAATACTACAGAAATGACCAGGGGCAACCCCAATCCGCCTTTACGAATAATGGCCCCTAACGGTGCTCCTATGAAGAAAAAGATAAGGCACGCCAGTGATAATTTAAATTTCTGATTCCAAACCACTTCATGGTCAGCAATGAGGCTCTCTTTTGGCTTTACATACTTCTGTAAGTGGAATAAAAGATCATCCTTTGCATAACGTGCATTACTTTGGGCGTATTTGAGAATTTCCTTTCGACTCTGAAAATTAAAATGTTTCAGGAAAGGATACTGGTACATGGTCTTATCTTCAATAGTGGCGCCTTCCGGAATTTTCTGCGGGAGCCTTATTTTGCCGGTATCTTTAGCGAGATAACCAAATTTTCTGATGCTAATTTTCTGAAAGGCTTTCTCTCTGTTCACCAGTTGGCCGCTAATCGAATCAATGGCATGATTCAACTGATGTACATTCAGCATGGAATAGTTGCTTTTGAAGAGATTCTCATTGGTACGATGCAGATCCAGCTGTGATAAATCAAAAGAAAGGCTCTCCTTATTAAATTTCATGAATTCGAAGGGCCGTTTCTGCGAATAGTTCTGCTCATTGGTGATGTCATGATAAGAGTAGCCATGAAACAAGGTAATTATCATCTTTTGCTGATTGGGTGTCAGCTCCATGATGCCTTTTTTCGCAACAGTTACTTTGGTATTTCCATTATGTCCTGTGTGATCATATATCATCACATTATATATCGTCTTGTTGTCTTTGGCTTTTCTACCGGCACGAATAACATAACCGTTTAAGTCGTTATCAAAAACACCTTCATCCAGATTAAAAGCCAGCTTTTTTTGCCGGACATCGTAAAGTAGAGAGCCGAATTTCAGATTCGCGACCGGAAAGATATAATTTGAAAACAGAAAAGCACCTAAACTTATGAGCACTGCGAGAATACTCAGTGGACGTAGCGCCCGGCTCAGCGAAATACCGGCACTTTTGAATGCTACCAGTTCGTAATGTTCACCCAGGTTTCCAAAGGTCATCAGCGATGAAAGTAAAACAGCCAACGGTAGTGCCATAGGAACAAATGTAGCTGAAGCATAATAAAGTAGCTTTGCTATTACCGTCCATTCAAGCCCTTTCCCAACCAGATCATCCACATATTTCCAGAGGAACTGCATCAATAGGACAAAAATCGTGATGAAAAATGTCAACACGAAGGGCCCCAGGAAAGACCTTAACATATAGCGATGCAGCTTCTTCATTCCTCTTCTCAAAAAATTTTCACAAAGATAGATATTCTAATGAGTGATTTTTCGGGAAACTTATATTTCACACTTTATGAACTCAAACCTCAATACTCCAAACATAAACCAATGTCTGCTTCAATTTCTGTCTTTTTGTCATAATGACGTACGCATCGATTGAAAGTCTATTTATGAGTTTAAAGTTAAATTAAAATATTGATATACAAACAATTATTAAAATTATTCTTTCCTGGTGGCGCTGGTTGAATGTTTTGTTTTCAAGGAGAATAAGGTTAATTTTTGTCCTTCGGGTTTTCTTTGGCATAATCCTTGACCTAAATAGAGCGCAACGAAATTGAAATTAAAAATTTAAAAAATATTTAAGGAGGAAAATTAAATGGGAAAAATAATCGGAATTGACCTGGGGACCACGAACTCGTGTGTTGCTGTGATGGAGGGCAACGAACC
>CAZGZO010000196.1:0-2933 GCA_964529695.1 uncultured Lentimicrobiaceae bacterium
GAATGAAGACAGTTTACATTGTTCGTCATGCCAAATCATCCTGGGAAGACGGGTACATTCCTGATCATTTTCGAAAACTTATCCCGGAAGGAGAAGAGCGTACCCTAAAAATTGCCAAACATTTAAGAATGAAATTTGTCAACCCAGAATTAATGATTACCAGTTCAGCAACCCGGGCGCAGGAAACAGCAAAACTCATAGCGAAGGAATTACATTTTCCTTTGGATCAAATCAACATAAACGCAACTTTTTACAAGGCTGATAAAGAGGACATCATTGAAACACTGAACGAGCTTCCGGATGAAGTGGAATCGGTGATGATTGTTGGCCATAATCCAACATTTACAGATTTGGTAAATTCGTTGTTGGCTCCGGAAGAACAAATCAACAAGCTTCCTACTTCTGCAGTTGCTGCATTTCGTTTTAAAACCGATCACTGGGAAGAAATCGAGTCTGTAAAACACCACCTTGAATTTCTGATTAGCCCGAAAGATCTGTGAATGGTGATGGTTCGACTCACGAATCACTACTCTCGCGTCATAAAATGAATAGTACACTGATTTGTTAAGATGGTTATGATTTTTAGGATCAGTTTACACTTTTGTCCTTCAGATTTTTGAGTTTCCTTAAATTTTCTGCTTCTTTCCGCGAGTGCATTGATCGGTTATGATCTTTTAAAGCTGACGCTTTATTTGCCTAAGGATAACAGATCTCAATTAGTGAAATCATAATTGGATTCATTCCCTTCAACAAAACGGGAAAGCTAAAGAAACACGTTTAGTTCTGAGTCCCGATGAAGTCGGGACGTGAGAATCTTTTGAGGCAAGACCCCTTCTATAGATAGACCCTCACGTCGGTTTGTCCTTGCTGGCCAAACCTCCTCAGAGTTGAACGATCAGTGGGCTGTATCGTCTGAAATCCATCAATTCTTTCATTCAACACTCGTCTTTTCAGTAAACCCACCCCTACACCCCTCCCAGGAGGGGATTGGTGTCAGCGTTGTTTTCAGGGACACTCTTTTTTTCTTTTTGGTTCTGGGATTAACTTTTATAGAAACAATTCGCCTTGTTACTCCATCATGCAGTGTGTTAGGAGTTCCCCCTTCAGAGCTTGTCCGCCTCAGGCGCGAGGGTTAGGGGTAGCGCAAGGATATTAAACCTTTTATGCATTCACTACTCACAAATCACCACCCACCATTCACATCACTCAATTCCGGCAAGCATATTCATATAATTGTTGTAGCGGAAGCTGGAAATTTCTCCATCCTCAACGGCTTTGAGCACAGCACAACCCGGTTCATTCACATGCAGACAGTTGTTAAAGCGGCATTCGTGCATCCTCTTCCTTATTTCAGGAAAGCGCTGTCCGAGTTCGGGCTTTTCAAAAGCTACCAAACCAAATTCCTTTATGCCCGGGGTATCAATAATAAATCCTCCAAAAGAAAGTGGAAACAATTCCGCAAAAGTGGTCGTGTGCTTTCCTTTTAAATGTACGCTGGAAATTTCCCCTTCTTTTAGGTTAAGAGAAGTGTCAACGCAATTTATTAATGCAGATTTTCCAACTCCTGAGTGACCGGCAAGTAAACTGGTTTTATCTTTGAGCAATGCTGAAAATTCATCAATATGAATGCCTTCTTTGGCGGAAGTAATAAAGCATTGATATCCACAAGTACGATAAGTGTCTAAAATAAACTCAAGTTTATCCTTATGACCCTCATCATAAAGGTCATATTTATTGAAAACAATTACGGCTGGAATATGATAGGCTTCAGCAGTTACCAGAAACCGGTCGATGAAACCTGTCGAAGTTCTGGGTTTTTCAAGAGAAGCGATCAGGACAGCCTGATCCATGTTGGCAGCGATGATATGGCTGGCTTTGGAAAGCTTGGTAGCCTTACGGATAATGTAGTTGCTACGTTCGTGAATATTTTTTATGAGACCCGTTTCACCATCTGGCAACAGGTCAAAATCCACCACATCACCCACTGCAATGGGATTGGTAGTGCGGATTCCTTTAATTTTGAAGCGGCCTTTAAGCTTGCACGGGAAGGTTTCTCCCTGTGCGGTTTGCACAATGTACCAACTACCTGTGGAACGAAAAACTTTACCCGTTTTTAAAGTGCTCATGGAAAATTATAATATTTCCTGATAGCCGATTTAATATCCCAGGTGCAGACCAATCCTTCTTTCAGGGTTACAAAATCACCCTGTTTGAAGTTGAAATTTCCTTCTTCTGTTTCTATGATCACCTCCCCTTCGATAATATAAAATTCTTCCGTTTCGGAATAAGTCCACGGAAAGCGGGAAACTTCTTTTTCCCAGACAGGCCAGTCAAAGACACCTTTCTTTTCAAGTTCTGCTTTGGAAAGTTGCTGGATAATAACTTTATTCATGATTTTTAAATTAAGCATCATGCGTGAAAACCGATCCAAAATTACAAACAAATCGGTTATGAATGGAACGGCTTTTGACAGTTTGCTATTGGCTATTGGCTGACTTGGGAAAGGTATTGGGGACCGGGTGTCGGAGAGCGGGATTTAATTGTACACTGATTTGTTATGATGATTATGATTTTTTGGATCTGTTTACACTTTTGTCCTTCAGATTTTTGAGTTTCTTTAAATTTTTTGCTTCTTTCCACGAGTGCATTGATCGCTTATGATCTTTTAAAGCTGACGCTTTATGCCCTGTTTCGAGTTATGGATTTTATGGTTTGGAATTTTGCTCTTTTGAACTTTTGATGGTAAACCTTAAGCTTAGTCATTAACTTGATGCCCTGGGGTGGGAGTTCCCCCTCCAGAGCTTGTCCGCCTCAGGCGTGAGGGTCAGGTGGTAGCGCCGGGTATTGAGCTTCCAAATTCTTCATTCTTAATTCATCGTTCCCAAAACCCACCCCTACACCCCTCCAAGGAGGGGAACACTTCCATTACAATT
>CAZGZO010000196.1:3033-5468 GCA_964529695.1 uncultured Lentimicrobiaceae bacterium
ATTAACCTGATGCCCTGTGTTAGGGGTTCCCCCTTTAGGGGGTTAGGGGGTAGCGTGGGGTATTCTTCATTCTTCAATTCATCATTCATCATTCCCAAAACCCACCCCTACACCCCTCCAAGGAGGGGAACACTTCCATTACAATTATTCTTCAATAAATTTGGGCTTTTGATTTTTATATTAGTCTTTTTGCTTTTTGCTGTTGGCATTGATATTAATTTTTTTTAAAAAGTTAATATTTCTTCAGGTCAAATTTCTAGAAACCAATAGCCTACTATTAACCTGATGCCCTGTGTTAGGGGTTCCCCCTTTAGGGGGTTAGGGGGTAGCGAAGGGTATTAAACCGACAAATTCTTCATTCTATAATTCATCATTCATCATTCCGGATAACCCACTCCTACACCCCTCCAAGGAGGGGAACACTTACAATACAATTATTCCTTAATAAATTAAGGCTTTGAAACTTTCTTTGAACATTTGACCTGACCCCATTGATCTTCTGATCCTCTGATCTTTTTGAGCTTTTGAGCTTTTGAGCTTTTAAAAATCCTCCCCCAGCCGCCCTTTAGCCATCACACCCCCTCCAAAGGGGGAAATTAGACACTAGTATTTTTTGAACATTTGAACTTCTGAGCCATAAAAAAAACAGTTACAATGCTTTATACTGTTTTCCCGGAAGGGTTTGCACCAGACCGTTGAACTCAAGGTTTAGCAAGCCGGCTGCGACTTTGGAAGGAGTAATTCCCGAATGAATCACCAGTTTATCAATACTTAGGGTTTTATTGTCATTTAAAATGGACATCAGTGTTTTTTCTTCATCAGTCAACTGAATGAATAATTCTGTTTGTATTTGTTTCTTGGCTTTCTTGTCATCCCATCCCATGATGTAAGCGATGTCTTTGGCAGACTGGATAAGGGCAGCTTTATTGGTTTTAATCAGAAAATTGCATCCTCTGGAATAAGTTTCTCCCAACTTTCCGGGAACAGCAAAAACATCACGATTGTACGAGTTTGCCAGTTCCGCCGTTATCAAAGCTCCCCCTTTGATATTTGATTCGATAACCACCACAGCATCACTCATGCCTGCTACAATGCGGTTTCGTTTGGGAAAATTTTCCCGGTCGGGTTTGGTCGCTGACATAAAATCTGTTAACAGACCACCGTTTTCAAGCATGTCTTTTGCTAATTTTTTATGCTGAGAAGGATATAACGTGTCGAGGCCATGCCCTAATACTCCAACTGTCGGAATATTCATTTCCAAAGCATGACGATGGGCACAACCGTCGATACCATAAGCCAATCCACTCACCATCAGCACCTCTTTTTCGACCAAGTCTTCTAATAGTTCACGGCAAACAGAACGGCCGTAATCTGTTGCCCGCCGGGTGCCTACGAATGACACAATCCGTTGAGCGTTCAAATCTGCAGTTCCATTATAATAAAGTAGCAACGGGTGATCATAACAGTTTAACAGTCGTTGCGGAAAATTCTCATTCTGATAAAACAACGCCTTGATATGGTTTTTATTTATGAATTCAATCTCCTTTTCAGCGCGCAATAATACTTTCTGATTCAGGATATTATTGACAAGGGTCGCCCCCATACCGGGTATTGCATTTAATGACTTTCGGGAGCTCTTAAAAACAGCTTCAGCGCTACCACAATAGCTGATAAGTTTTTTACCATTGACATCACCGATGCCCGGAATCAGGCTGATTCCAATTTGATACAATAAAGGGTTTTCCATGGTTTTACAAAGTTAGGTATTTTTTGTCTGTAATTCTAAAGTTTGAGAATGGTTTTAGGTGTTGGGAAGATTAAGAGCGCAGAAGATAGAACACATAATTAATGAAGGTATCCGGGTTTCAGGACTTTGTTTTGTTTTTTCGTTTGGATTTTAGGGATTGATTCTGAGCTGGTGGGGAAACATTTAGTTGGCACATTCAATTTGTTTTAGTTTCCGGGATTTTACCTGCTCTAAACCTGACAGGTCGCTTTCGCACATGCTACCGGAGACCTGTCAGGTTGCGGGAACTCCGGTAGGGATGGGAACGGCAGCGCCCGGTGCCAGAGGTCGATGTGGAGTTCGGTGGCAAGGGCGACCGGAGGAAGCCCCTTGCAAGCCGCTACGGAACACGACCTCTGGCGCCGGGACTAAAGTGGACAGCCCGTTAAGCCGGCCTGGAAAAGGTGACAAGGTGACTGAGTGACAAGGATAAACCATTTTACATCTAACTCACTATTCACGGCAATTGACTGTGGGCATTACATTGGACGGTTGGGGGTTTCTTGTCGGGGAGATTTGTTCATTGTTCTTTGAGTTTTGGTATTTGTTTGTTTTTGGGTTTTGATGTTTGGAATTTATCTGGAATCAATTCCTTGTTTTTACCACCCACTCACGAATCACCACCCACAACTCACAATTTTTAACTTAA
>CAZGZO010000197.1:0-5436 GCA_964529695.1 uncultured Lentimicrobiaceae bacterium
GTTTTCTTCACAAACAGGGCAATGTTTAAGTTTAACAGGAAAGACATCACCACATTCTTTACAATATGAGTAGTCCATCCTGGATGTTTTTTTGTTTTTTAAATTGACAACAAGGGCGTAAACTGGAGTCAGAATAATACTTAAGAAGAAAAACTTTATCCTATCTTCCTGGCTTTCTGTTTTAAAAACAGTTAGCAGGAAAGTGATGACAAGATAAATTGCAATTGCGATGATGAGCATATTTCTATAACTATAAAAGCACACAACAAAGGCAACATCTGCGCCATAGTTTGCAATTTCCAATCAGCCAGAACAATAGGTGGTAAATCCAGACAATGCTTTGCCGGGATATTATCCATAATCAACATGGATTATACGATTTCGTAACGATGTTTGTTTTTAAAGTACCAAAAAACATGATTAAACATAATGCCCGTAAGGATCTTCCTTGTCTTTTCTTCGTTCTTCAGCATTTTTTATAGCCTGGAGTTTTTCTTCGTTGGAAAACCTGAACCAGTTTCTTACTTCTTCCACACTACGGTAGCAGCCCATGCAAATTTTTTCGTCATCTAAAGTACACACCTGAATGCAGGGACTTTTTACAATATTCTTATTATGAAGCATAATCTTTTTGTTGAACCATAAAAAAGCAGGAATAATTATTTTGGAGCCGCAAAACTAAAGATACTTTTTGATATGGGAAAATGAAATTCAAGCTGTACGGATGGAAATCTGTCACAGTGGATTTTTCGAAATTATCATTTGGCTGGAGTAAGAACGGCAATGCCTTTGTTTTTGCTGCCGAACCATATTTTACCCGTTTTGCCCTGAAGGATGGATGTAACCCAATCGCCGGCCAAACCATTATTTTCATCAAAAGTAACAAATGTTTTTCCATCATATTTCGATGCCCCAAATTCAGTGCCAAACCACATGTTTCCTGAGTTATCCTGTGTGATTTCTTCAACCTTATTGTTGATCAGCCCGTCGGCTTCTGTAAGAGAATAAGACCCTGTTGCATCATAGCGCATGGCTCCTACAAGACTGCCAAACCACATGTTTCCTTTGTTGTCCTGAAAAATGCTGTAGATGTAATTGGATGAAGCATTGTTAAAAAGATAAGTCGTCCACAAGGGATCGTTGAATTTTGAGATTCCGTACTCAGTTCCGAACCAGACGTTATTACTGTCGTCCACGGTCACACTTTTTACATAATTGTTGACCAGACCCGTACTTCCAATTGTTTGATAAACCGTCCAGGACGATCCGTCATAGCGGGAAACTCCGTTGCCGGTTCCTACCCAGACATTGTTTTGTTTGTCAATAGCGATGCTGTAAACCAGGTTGTAACTCAAGCCATTGGCTGTAGTGAAATTTGTAAAGGTGCTTCCGTCAAACACAGAAATGCCGTAAGGAGTTCCAATCCAGACCTTATCATTTTGATCGATGGCAAGAGAAGTAATCGACTGGTATATCAACCCGTTGCTTTGTTGCCAGGAAGTAAAATTCTTCCCATCAAAACGGGCAAGGCCAAAATCAGTTCCAATCCAGATATTCCCCTGACTATCTTCTGCCAAACAATTAATGTCGTTGCTTGGAAGCCCGTTCCCAGCCTTATAATAGGTCCAATTTCTTGCAGTAATTGTACCAGACGGTGCTTTGTTACAGGAAGATAAAACCACCAACAGCAGGATAAACCCGCCAAAAACAAGGAAAGAAAAAGGCTTCTTAAATATCATGCAATTACTTCTTGTGCGAGATTTAATTTGATACGGGAAACCACCATATCAATTGCAACCTTGTTATTTCCTCCTTCCGGAATTATCACATGTGCATGCAATTTTGTGGGCTCAATAAACTGTTGGTGCATTGGTTTCACAAATTTGGCATAATGTGTCAGTGCATCTTCATAATTTCTGCCTCTCTGCTGAATATCTCTCCGGATGATGCGCATCAGTCGCTCGTCGCTGTCGGTGGAGACAAATAATTTGATGTCCAACATTTTTCTGACTTCGGGATTGGTCATGATTAGAATGCCTTCAACAATAACCACTTTGCGCGGGTTAACGGTTTGCGTTTCTTTGGCGCGTCCACAAGTAACATAGGAGTAGATGGGCATTTCAACGCTTTTCCCTTGCTGCAACTGACGTAAATGACTGGCAAGCAATGACCATTCAATGGAGTTGGGATGGTCAAAGTTGATTTTGAGTTTTTCCTCTTTGGGTAAATCCCCATTGTCGTAATAGTAGGAATCTTGTGTAACGATGGCTACAGCGTCTTTGGGTAATGACTCAATAATTTTTTTTACCACCGTTGTTTTTCCTGATCCGCTTCCGCCTGCTATTCCGATAATTAACATAGTAACCTGGTTTTATATCATTCAAAATTATTAAATTAATTCAAGCAAAATAAAATATTTGCCTGTTTTACACCTGATTAATTTGGCGAGAAACCTGAAGATTCTGTTGAGATTAATGAGAAGAATCGTCAGTTTTCCTGCTTTCGCAGAATTCCGTCAGCACGCCAAAAGTAGCTTTGGGATGTAAAAAGGCAATATTAAGACCTTCGGCACCTTTCCTTGGCTTAAGGTCGATGAGTTTAATGTCTTTATTTTGAGCTTCTCCCAGACAATTTTCTATGTCTTTCACGGCGAAAGCCATGTGATGCAGCCCCTCGCCTTTCTTATCGATAAATTTTCCAACGGCACTTTCGGGATCGGTGCTTTCCAAAAGTTCAATTTTTGTCTGTCCGACTTGGAAAAAGGCTGTTTTTACCTTTTGGTCTTTTACTTCTTCAATGTTGTAACATTTTAATCCCAAAACATTTTCATAAAACGGGATGGCTTCTTCAAGGCTCTTTACCGCAATGCCAATGTGCTCGATATGTGAAATTTCCATGTGATTTATTTATTGTTTCGCTAACTCAAAATAACGGGTTCAAAGATATTGAAAAACGCTGTTTATGGGTTGTTAAATATTGTAATCTATTAAAAATCAGCAGTAAATTAGAACAATTAAAAATTAGTGAAAATTGATACCGTTTAGAAAATATTGCTAATGTCAACATCCAGTGCATCTTCAAATCGTATCATGGCATTGATAAGGCGTGCCTTTGAAAAGTTTCTCAGATCTGCGGGCGTGATTTCTGCCGTGAGAATTTGCTCTTTCTTCAGCAAATATTGGCGTTGGGTTCCATTCAAAAGCGGAAAGGACGGAGTAACCCAATTTTTTCCATTGTAGAACAAAATATTGCAAAAAGAAGTGTCGGTGATAAATCCATTTTTTACAATCAAAATATCGTCAGCTGCGCCCCTTTTTTGATACAATTCATTCAAAACATCCCGGCTTTCATGTTTATGATAATATTCTATTTCATCAGAATACACCATTTTAATGCTGTGAATTTCAGGATATTTGTAAGAAATCCATTCCGCACTTTTGATGTGAGTACCATAAATCACACGACATTTGAACAATCCTTTATTAGGAACGGGCTTTTCTTCAGAAAGGCCGGATTGCCTAAATTCAATTTCTTTTGTAAGAGCCGTTTCCAAATCAATATTCTCCGCAACATTGAACAAGGCTTTTCGCGATACATCCATCCGTAGCTGATGAAGATGCAGGTTTTGGAACTGTCCGTTTTCAAATCGGATTGTCTCAAGCAATAGGCACATAGATCTTTTGAATTAATTCGTGATATTCATCTTCGCGGTTGCTTTTTGCGGTAATGCCGCCGCCACTCCTGTAAAACATGCCATTCTGATTTTTTTCTATATACCGTATCAAGACAGCGCTGTCCAGATTAGTCCCGTCAAAAATGCCGGCCACTCCTGTATAATAACCACGGTCGTTTCCTTCCGCAGAACGAATCACTTCTAATGTTTTGTCCTTGGGGGCACCCGAAACAGAACCTGCCGGTAGCATTCCGAAGATAATGTCTCCCAATTTGGAAAAGTAATTTTTCGGCAATGTACCACTGATTTCTGAACTCATCTGGAGAATTTCGTTTTTATGGGTTTTCAGATGATCGATGTATCGAAACCTTCGGACTTCTACTTGCCGGGCTATATGACTTAAATCGTTACGTATCAGATCGACAATGGTGCTGTGTTCTGCTGTTTCTTTTTCGTTACTTAGTAACTTTTCATTTGCATTGGGAATCGTTGCATCAATGGTCCCCTTCATAGGAAATGAACGAATAACCCCGTTTTCAATCCTGACAAAGATCTCAGGTGAAAAACAAACAAAAGAATCCTCAAACCAGATTTTATATTTTGCCTTGCTGCAGAAAAAGATTTCTTTCAAACTGTAATTGGTTGCTATCCTGCTGGCAAATGTAAGGTTCATCAAAAAGGAATTCCCGTACCGGATATTTTTCTGCACTTCCTGAAATGCTGTATCATACTTTTCTTTTGGAAAATCATGAATTTTAAAATGAAGGTTGCCTTCAGATTTTTGATCCAAAGCGTAATTTTTCTCTCCGTTAAAATCATAAAGTAGTGTTTTCGGATTGATCTTATCCAGTTGCCATACTTGCGGTTTCTTTAATTCAAAATCAATGAGAAAGAAAAAAGGTGTTCTTTCCTTTCCCAAACGGTTCATGGTTTCCTGACTATTTTGTGCAGCGACTGTCACTTGTTATTTTCCAAAAATAAAACTGCAAAATTAAGAATTTAACAGGGCTGAAAGGCTTTGATTCGCACTGATCAGAATTCGAAAACGCAACCAATGATTCGGCGGTATTACAAAACTATCGATTCTGTATTTTTACAAAAAAATAATGGATTTGGAAGCATTGAGAATAGAAGTGATTTCTGCAGGAAAGGAACTGGTTCGTGAAGGACTGGTTTCTCGAAGTTGGGGAAATATCAGTGTCAGGGTGGAAGAAGACCAAATGCTTATCACGCCCAGCGGCAGGACTTATGATGATCTGCTTCCCGAAGAGCTGGTTTTGATGAACATCAACACTTTTGAGTATGAAGGAAGCGTCAAACCGTCTTCGGAATATCGCTTGCATGCGGAAGTTTACAAACAACGAAAAGACATTCATGCTATAATCCATACACATCAAAAGAATGCTTCTACGGTGGCTGCAGCCCGAAGGGAAATTCCTCCGATTATTGACGATATGGCTCAGATCATTGGGCCTTCGGTGCGTGTGACGCGATATTCCATTGCCGGAACACGGAAGTTTGCAAAACGGGCTGTGAAAGCGTTAAAAGGCAGGCAAGCGGCCTTGTTGGCCAATCACGGAGCGATTTGTACGGGTCGAAATTTACCGGAAGCTTTCGTGGTTTCCCAAATACTGGAAAAGGCAGCCGGAGCGCTGATAGAAGCATCTTTTTTGGGTGGTGCCAAACCAATTTCAAAAATAAATGCTACCGTGATGCATCAGATGTATCTTAAGAAATATTCAAAACTTGAACAGAAAAACAGG
>CAZGZO010000198.1:0-5406 GCA_964529695.1 uncultured Lentimicrobiaceae bacterium
AGATCATAACGCCTCTGTCTTTTTAATTTCCAGATTGAGCATCTCTTCTTTATTTCTCTTAATACTTTCCTTTCTGGCTTTTATCAGTGATTCTTCTGCTGTTTTCTTTTGAGTACTATGGAACTTCTTAATCAAAATTCTATTTTTTTAGCATATTAACGGCAGTGCCATAACAAAAGACATGCCTTATTTGATAAAGAAATGGAAATCAGCAAACTAAAATACGAAAAATGAAAAAGCATTTAGAAAGCCTCCAACATTGGGAAAGATTTTTCCCAACGTGAAAAAATAACTTTTGTAGAAGAATTAGTTATAAATACCCGAATCCATCTTAATAAGTCCCCAGCGCCCGCTAAGAATCATTTGATGGGATTTATATTTTTTCCCTTCTGTTGTTTCAGCAACAAACCTCAAAGACTCAAAAGAGAACTCAATGGAGGAAATAGCTTTTTTTAAATCAGCATAAGGTACGGTAGCATAAGATTCATTCTTTTCCTGAAAAATTTTCGGTCGATTTTCTTCATGGAATATAGAGCTGAAACTGACAGCTTTCTTCGACTTATCTTTTGCCACAAGCTCTACCATAAAATCCTCTAGCCCCACATTTCTATTTTTTAAAAAAACTTTCAAAATAACTTGTCTGGCAGAACTTTTCTCCTTGACAATACTTATTGTTAATCTGGCATCCTGATAAATTTGATCACTCAGAGGAAGCACTCTTTTCTTATCCTTTCGATAAAGATAAACAACAGCAATTGTCATTCCAAAACTAATTACAAAGATGTAAGTGAATAAATTTTCCATGGCCGCAAAGGTATTATAATAACCAATTAATCGGCATTTTCATGCTCCGTCCTGCGGATGATTTCGTTTTGCAATTCTACTGTTAAATCAACGAAGTAATCACTGTAGCCAGCAACTCTTACAATCAGGTCTCTGTAATTTTCAGGATGGATTTGGGCAGCACGAAGTGTTTCTACAGTTACCACGTTAAACTGGATGTGGTGACCGTCCATTTTGAAATAACTTCTGATAAGTTGCGCTACACTCGTGATACCTCTTTCATCGGTAAAAAACGAAGGGGTAAACTTTTGATTTAATAATGTTCCGCCCGTCCTCAAATGATCAATTTTGGCTGCTGATTTCAGTACTGCAGTCGGACCATTCCTGTCCGCCCCCTGAACCGGTGAAATACCTTCTGAAAGCGGTTCATTTGCTTTTCGGCCGTCGGGCATGGCACCGATGACACTCCCAAAATAAATATGTGAGGTAGTGGGCAAAAGATTGATCCTGTAAACACCACCTTTCGTGTTGGGTCTTGAATCAATGGCATTGAAATAGAGGTCAAAAATAAGTCGGGTTTGATTATCGGCATAGTCATCATCGTTGCCAAATTTGGGAGTTTGGTTCACCAGTATGTTCCTTATTTCTTCATACCCTACAAAATCTGCTTTTAAGGCAGCCATCAAAGTAATAAAAGGGAAGGTCTTCTTATCAAAAACATGATATTTTATCGCCGTAAGTTCGTCGGTGATACTTCCCAAACCCACGCCCTGAATGTAATTAGTATTGTATCGGGCGCCACCGGCATTGTAATCTTTTCCGTTAGGGATACAGTCATTTATAAGTGATGAAAGAAAAGGAACGGGTAGATATTTGGCATACAGTCGTTCAATTAGATTGTTTCCATGGATCTTGATGTCAATGAAATAATTCAACTGTTTTTCGAATGCTGTCATTAATTCCTCAAAAGTTTTGAATTTATCCGGATCTCCCGTTTTCAATCCTAGTGCTTTTCCAGTCCTTGGATCAACGCCATTGTTTAGAGTTATTTCCAAAATTTTTGGAATATTAAAATAACCGGTCAAAATATAACTTTCATTACCAAAAGCTCCTGTTTCCACGCATCCGCTGGCGCCTCCGTTTCTAGCATCTTCAATTCTTTTACCCTGGCGAAGCATTTCTTGAATGATGGAATCTGTATTAAAGATGGAAGGTTGACCAAATCCTGTTTTTACGATCTTTAAAGCGCGTTTAATAAATCGGTCGGGGTTTTTCTTGCTCAGTTGAACCATGGAACTGGGTTGCAACAAACGCATTTCTTCAATTACATCTAAAATCAAATATGAAAGCTCGTTAACAGCATCAGAGCCATCTTCCTTTACACCACCTACATTGATTAGTGAGAAATCAGTATAGGTGCTGCTTTCTTTTAATGTGACTCCCATTTTGGGAGGTGCCGGATGGTTGTTAAATTTTATCCAAAATGCCATCAACAACTCTTTCGCTCTTTCTTTAGTAAGTGTTTCGTTTTCAATTTCACGAACATAAAAAGGGTAGAGGTGTTGATCCAAACGTCCGGGATTAAAGGAATCCCAGGGGTTTAGTTCAGTAATGACTCCCTGATGGATAAACCAATAGTGTTGCAATGCCTCCCAAAAAGTTTGGGGTGCGTGAGCAGGGACATTCAAACAATTACGGTGCATCTCCTGAAGTTCGTCAAGTCTATCAGAATCTGTCTCTTCAGCCATGATTTGTTTAATTCTTTCCGCATGCCTTTGTGCAAAAGCAATAATGGCATCGGCGGTGATATCCATAGCTGTCAGCTCTTCTTTTTTATCTAAAGCAAACGGATCATTTACATAATCCAGTTTTGAAATCGATTGTGCAATTTCCTCTTTAATGCCCAAAAAACCCTTCTTAAAGGAATCTTTTCCGATAACGGTATGCCCCGGGGCCCTTTGTTCCAGAAATTCGGTAAAAACTCCCGCTTCGTATGCATTCTTCCATTCATCGGAAAGTTCCTTGAACATTTTATCACGAATGGTTTTGCCTTCCCAATAGGGTATAATTTTTTCCTGATAAACTTTTCTGGTTTCGTCATCCACCTTAAAATACTGTTTTTTCCTGGTATGCAGTTTTTCAAGGTCTTCAAGTGAATGCAACACAATTTCGGGGTATGTTGGCGTTGATTTTGGGAACTCTCCGCGTTCACCAACAATTAGCTCACCTTTCATGACACAAACTTTCTTGTGTTCCATAATATAATTGAAAGCCAATGCCCGTTTAACGGGAATGGAACAACCTCTAGCTTCATCGCTTTGATAAAACTCAGTTAACAATAATGCCCTTTGGTGCGACATCATTGGTTCAGCCAAGAGGCTTTTTTCTCTCAGGGTTTTAATTCTCTTGTTCATAATGTTTTGTATTAACTACCAAGGCACGTATCGAAACCTGCCCTTGTGAAAATTTTTTTAATTTCTTTATTTCTTTTTTCATCCGATTCTTTAAGTCCTGTTAGTTTGTAAGGCATATTCAACCGAATGTATTTACTTTCTGCCATGGAATGAAAGGGCAGAAGATTGACTTTTATTAAGTTTGGCATTCCAGAAAGCAAACGCTGGATGTCATCAATGTTTTCTTCAGTGTCTGTAATACCTGGGACAATGGGAATCCGGATGATTACATTTTTATTTCTTTCATTTAAGGTACCAAGATTCTTCAATATCACTTGATTTGATACACCTGTGTATTTCCTGTGTAACGCATCATTTATGATCTTCAAATCAAAAAGAAACAAATCGGGTAAATCTATAATAGATTCAAGCACTTTTTGTGACGCGAATCCTGACGTATCCACGGCAGTGTGAATTTCTTCTTCTCTGCAAGCAGTAAGCATATTCCTCAAAAAATCAGGCTGCCATAAAGGTTCACCACCTGAAAATGTGACCCCACCACCTGATTCATCCATGAAAATAAGCTCCTTTTGAATTTCTTTAAGCAGTTGAGTTTCGGTGAATTCATCTGCTCTTGAATGATCTTTGCTGCGAAAATCCCGGATGCATTCCGGATTGTGGCACCACCAACAGGCAAGGGGACATCCCTGAAAAAATACAGTTAATCGGATACCCGGACCATCATGTACCGTAAACCGCTGGATATTTGAAATAAATCCTAACATAATATTGGAAATTTAAACTCAAAAAAAGATAATTTGCCCTGGCATAGGGCTAACAATAAAAGAAATGGGAATCACTTTATCCAGCATTCATAAAGATGACGGCAAAAGCGACCATACATCTTCACAAACATATTTGCGCTGTCAATTTCTGTAGGATGGTGAGCGCGTAACATAAAAATGCAATTGAGTTTAACACGCCAAATATAGTAAATATTAACATTTTAGCTCCAGTATATTAAGGAAAGAAATATTATTTCTTTTTATTGCTGGATTTGAATAAAAGATCTTTCTCAGCCTTAGTCAGGCTGGAGTAACCGGATCTGGAAATTTTTTCAAGAATTTTGTCTATTTCCTCCTGCGTAACAGCACGATTCTTGTTATATTCTTCATCGGTCATTGGTCGTCCGGATTCCGGGCGAATAGTACTGAATTTTTGATATTTGCGTCTTTTATAAGAGAGTTGTGGCATCTTCCAGTTGTCGAAAATGCGATAAAAATCTGTTCCTTTTCGCAAAGAGAACCCGTAAATAAAACCCCAGAGTGCTCCTCCGAGGTGTGCAATGTGACCGCCTGGATCTGAAGTCTGAATGCTTATAACATCAACAATCACAAGGAAAATGGCAATATATTTTAATTTGACCCTGCCAATAAGAAACAAATGCACGTTGTAGTCAGGCACATACGTTGAAATCGCGACCAGAATAGCCAGAATAGAGGCTGAAGCACCCAGGGCTACTGAAATTGATTTGATGCCGGCAAAGGCAGGGAAAATATTAAAAGCTAGCACAAAAAACGCTGCCCCGATTAGTCCGCCAATGATATATGTTATTAGCAACTTTCGTTGGCTCAGATATTCCATAAAAAGTATACCGGCAAAGTACAACACAAGCATATTGAAAAACCAATGGAAAAATGCTTCATGGAGAAACATATAAGTAAATATGGTCCAGGGCTTTGTTGCCAGTTCCCCCAGCGAAGATGGCAATGCAGTAAGGGTTCCTAACGGACTCAATTGCGGCATATGTCCGGTGGAAAGCCAGGCAATCAACGAAGTGATGTTTGCAAGAATTAAAATTGTTGTATTTATAAGAATTAGACGAGACAATACATTTTTCCCAAGAAAAATATCATGAAGATATTCTCCTGTGCTTTTTCTTCTGTACTGAAAATTATTGTTAAACATATCTCGCAAAAATCTTAATAAATCACATTTCAGGGCCAAACATTCTTCCCTTCTTCTTCCAATAAAGCATAATTAACAAGCCAACAAGCATTCCACCAACATGGGCAAAATGCGCCACATTGTCACTCGGATTATTTCTGATCCCGGAAAACAGTTCCAACAGACCATAACCGATTACAAACCATTTTGTTTTTATAGGAATTGCAAAATACAGATATATCCGTGTATTGGGGAACATCATTCCAAATGCCAGCAACAAGCC
>CAZGZO010000199.1:0-5390 GCA_964529695.1 uncultured Lentimicrobiaceae bacterium
CCCTTTTATAAGGTAAAGAAATTTCACGAGGGAATTGACTTTGCCGCTCCGGTTGGAACACCTGTTCATGTTACCGGAAACGGGAAAGTGATCCTTGCCGGGCGTTCACTCGGTGGATATGGTCTGGAAGTAATGGTGGATCATGGATATGGTTATGTAACACGCTATGCCCATCTCAGCAAATTGTTGGTGAAAAGAGGAGAACATGTGGTGAGAGGCCAGGTTATTGGTTTGGTTGGAGATACAGGAAAATCAACGGGACCGCATCTACATTACGAAGTCCGTAAAGATGGGAAGCCCATCAATCCCATCAACTTCTTCTTTAACGATTTGACTCCTGGAGAATACAGCAAAATGCTTGCCCGTTCCAAGATTCCTACACAATCCATGGATTAAGGAAATTTATCATGTCCGAGAAATTATATTACCGTATCGGAGAAGTTGCCCGAAAGTTTGACGTTCAGCCCACGCTTATTCGCTACTGGGAAAAGGAATTTGATTTTATCAAACCTCATAAAAGCGATAAAGGAACCCGGATGTTTACTCAAAAAGATGTAGCACGTTTCGAAATCGTGTATCACCTTGTAAAAGAAAAAGGGATGACCATTCAGGGGACAAAAGAGTATTTCAAGAAACATTACGACAGTAAATCTCTGGGTAAACTTCAGATAATTAACACATTAAAAAAAACCAGAAGTCTACTTACCGATATCAAATCTGTTTTGGAAGAATCTGAGGATAAGGGGACAGAGTCTGGAGTTTAGAGTCTGGAGTTTCCACAACTTTACGGACTCTATTAACTTCAATCAATAATATTTTCCGTCAACCAGATAATTCCTAACATAATCCCCCACCCCGGCTTCAAGACTGGTAAATGGCTTATCAAAACCAGCTTTTCTCAGCTTGGTCATGTTGGCCTCGGTAAAATATTGATATTTATCGCGAATATCGACGGGTGTATCTATGAATTCGATATTAGGTTCTTTGTCAAGTGCTGCAAAAGTAGCTTTTGCTAAATCCAGAAAAGTCCTGGCTTTCCCTGTTCCAAGATTGTACAATCCGGAATTCGGTTTTTGATTCATCAGAAACAAGATAACATCAGCAACATCTTTTACATAAACAAAATCGCGGAGTTGCTCGCCGTCTTTAAATTCCGGTTTATGAGAACGGAATAATCTGACTTTTCCTGTTTCATTTATCTGATTAAATGCGTGGAGAATTACAGAAGCCATCCGGCCTTTATGATACTCGTTGGGGCCGTAAACATTAAAAAATTTCAAACCTGCCCAGAATGGCGGCTGCGATTCCTGGTTTAGTGCCCATTTGTCAAAATCATTTTTTGAACGACCGTAGGGATTTAACGGTTGAAGGTCTTTTACAAT
This sequence comes from uncultured Lentimicrobiaceae bacterium, assembly GCA_964529695.1. Lineage (GTDB taxonomy): Bacteria > Bacteroidota > Bacteroidia > Bacteroidales > F082 > Sulfidibacterium. The sequence goes on from CAZGZO010000199.1 coordinate 1,383, forward strand.
CTCATGATCATCATTATAGCCATATTCTCCACCGCCGTAAGTAGCTGCTGATGAAGCATATACCAGAGGAATCTTATATTCCGAGCATCGTTTCCAGATTTCTTTGCTGTATCCAAGGTTCAGCACATCAAAAATATGCTGATCAAATTCTGTAGTATCAGTTCTGGCTCCCAGATGAATAATCAATTCTATTTTTTCAGGATTTTCATCAAACCAGTTGAAAAATTCTTCCCGCTGAATTTTCAAATCAAACTTTTTGTGGATAAAATTTCTCTCCTTGGCTTCTTTTGTGAAATCATCCACAAGAATCAGATTTTTTATGCCGGTTTCATTTAGCTTTTCTACTACCGCACTTCCTATAAAACCAGCCGTTCCTGTAACTACAATCATCTTACTTTTTTTGCAAAAATAACTATTTGACATTTACCCGGCCTAAACTTTTTGCTCCTCCTGGCCTTTTCACTCAAACAGGGAATCTAAGAAGCCTAAAATTTGTCAGATATAAAATCTGACACAAAAATACTTAGATATATAACCTGTGCTTGGAACCAATATTTACTTAAATTTGTAATACTTAATAATGATTTGAAAACCGGGTATCCGAATTGATTTAAAACATTAAACTACACTGAGAATGAGAAAGTTTTTAATACTCTTTTTATTTTCTTTTTTACAAATTGCAGCTATGGCACAGCTGCGGATTCCCGGTGTGCCCTTAAGCAAACAATACCATTTTAAGGCTAAGATAATTCCCGTCAATATTCCTTATCAACAACCTCCAAAACAGATGCTCAAAAAAACTTCTGAGCCTCAGCCTTTAGTTGCAGGTTATGCAGTGAAGCTAAGTGATTCGTTGCTCAGCAAAGGTTCCTGGGAACAATCTCCTTCCGGTGATTATGTTTGGCGGCTTGCTCTGCAACTAAATCAGGCTCAAGCGTTAAACTTATATTTCAAAAACTTTCATTTGAATCCAAAAGACAGATTATATATTTATAATTCTAATCAAACGAAAATACTTGGCGCTTTTTCGCGATTGAATAACGGTCCCTTTTTGGCCACTTCATACATTAAAGCAAGTGAGATTGTTATCGAGTTGGACTCACCTCAAAAATACAAGACGCTCCCTTTTCAACTGGAGTCGCTGGGAAATATTAAAGAAACTAAAAACTCATTAAACAATGGTTTTGGAGGGGCCGGAAGTTGCGAAGTTCCTATTAATTGTCCGGAGGGAGCCAATTATCAGCAACAAAAAAGAGGTGTAGCCAGGATTTTACTTCTTTCACAGGGCACTTTATACTGGTGCACCGGCTCACTGGTTAACGATACAAAAAATGATTCTAAACCCTATTTTCTAACAGCTTACCATTGTGGGCCAGATGCTTCTAAATCAGATTATTCTCAGTGGATATTCTATTTTAATTATGAGTCTCCTGATTGTAGCAGGCCTGCAATAGAGCCTTCTTCCCAAACACTCTCCGGGGCATCTCTGCTTGCCTCTGCTCCCACTTCTACCGGCTCTGATTTTAAATTACTATTGTTAAGTGACTCAGTTCCTTTGTCATACAAACCATATTATAATGGTTGGGATGCGTCCGGTGAGGTTAGTGGTAATGGTGTAGTAATTCATCATCCTGAAGGCGACATTAAAATGATTTCAACTTATAAAACACCACTTGTTCCAACAGGATACGGCGGTACAAGCACTAATACAAACGGATTGTATTGGGAAGTTACCTGGGCCCAAACACAAGATGGACATGGTGTAACGGAAGGCGGCTCTTCTGGCTCACCACTCTTTAACAACAATGGGCTGATAATAGGATCATTAACAGGAGGGACTTCTGATTGTTCCAATCCTGATAACCCTGACTATTTTGGACGTTTCAGTAAATCATGGGATGCTAATGGTACCGCTCCCAGTTCTCAACTTAAATACTGGCTTGACCAAAATAATTCCAGCGTCTTACAATTTCCAGGTTACGATCCAGCTTCAGTTAAAGCAATTGCTTTTTTTACATCTAATATCCAGAATGTTCCTGTTGGAGGATATGTTCAGTATGTCAATCTTTCAAGCGGTCCAATCACAGCTTACCATTGGAGATTTGAAGGCGGAACTCCATCTTCCTCAAATGCAAAAACGCCATCATCGGTTTACTATTATAAGCCAGGTTCTTACAAAGTTTCCCTGACTGTTACTTACCCGACCGGACAAGACAGTCTGGTCAAAACCTCCTTTATTTCGGTTAAGCCTGTAATTTATCCGAACCCAACACAAGACGGTATATTTCATATATTACTGGGAACCTACAATCAATCAGATGTTTCCATCGATATTTACAACATGTTGGGACAAAAACTGAACACCTTCGATCCTCAGTTTACTGCTAATGGAGTCACCATTACCCTGCCACATAATCAAAATGGATTGTACATCGTTCAGGTTACCAATAAAGGGGTGACAAATACTTACAAAGTGATGAATTTTCATCAATAACTTCAATAAGAATTCTGAGTGTAATTTTCAAATGCAAAAGGTTCTCAGGAATGAATGTTCCAAATGTTTAATTTTGCCATTTTTAAATAGTTTGCTATGTCCAATAAATACCATCATCTTTTTTTCGACCTCGACAGAACCTTATGGGATTTTGAAAAGAGCGCAAGACAAGCTTTCGAGGAGATGTTTGAAATTCATAATTTGAGTGATTTAGGAATCGAAAACTGGGAAGAATTCCATAAAAGATATGAAGTTCACAATCACCAATTATGGGATTTATACCGCGAAGGGAAGATTGAGAAAGAGATTTTGATGTGGAAAAGATTTTCCGACACGTTGGAAGAATATGGCATAGATAATTTTGAATTAGCAAACAAACTAGGAAATACTTATGTAAGAATAAGTCCCCGGAAAGTGAATTTATATCCTCATGCATTGGAGATCCTGGAATACCTCTATCCCAAATACCAAATGCACATAATAACCAATGGATTCCAGGAAGTACAAAATATTAAACTGGAAACTTCGGGGATGGACCAATATTTCAACGCATTGATAACCTCAGAAAAAGCGGGCGTAAAAAAACCCAATCCGGATATTTTTAAATATGCCATGAAAAAAACAGGAGCCTCTCCCGGCAACAGTCTTATGATTGGTGATGATTATGAAGTAGATATTCTGGGAGCGGATAACATTGGAATGGACCAGGTATTTTTCGACCCGGAGCAACAATCTTCAGTAAATGGAAGTACTTATAAAATCACCAGCCTCGCCGAGTTAAAAGAATTTCTGTAATCTATCGAAAGAGGAATTTGCCTTTTCAGGGAAAATGTGCAATGACTGTACGTTGTGCTCTTACTTTCTGACCAAGTTTCACATTCGGCACCGTCCCCACAGGTAAAAAGAAGTCCACTCTGGAACCAAACCGGATGATACCAAGTTCTTCACCTTGTTTCACTTTATCCCCGGGTTTCCCATAATAAACTATACGACGAGCCATAATTCCAGCTACCTGTCTGATAAGGACATCTTTTCCCGCTTCTTTTTCTATAACAATAGAACTTCTTTCATTTTTCTCCGAGGATTTTGGATGGCGCGCCAGAAGATATTTCCCTTCGTGATAATTTGTGTATTTTATCGTTCCGCCAAAAGGATACCAATTGACATGTACGTCCAAACCAGACATAAAAACTGAAATCTGAAGCCGTTTTTCCTTGAAATATTCAGGTTCGTAAATTTCCTCAATGGTCACCACTTCGCCATCAGCGGAAGCCAGAATATGATCCCCGTCATTCACATCACGTTCTGGTACGCGGAAAAAGAAAAATGTCCACGCCACGAGTGACAGAAAAACCAAAACAATCAAATATTTTAAATATACCGGAATAGGCAAAAAAGCAGTCAGAGCTGCAAGTCCGGCATTAATCACGAACGATTGTGCAATGATGCGATATCCTTCTTTATGAAATTTCATATTAAATCAAAAATAGAAAAAAGAACACAAAAGGAGTGGC
>CAZGZO010000200.1:0-5363 GCA_964529695.1 uncultured Lentimicrobiaceae bacterium
CCCGCATCTTCGCGGTAAACCATTACCATAAGGCTCCGGGAAAAGAATTCGCAGAATTGCACATTAAGGGAATACCGGATTTTATTTTATTTTACCATGGTAAGGAAATAGGAAGGATCGTGGGCTCCCAGAAAACGAACATAGAGAAGGATTTGAAAAACATCCTTCAGAAGGTTGATTAACGGTGATTTTGTGTTATAACAACGTGTATAAATTTAAGATTCATCGTTGACTATTTTCTTATAAATGTCAACCTTCTATTGATACAGTTTTTTCGAAATTTATTTGAACTTTTTATTCAATATTAAATAAAGAATATGAAACGTTTGTTGTTTCTGTTAGCGGGGCTTTTCCTGGTGACATTTTGCGCATCAGCCCAAATTTTGAATCCTGTAAGCTGGATTTATACTTCAAAACAGATTGCACCTCATGAATATGAACTGATATTCAAAGCTTCTATAGAAAGCCCATGGCATCTTTACTCTCAAGATATCCCCCAGGCACCACCGGCAACTACCTTTAAATTTAACAAGGACAGTTCTTTTACCTTGGTGGGGAAAGTAATGGAAAAAGGTAAAGTCATAAAAAATTATGACAAAAATTTCAAGATGGAACTGAAATATTACAACGATAGTGCCACCTTTATCCAGAAAATAAAACTGAAAGCAAGAGGAGCCGTTGTAAAAGGCGTCATAACCTTTATGAGTTGTAACGACACTCAATGTTTGCCGCCACAGGATCTGGATTTTTCTTTTACCCTTGGCAAGATTAGCACACCGGATCAAGCAGTTATTTCTCCCACAAAAGCGGAAAGCGGAAGCAGCAAAATCACTATCGGTGGAAATAAAAAAACACTTTGGGGATTTTTCATTCTCGCATTCTTGGGAGGCCTGCTGGCCATTGTAACACCCTGTGTTTTCCCTATGATCCCAATGACGGTAAGTTTCTTTATGAAAGATGGAGAAAACAGATCCAAGAGCAAAATGCTAGCCCTGATGTTCGGGCTTAGCATCATAATCATTTATACGCTGGTCGGGTCTGTGCTCGCTGTCATTGCAGGGCCAAATATCGCAAATTACCTGAGTACAAACTGGTTGCCTAATATTATATTCTTTTTGATTTTTACCATTTTCGCTTTCTCCTTTTTCGGCATGTTCGAGATAACACTGCCAAATTGGATGGTCAACAAATCAGATAAAAAGGCAGATAAAGGCGGATTTTTGGGGCCGGTTTTTATGGCACTGACGCTGGTTTTGGTTTCTTTCAGCTGTACAGGCCCAATCGTGGGAACCATACTTGTAGAATCCGCCGGGGGTGTCATTATAAAGCCAATTGTCGGGATGTTTGGTTTTTCTCTGGCATTTGCACTTCCGTTTTCCCTATTTGCCTTTTTCCCGTCCTGGCTTTCCAATCTGCCCAAATCCGGAGGTTGGCTAAATTCCATAAAAGTTGTGATAGGATTTCTAGAGCTTGCGTTGGGACTTAAATTCCTGAGCATCGCCGACCAGACTTACCATTGGCATCTATTGAACCGGGAAGTTTATCTCGCTATCTGGATCATTATTTTTATTTTGATGGGATTTTATCTGTTGGGGAAACTTAAATTCGAACTGGATTCTGATGTTCAGCATGTTACTGTCCCCAGGCTCATGCTTGCCATCATCACTTTTAGTTTTGTAGTTTATATGATCCCTGGCATGTTTGGTGCACCTTTGAAAGCGCTATCCGGATATCTGCCACCGAGGACTACCATGGATTTTGATTTAAACGCGATCATCCGGCAAGATATCCAGGAATATTCAAGCGGGCCAGGTGCTTCAGCGCCGGTGGAAACTTGTGCCACGCCGAAATATCATAGTTTCCTGAAGTTGCCCCTTGGTTTAAAAGGATATTTCGATTACAAACAGGCGGTGACTTGTTCCAAAGAGCAAAACAAACCGATTTTCCTGGATTTCACTGGCCTTGCCTGCGTAAACTGCCGCGAAATGGAAAACAATGTTTGGTCCGACCCGCGCGTGCTAAAGATCCTCAGGAACGATTACGTGATCCTTGCCCTGTATGTGGATGACAAACACAAACTCCCGCAATCGGAATGGGTTAAATCCACTTACGATGGGAAATGGGAAAAGACGCTGGGAGCAAAGAATGCTGATTTCCAAATTACGGAATTCGGGGTCAATGCACAGCCATTTTACGTGTTGATGGACAGCAAAGGAGATGTACTGACACAACCCACAGCGTATAATTTAAATCCTGACCATTTTGTAAAATTCCTGAAAAAGGGCCTGGAAAATTATAAGGAGGACAAAATCCTTTATAATATTAATGATAAGAAATGAAACGGAACTTTTTTATGGTAAATACTCCCTTAAAATTGAAGATGAATAAATTATTGCATAATAAATTTGATAATCTTAAATAAATATAATCATGAAAAAACTATTCTTTTCAATAGGAATTTTTGGACTGGCCATGTTGCTTTTTGCTTCCTGTTCCAATGAGCAAAAACATACTAGTGGCTTTCGTGTCGCAATCCACATAACGGGTCTCAATGCTCCTACCAAAGTTATTTTAGAAAAAATGATAAATAAATCATGGGAGCGGTTGGACTCCTTGACTCTTCAGGATGGTAAAGGAACAATTACCGGAAAAATTGAATTTCCTGAACTGTATTACTTGACTATCAAAAAATTCAATATTCATATTCCTTTCTGGCTGGAAAACAGTAAAATATCGTTGACTGCAGGGCTGAGATCATGGAGGCACCCTGTTGTTAAGGGGTCAGGAGCGCAAAAAGAGTATGAGGCATATCTGGACTCCGTCAAAATCTTTCGGTTACAGGAGAAACCTGTTACCGCCAGAATCAGTAAAGCCGAAGCCGATAACAATCCCCAAAAAGCGGAAGCAATCAGGAAGGAGTATTATAAAATTGACAATCAGAGAATTCAATACACTTTTGCTTTTGCGGTGCGTCATAATAACAGTGCCATTTCACCCTATCTTGTCCTGAAGAATTGTTATTTGACTCCTTTGCCAAAGCTTGATTCACTGACAAGTTGTTTCAACAATACCTTGCCTCAAAATCCCTATGTGAAATTGTTAAAAAAACATGTAGCCGTTTTGAAAAGTGTGGCTCCGGGAAAACATTTCACCGACTTTACTTTGAACGATACCCTGGGGAAACCGATTTCTTTATCTTCTGTAGTTTCGAGTCATAAATATACTTTAGTTGACTTTTGGGCTTCCTGGTGTCCCGATTGCCGAGCTGAAAATCCTGAAATAGTAGCTGCATTTAAGAGATTTCACAACAAAGGTTTTACTGTATTTGGCGTATCTCTGGATAGGATTCATCGCAACTGGATGCAGGGAATTCACCAGCAGGAACTTTACTGGACACAGGTTTCTGACTTAAAAGGGTGGCATTCAGCTCCAGGCCAGCTTTATGGTGTCAAATGGATTCCCCACAACCTACTCATTAATCAAAAGGGGATTATTGTTGCTCAGGATCTGGCAGGAACTTTCCTTCAAAATAAACTGAAAGCATTATTAAAAAAGTAGTTTATTACGTACGAAATTTCAGAGACTGTCGAAAAAGTAAGAATAGCCTCTGAAATAAGTTCTTATTGCCGCCAAAACATCATTTCAGGTGGGTTGCGAAACAGTCATCAAGAATTACGGATGCATGAATGGCGACAGAAAAGCCAGTATTGAATGCTCTGCATAGTAAAGTTTTGCGGCATTTTGCCAAAGGGTTGGTTTTAAAGGCAACTTTTTTGTTCTGATATATATAAAATATGACATGTTCCACTAGCCCTTTTTTTGTTTCCAGAGATCTTCTAATATGAGGGTATTCTTTTTGATCATCTTATCATTGGAAATGTTTGTGGCAAATGAATACATGTTGTTGTAATTATTCTTATTTCTTTTACAACACATTGTATTAATAAATATTATCAAACAGCCTTCTCATGTGATGAGGCTGTTTTTTTGGACAATTGCTTAAAAATCTCTAATCATTTATTGTATGGAGTCATTGGAACAGTACTTTGAGAAATTCAGGAAAAACATCATCGGTTATAATCAGCATTTTGAAAGTCCTTACGGAATAAAAAGGATAATTTATGCGGACTGGGTTGCCAGTGGACGATTATATACTCCCATCGAAAATAAAATGACCGAAATCATCGGCCCTTATGTTGGTAACACACACACTGAAACTACAGAAACCGGGACTCTGATGACAAATGCCTACCATTATGCCCACCGGAAGATAAAAGAACATGTCCATGCCGGATCGGATGATGTGATTATCACCTATGGCCAGGGTATGACCAGTGTGGTCAATAAATTCCAGCGTATTTTGGGGTTGAAAAACTGTGCCACTTTTGTGGATGGGAAGTGCGTTCCAAAAACCGAACGGCCCGTTGTCTTTGTAACGCATCTTGAGCACCATTCAAATCAGACCTCGTGGATAGAAACCCATGCGGAAGTGGTGTTGCTCCAGCCCGATGAGCACAACCGGGTAAATCCAGAAGAACTTGTCAGGCAGCTTGAGAAATACAAGAACAGGAAAGTTAAAATCGGAACCTTTTCAGGGGGATCCAATGTTACGGGAATCATTCCACCTTACCGGGAGCTTGCTTCCATCATGCACCGCTACGGAGGGGTTGCTTTTGTGGATTTTGCAGCCTCTGCGCCTTATATTGATATGGACATGCACCCGGAAAATGAAGACGAGCGGCTGGATGCTGTCTTTTTTTCGCCTCATAAGTTTCTCGGCGGTCCGGGAAGTTCAGGGGTGCTGATTTTCAACAAAGCCATGTACAACTGTAAAGTGCCTGATCAACCGGGCGGGGGGACCGTCGAGTGGACCAACCCCTGGGGCGAACACATGTATTTTGACGATATCGAACTCCGTGAAGATGGTGGAACACCCGGTTTTTTACAGGCGATTCGCGGGGCGCTGGCCATAGAGGTCAAGGAACAGATGGGTACCGGCAAAATTCTTGCCAGGGAGCATGAACTGGTGAAAAAAGCTTTCAAAGGATTTTCCGGTGTTCCGGGATTGCATATCCTGGCGGAAGAAGTAAAGGAACGCCTCGGGATTTTTTCCTTTTATATCGATAATATTCATTACAACCTCATGGTAAAACTTTTAAATGACCGTTTTGGCATTCAGGTGCGTGGTGGTTGTGCCTGTGCCGGCACTTACGGACATATTCTGCTGGGAATCGGCCCGGAGGAGTCGCATCGCATCACAGAAATGATCAACAACGGCGATCATTCCAAAAAACCGGGTTTTGTTCGTGTTTCTTTGCATCCTACCATGACTGATGATGAACTGGATACGATTGTTTATGCCG
>CAZGZO010000201.1:0-5352 GCA_964529695.1 uncultured Lentimicrobiaceae bacterium
TGTTGTTTGAACATTCCCAAGGTGGGCAATACCTGGATAGGACAATGATCGTTACAAACGGTTTTGGAACATCAGCTGAAGTTTCCAATGAAGTCACACTGACCAAGCCTCTCAAAAACCATGATGGAGTCACTATTCCTGCCGGCACAACCGTGAGGGGAAATATTGCAAACTTTGGAGGCGGTGATGTTTTGTTGGACGAAAGCTGGTACCGTAAATCAATCGGTGGCTATTTGGGTTTCAACAAGGCTAACGATTTATATATAGAAAATGCTACCTGGACAAAGCTGCGCAACGTGACTCTGGGTTATACATTCAGGCATGTTGAACTTTCGTCCAAATTTGCCTTTAAATCGATCAGGGTATCCGTTACGGGACGGGATCTTTTCCTTTGGACAAAGGTAAAGGGAGTTGACCCTGAAACGAATAACTATCAGGCAAGCCTTATCTCAGGTATGAACTACTTCAACAGCCCAGGCACACGTTCTGTTTTATTTAACCTGGATGTGAACTTGTAATCACGGAATTTTAAACGAAATAACATTTGAGATATGAAAACAAAATATATAAAATACATACTTGCGATCATAATATTTTCTTCAATAACGAGCTGTCAAAAATGGGTGGCTGGTATCAATAACAACCCGAATGATTTCACGGTAAGTTCCCTTAATGCAGGGGTTTTTCTGAAGGGAGCCGAAATAAATGATATGCAGATTCAGTTAGGATTATTGGACCGTGCAGCTGGTTTTTGGTCCGGTCAGTTTATTGCTTATGAGCAAACGGAACAAGACATGTATTATTATCAGTTCAGCGGGAATTCCTTTAATTGGGACGGCTATTCGAGCGTCCTTACGCCCCTTCGGTTAATCCGGAAAAAGGAATCCAAAAACCCTCTGTACGTTGGTATTGCAAAGGTAGTTGAAGCTCACCTGGTGGGTACCTACGCATCGTTGTTCGGTGACATTCCTTATTCCCAGGCACTATCCTCTAATCCTAATCCCTCGTTTGACCACCAGAAAGATGTATTTAAATCTTTGCAATCGCTTCTTTCAAGTGCCATCACAGACTTAAATAAAGTTACGGCATCAGATGTTGTAAACGGGGACTATATTTTTAACGGGAACAAGAATAAATGGATAGAATCGGCCTACACGCTGAAGGCCCGTTATTACATGATTACAAAGCAATACGACAGTGCTTATGCTGCGGCACAACATGGTATATCCACTGTAGCAAATAGTATGATGTTTGTTCCATATACGGCTGTAACGGATCCTAATTCTAAAAATACGATTTGGGAACGTATCCAGCAAGGGGGCACAAGCGTTGGCGATGTTCCTGATGTCGACCACCCGGGTTTCTTGTTTCACATGCTGGATTCACTTAACAATGCCAAGACGGATGAAACGGCGCGGATGGCCTATGACTCCATAGACCAGAATTCCACAGTGAACAACAAAGGAGTCGCTGCGGAGTATGAACCGCAGGGACTCATCACATGTCAGGAGAATTTGTTAATCCTCGCTGAGGCAGGCGCCAGGACGCAGGGATTTACCACCGGCCTCAACTATTTGAATGATGTTCGGGCCCTGTTGGCAAGCGGCGAACTTTTCAATTCGAGCGTGTCAGGATTGCCCATGAAATATGATGCTTTCGTAGCAGCAGATTTTGATAATGGAGGAATGGAAAACCCAAACAATATGACTCCAATCAGGGCCTTATTGAAGCAAATTATAGGAGAAAGGTATGTAACAGGATTTTACACATTAATGCCCTATAATGACTGGAGGAGACTTGAAAAAAGTGACCAGGACCTGCAGGTTCCCTTCCCGTTGAACACCCCGACACAGACTAAAAATGTGGAGCGCTTTCTATATCCTAATTCTGAATTAGAAGGTAATACTTCAGCTCCTGCTGATCCCGGCGCATATACGCCAACTGCTGTAAATCAATAATACGGAAAGTGATTTTTTTCTCATAACGGAAAGACAGGCTTCCCTTTTATTGGGGGCCGGTCTTTTTTATGCAACTGTGTTTAACCAAAATATTTTACAAAAAGGAAACTTATTCCAGTATTTTGATTTATAAAAATATGAATGGGGCATTTTTCGGCTCAAGTCATGATATGGACCAAAACTGACAAAGCCCTGGCAAGAGAAAATAATATGTTTTTCATAAATGTAAATGAATATGAAAAAATCATTAGAGATTATTTTAACAATCCTTTTTTTAACACAATGTAACATGCCCCAGGTGACGAATAAAAAACGACCTCATGATGAGGTTATAGCGGGCAACGCTATGGTAGTTTCTGCCCGCCGGGAGGCATCCAAAATAGGAATTAAAATACTGAAAGAAGGCGGCAATGCTTTTGACGCGATGATCGCTACCAGTTTTGCACTCGCGGTTTCATACCCCTTTGCGGGGAACCTGGCCGGAGGCGGATTCATGGTTTATCAAACCCATGACGGGAAAGCAGGAGCTTTGGATTTTAGGGAAAAAGCACCCTTGGCGGCTTCGCGGACCATGTATCTGAACAAAAAAGGAAACATCATTAAAGGGGAAAGCACCCTTGGGGGGCTTTCGGTGGGAGTTCCCGGAACCGTAGCCGGACTGTTTCAGGTTTACAAAAAGTTCGGCACCTTGCCCTTTGACAGCTTGATTCAACCAGCTATTGATTTGGCAAAAAATGGTGTGGTGGTCACCAAAAAACAGGCAAAACGAATCAACCACTACAGGAAATATTTTGCCAAAGAAAACGGAACCACGATTCCTCTTGATAAAGATTGGAAAGCCGGCGATATCATCAAGTATCCGGTTCTGGCGCGTACTTTGGAAAGGATCAGAAATAACGGGCGGAAAGAATTTTATGAAGGGAAAACGGGTGAAATGCTTGTTTCTTATTTAAAAAAACATGGTGGTATCATCACTAAAAAAGATTTGGCCCAATATCGGGCCAGATGGAGAAAAGCCATCGTTTTCAAATATAAAAATGCAAAAATTATCTCTATGCCTCCCCCATCCAGTGGTGGGATTTGCATTGCAGAAATATTAAATGCCGTTGAACCATTTCCATTAGCCAGTTACGGGCACAACACCACCAGATACATTCAGGTACTGACAGAAGCGGAACGTAGAGCCTTTGCAGACAGGGACTATTTCTTAGGAGATCCTGATTTTGTGAAAATGCCCATAGATTCGCTTATCTCCAAGGCTTATGCCAGAAGAAGAATGGCAAATTTTTCATGGAAACATGAAACACCGTCTTCAAAAATTGCGCACGGAATCATCAAAGGATTTAAGGAAAGTATGGAAACTACCCACTTTTCTATTGTTGACAAATTCGGAAATGCTATCTCGGTAACAACGACGCTGAACGGTGCCTACGGTTCCAAGCTTTATGTTCCGGAAGGCGGTTTTTTTCTGAACAATGAAATGGATGACTTCAGCTCCAAGCCGGGCGTTCCTAACCAGTTCGGGTTGATTGGCGGAGAAGCCAATTCCATCCAACCGGGAAAACGGATGTTGAGTTCCATGTCCCCAACGATAGTTGACAAAAACGGAAAACTTTACATGGTATTGGGCTCCCCAGGAGGATCTACCATCATAACCTCTGTAGTTCAGACATTCCTGAATGTTTATGAGTTTCACATGACCATGCAGCAAGCGGTTGATGCAGCACGTTTTCACATGCAGTGGCTGCCGGACCATATCCTGATGGAACCAGGTGGATTCAGTTCTCCTGTCCAGGATTCTTTGCGTCGTCTGGGCTACAATATTGATACTACCAACGCTCCCATAATTGGCAAAGTAGATGCCATTCTGATACTTCCAAACGGTAAACTGGAAGGCGGTGCAGACTATCGCGGTGATGACAAGGCGGTCGGGTACTAAAAGATAATTATAAAAACGTTGAAAGTAAATATTTAATGCCTATTAATCGGCTGACTTATTAATTGTTACCGATTTAAAATTTTAAAAAAATGCAAAATTAATTCATTTAAAATATATAGCTATGAAAAAGATAATTCTCACTTTAATTGTTTTCCTGTTTCTGTTTGATTGGAATGCATCGGCCTGTACATCGGCTGTTATTTCAGGAAAAGCAACCAAAGATGGAAGGCCCATGTTATGGAAAAATCGCGACACGCCGACCCTGAATAATAAAATTATGATTTTTCATGACGGAAAGTACTCTTATGTCGGATTGGTTAATTCGCATGATAAAACCGGGAAAAGTATATGGATAGGATACAACAGTGCGGGATTTGGCATCATGAACACAGCAAGTTATGCACTGAAAAGCGATACCGTCAAATCCAAAGTCTTTCATTCACCGGGTAAGCTGATGAAAAAAGCGCTTCAAACCTGCGCTACTGTTGCGGATTTTAAAAAATTACTTGAGAGCCTCCCAAAACCCACAGGACAGTCGTCAAATTTTGGTGTGATCGACGCGGAAGGCGGTGCCGCTTATTTTGAAGTAGGAGATTATAAAATAACCGAATTGAATGCCAATGATCCAAAAGAAGCTCCTGAAGGATACATTATCCACACAAATTATTCTTTTAGTGGTACTTACGGCAAGGGTGCAGGTTACATCCGTTATTTGAACACGCAGCCTGTTTTTGAACAAGCCGTACGTAACGGGGGACTTACTCCCAAAATAGTTCTTCAGAAAGCCACCAGGAATCTGAAGAACTCTTTAACAGGCACCAACCTCTGGAAGTATGCCTCCATTCCGGCCGGTCACACGAAAATGGTGTGGTTCTATGATTTCGTACCAAGAACCTTAACTTCTTCCGCTTGTGTGATAGAAGGCGTAAAACCAGGACAAAACAAGGCTTTTACCACCATGTGGACCGTTTTAGGCTGGCCGCTGGCTTCCGTAACCATTCCGGTATTTTTAAACAAGAGCAACAGCCTTCCAAAGATATTACTGTATGATCCGGCATTGAAAGACGCCCCATTATGCCATCTCGCGTTAGAGTTAAAGGCCAAGTGCTTCACTTATAAATGGGGCACAAGCAGTAAATTTTATATGAACGTTAATCCGTTGCTGAACGCTGATAAAACCGGATTCCTTCAAGTTCTGAAACCTTTGGATAACGAACTGTTTTATCAATCTGATTCTTTGATCGAAAAGTGGCAGAAAAACGGAAAGATTGATGAAAAAGAATTGAAACAGTTTTACAGCCAGACGAATAGCAATATACTCAACTTTTATAAACAACATTTTGGTCTGACCCTTTAGTAAAGTGTTTGAAAGTAATACAATTAAAACAATCTAAAATTCAAAAAAATGAAAAAGATAATTCTCACTTTAATTGTTTTCCTGTTTCTGTTTGATTG